>JANOHI010000320.1:0-45070 GCA_031406385.1 Acidimicrobiia bacterium
CATGATGCCCATCGACGTCGGCGAGCACGTCGTCGACAGGCGCTCGATGTAGCGGCGGCAGAACGGTACGAGATCGTCAGCTTCAACGAGATAGTTGGCGAGGCCGATCGACATGGCCTCCTCGCCACCGACCTTGCGCGACGACATCAACAGATCGAGAGCCACGGACGGACCGACGAGGCGAGGCAGCAGCCAGCTCAGACCCCACTCGGCAATCAGGCCGCGCTGGGCAAAGGCGGTGAGGAACAGCGCGTCGGGCGAGACGACGCGAAGGTCGCAGCAGAGCGAGAACGGGAACGCCATGCCAGCAACCGCCCCGTTCACGGCGGCGATGATCGGCTTGTCGATCGTCATCAGATACGGGAACCGTCCGGTGAACTCGCCGGTCGCCGCAGCAGCATTCGCGGCAGCAGCCTGGCGATCGGTTCGAGCAGCGCCGCCACCCTCGGAAAGGCTGCTCAGCGTCTTCATGTCGGCCCCCGCGCAGAAGGCCCGCCCGGCGCCGGTGACGACGATGCCGACAACAGATCGGTCAGCGGCCGCGCGTTGCAGTGCGTCCTTGATCTCACCGTCCATGGTGTCGGTCCAAGCATTCATCGACGCCGGACGGTTCAAGGTGATGACGGCCACCGGGTCGGTGACCTCGTAGAGGATTTCGCTGTACATGCCCCGACGCTTCCACAGCCCGGGGCACGGAGCCAGTTGAGCGACGCCTACGGCCGTTCAACTGTGACGCCCGCAGACCCCGGACGATCCCACAGCTTCGGACACCAGGCCAGTCGAGCGCCTCTGGCCGTTCAGCCTTGCTGCGCCTACAGCCGCTCGATGATGACGGCGGGGGCCATGCCACCGCCGGCGCACATCGTCACGAGACCGAATCGACCGCCACGACGTTCGAGCTCGTCGAGCACCGTACCGATCAGCATCGCCCCCGTCGCCCCGATCGGGTGCCCGAGAGCAATCGCTCCACCGTTGACGTTGATCTTCTCGCGATCGATGTTGAGGTCACGGATGAACTTCTCGGTGACGACCGCGAATGCCTCGTTGACCTCGAAGAGATCGATGTCGTCGAGAGTGAGCCCGGCTTTCGCCAGGACCTTGCGGGCCGCCGGGACCGGTGCGTTCAGCATCAGCGTGGGGTCGTCGCCGACGTTGGCGATCGCTACCACGCGGGCCCGCGGCTTGAGTCCGTGGGCCTTCGCGTAGTCAGGACTGGTGATGAGCAACGCCGCTGCGCCATCGACGACGCCCGACGAGTTGCCCGCATGGTGCACGTGGTCGATATCGAGACCGGGATAGCGCTTGAGCACCATCGAGCGATAGGTGTTGCCTTCGTCGTCGAGCACCATGTCGGCGAGGGCAGCGAAGGACGAGGGCAGCTGTCCGAGGCTGTCGGCGGTGGAGCCCGGACGCGGATACTCCTCGCGGTCGAGGGCCACCGATCCGTCGGCCCGTATCACCGGCACGAGGCTCTTCGCGAAGCGCCCCTCGGCAATCGCCACTGCAGCCCGGCGTTGTGACTCCGCGGCGTATTCGTCGAGCGCCCGACGTTCGATCTTTTCGATGGTGGCGATTGCGTCCGCGGCGACACCTTGATTGGTCTGTGGATGAAGCTCGCGCAATTCGAGGTTGCCTCGGTCCATGAACGGCAGACGAGGGCCGCCCTTGCCGTTCACGCCGTGGCTCGACATCATCTCGCAGCCACCGGTGATCACCACGTCCTCAAGACCCGACATCACCGACGCTGCGCCGATGTTCGTGGTGGTGATGCCCGACCCGCAGAAGCGGTCGAGCGTGACGCCACTGACCCGGATGTCGTAGCCCGCGGTGAGCGCCGTCATCCGACCGATGTCGCCGCTCTGCGTGCCTGTCTGCGACGAGGTACCCCACACCACATCGTCGACATCGGCGGTGTCGAGGTTGTTGCGTTCGCGAAGGGCTCTGAGCACCGTTGCGCCGAGCACCTGCGGATGGATGTCGGCGAGCGAGCCTTTGCCCACCTTGCCGATTCCTCGGGGGGTGCGAACGGCGTCGATGATCCAGGCTTCGGGCATGGTGGTTCCTTGATGTGTCAGGCGCCGGCGAAGCGCGTCGGCTGCACAGTACCGGCTGGCCTCCAACATCACCCAGCCGCCGGGTGGGTACTGTTCCCGGGGTGAACACCAACCTGCCCGCCGTATCCCTCATCGCCGTTCCCGGACGCCGGGCCGCCACGATCGCTCTGGCCAAGGAACTCGAGGACCGGGGTTTCGCCGGCATCTGGTGTCCCAGCTACGGCGACTGCATGGCGCTGTGCCAGGAGATCGCGCACGTCACGTCGACCATCGTGTTCGGCACGTCGATCCAGCCGATCTACCTGCGACACGCCATCGATCTGGGCAACCATGCCGGCTTCCTCCACGAGATCAGCGGAGGACGATTCCGCCTCGGGCTCGGCGTCAGCCATGGTCCCGTCCATCAGCAGCTCGGCGCGGCGGCCGGGAAGCCCCTCAGTGATATGCGCACGTACGTTGAGCAGATGCGGGCGAACGAGCGGGCCTCCGGAACGCTCCCTCCACTCGTCCTCGCTACCCTGCGCAACAAGATGCTCGACCTCGCCACCGAGATCAGCCAGGGCGCGGTGTGGGCAAATGCTTCGGTGTCGAACATCGCGACGCAAGCCACGCGAGCCCGCACGGACTCATCCGATACCTTCTTCCTCGGCAACATGGTGCCCACGGTGATCGACGACGACCGCGACGCAGCGCGGGCGATGCACCGCAAGACCCTTTCGGGCTACATCCGCCTCCCCAACTATCGCAACTACTGGAAGGCCGCCGGGTTCGAACAGGAGATGGTCGACATCGAGGCTGCGCTCGAAACGGGCGACCGCGATCGCCTGCCCACGCTGATGACCAACCGCTGGCTCGACGACGTGACGCTCTCCGGATCCGCCGCACAGGTACGGGAAGGTGTGGAACGGTGGCAGGCTGCCGGGGTCACCCCGATCCTCGTTCCGGCGGCCGCATCCGGCGGCCAGATGAAGGCCTTCGCCGACCTGTTCGCGGCATACGCGTAGACGTCCCCGCGCAAGCGCGCCGGGAGCTCGGCTGTCTGTGGGTTCGCGAGCGAGCCCTGGAAGCGGTCGCAAGGTTGACAGGCAAGGGATGTCTCACTGTGGCTCGGCCGACGGCGCCGCGACGGGGCTCATCGTCGCTCACTCGAACTGCGCGACCGGTCGAATCCGTCCGTGAAGTTTGAAGAGACGTGTTCACCGAGAACCTTCGAGATTTCTTTTCGGAATCTTGTCGTTGGCCCCGGTTCTGTCGCACCCCCCTGCGCAGAATGAATCCATGAACTTCACCGGAGCAGACGTGATCATGGGCGACCTTCGCCGCGTGAACTTCACTGCCGCCGACAAACCCACGATCCTCGCGGCACTCGCCCGCGTGCAACGCCTACGAGGGTTTCTCGACGCCTTCGAGGTCACAGCCGCCATACGACTCAACGACCTCACCCACAACGCACCCAACGAACTCGCCACCGCGACCCATCGCCATCGCACGGTCGGAGACCGGGTCTACGCACGGGCGGCAGCGCTTGTTGCGGTTCCCTCGCTGGTCGCGCCGTTGGAGTCCGGCCACCTACAGGCGGCCCACGTCGACACCGTCTCCAAAGTCCTGCGAACCGTCGACGAGAAACACGCCAACGCGTTCGCTGCAGCACTACCCGAACTCATCGACGACGCGGCGACCTCGAACGCAACACCCGACGACCTTGCCCGCACATTGAACCGTGCCGCACGTGCACTCGAAAACGACGACGGCATCACCCGCTTCAACCAACAACGACGCGACACCGCACTGCACACATGGACCGACAAACGCACCGGCATGTTCCGGCTGTCGGGCCGATTCGACCCGTTGAGCGGAGTCGTGTTGCACAGCCACCTCCAGGCCATGATCGCCGCGTTGTTCGCCGAACGCGTCCCTTCCACGTGCCCAACCCACCCGGGCGCGAAACAAGACCACCTCCGCGCCCTCGCCCTCCTCGCCCTGATCATGCAACAGCAGTCCGTCGGGCTGACGGTCGTGCCCAACAACGCCGCCGCATCGTCGGACTCGTCGCTCAGCGACACCGACGGAAAAAACGACGGTGAAGGCGACCGCGACAGTGATGCAGAGGACAGCGACGAAGCTGTGTCCGGCACAGGTGACCTCGATGAATGGTCAGAGTATTTCCGGGCCAAACGAAGCAGGTTGGGTCGCCCAGAGATCGTCGTTGTCGTCGATGCCCGTCAAGAAACCCTCGACGCCAATCGCGGATCGCCCGTGGTCGATTGGGGACTCCCCGTCGAGGTCCCGCAGCGAGTCCTGCAAGATCTCTTCCAACGCGCCGACGCCCACCCCGTGATCGTTGCCAACGGGGTCGTGTTCCACGCCCCCGGGGAGATGAACCTCGGACGCACCACCCGCCTCGCATCAAGAGCACAACGCCGCGCCCTCCGAGCGCTCTACCCGACGTGTGCCGTGCCCGGATGCTGCGTCGCATACGAGTTCACCAAACCACACCACGTCCACTACTGGGAACACGGCGGACCGACCGACCTCGCCAACTTGCTCCCGCTCTGCAGCAAACACCACCACGCCGCCCACGAAGGCGGCTGGAAACTCACCCTCCAACCCAACCGGCATCTCACCATCACCCTCCCCGACGCAACCATCCTCACCACCGGACCACCCATCAGACTCCAGGCCGCCTAAACGGCGGCACCCGCAAGAACAAGTGCGACTCCCCCTCATGTCGCCGAACGCCCGAGCATCCTCCAACCACGCCCGAACCACGCATTCTCTGAGCTCGTCCACGCAGGACCGACCATCGACGAGCGGTCACCACGTTCCTTGAAAACCGAACCGCGTCGGCGACGGGGTCGCAGCACCCTGGCGCGATGTGTTCGATCCGGTTGAGCCGGACATGTCAGCGAGGCGGACGGACCTGATGTTCGGGGACCACTCCTTGCACGAGGCGTTCCAGCTGGGTGCGCAGCAACGGGAACACATTGTCGAAGTAGCGGTAGGTCGCACCGGCGACATGCGGGGTAATCGTGCAGTTCGGGGCGTCCCACAACGGGTGCTCCGCAGGTAGGGGCTCGGGATCGGTCACGTCGAGGATGGCGCGGAGCCGACCGCGGGTGAGCTCCGCCAGAAGGGCGTCCGAATCGACCACCGGTCCGCGAGCGGCGTTCACGACGATTGCGCCATCGGGAAGGGCAGCGAGCACGCCGGATCCCACGAGTCCCCGTGTGGCGTCCGTCAGCGGTGTCAGCACGACGAGGATGTCCGTGTCCGGCAGGAAGCGAGCGAGCGAATCGATCGGCTGCACGTGATCACGGGCGGTGCGGGCGAACACGGTGACCGCGCTGCCGAACGTCAAGAGCATGGCCTCGAGCGCACGCCCGATTGGCCCGTACCCGAGGATGGCCACCCGCTTGAAGGCGAGCGTGTCGGTGAGCCTCGTCGCCCAGCGCTGCTCCTGCTGATCGGCAACAAAACGAGGCAGCTCCCGGAGTTGGCTGAGGAGCGTAGCCACGACCCACTCGGCGACCGGCTTGGCGTTCGCCGTGCCGGTGTTCGACAGCATCACGTGCTCAGGGATCGCCGGCTCGATCCACTCCACGCCGGCGTACATCGACTGGGCGAAGCGCAGCTTGGGCATCGTCGCCACCGCCGAGCGAAGCCTGTCGGTCTTTCCGGCGATCAGCGGAACGATGAGAGCCTCGACCTCGCCGGCATCGTCGGGCAGCGCGTCGGAGCCGTCCCACACACTCGCGGTGACGCCCTCAGGCAGCCCGCCCATTCGGGTGACGGAATCTTGGGTCGGGAGCCAGACATGCATCCGAACATCCTGGCCTAGGCGCCAACGTTCGGCGAAGAGAGGATCCGCAGTGCCTCGGCTCAGCCCCTCGACGCATGCACCGGCGCGCGCCGGAGGTCCCACCGCAGGTCCGCTTCCATCGCCGATGCGACCCGCAACAGCAGGTCCTCACGGCCGTAGGCGCCGACCATCTGTACGCCAATCGGTAGGCCCGAGGAGGACTGGGCGAACGGCACGGAGATCGCCGGCTGGCCCGTCGCGTTCCACGGACCGGTGAATGTCGCCATGGGGCCGCTGCGGATGAGTGCTCGGAGCGGTTCCCCGTCGTGAGCAACGAGATCCCCCAGCTCCGGCGGCTGGATTGCCGCCGTCGGGGTCAGGAGCAGGTCGTAGTCCTCCCACCAGGTGGCCGTCTCACGGCGCAGGCGGCTCTGGGCCGACTGGGCCTGGGCGAGACGCAGCGCCGTCACCTCCCTCGCCATCTGCACGAGACCCCACGTGGCCGGTTCCATGTCGGACTCCCCCAACTCGCGGCCGATCCAGTCGCCCATGCGTACGAGGTTCGCCTGCATGTTCACGGCCCAGATCACCAGGCCCGCGTCGAGACCACCCCACCACTCGACGGCGGCGGGATGGGCCTCCACGACCACATGCCCGTGGGATTCCAGCCATCTCGCCGCGTCCCGCGCTGCGCCCTCGCACTCCGGGTCGAACGGGCCGGCCAGCGGCCTGGCCATCAGCCCGACCCGAAGCCGTTCCACCGGCGCTCCGACCTCCTGAGCAAACGGCCGTGACGGTGCGGGCGCGATGACGCCGTCGCCCACGAATGGGCCGCAGGACACGTCGAGGAGGGCCGCGGTGTCGCGCACCGTGACCGACACAACGTGCTGAACCGACACACCCCATTCGTCGCTCAGGGGCCCCATCGAGATCCGGCCACGAGAGGGCTTGAGCCCTACGAGCCCGCACGCCGATGCCGGGATGCGGATCGAACCGCCGCCGTCGGACGCGTTCGCTGCGGGAATCATGCCGGAGGCAACAGCCGCGGCGGCACCGCCCGAAGATCCACCGGGCGAACGGTCGAGGTTCCAGGGGTTGCGGGTCGGTCCATAGGCCAAGGGTTCGGTCGTCGCCACGGCACCGAGCTCGGGCGTGTTCGTCCGGCCGAGGATCACCATTCCGGCACGTTTGTATGCACGCGTAATATTTGCGTCTTCAGGGTGGCGATACCCGGCCGCCTTCATGGCGATGTTGCCGAGATGCAGGGGGTCGCCCGCCGTGGAGGGCCAGAGATCCTTCATCAGCATGGGCACGCCGCGGAACGCGCCCTCGGGCAGCGTCGGGCTCGCGGCGTCCGCCATGGCCTGTTCGAACCGGCGGTGGATCACCGCGTTGATGCCGCGTTCGCCGTCGTCGAGCGCCTCGATGCGCTGTATCGCGGCGCCAACGAGCTCGACCGGCGTGACCTCCCCGGCCTGGACCAACGCAGCTTGGGCAACGGCATCGAGGTTCGCGGTCTGGCGGGCGAGGTCATCCATGTGCCCGAGTCTCCGTCACCGGAGACGATCCGGCAAAGCTCCAGTCAGCGGCGAAGGCGGATCGCCGCGATGTGATCGGTGCCCAGTGTTCCCGGCGGCACGAAAATCACCGACCCGTCCACCCGCTGCACCATCTCGATGATCTCGTCAACAGCGTCGTCGAGCACGTCGGGCATCTCCGCGGTGAAGGCCCGAACGAGCGATTGTCCGCCGAGCGTCGTCCACGCCGGGTAGCGGAACGCTTCATCGACGATCAGGGTGTCGATATCGCCCCGTTTCGCCGATGTCCACACGTGGTGGACGCCGAGTGCCGACCGTCGTTGCCGAGACGCAAGGTCGAGACGCTGAAGGACGCGTTCGCGCTGGCGCAGAAGTAACTCGTCGAGCCCCGGACGCGCCAGCACGGCGATCCTCGACACGCTGGCCCGTTCGTGGCTCCCGGTCACCACCTGCACGGCGTCGAACAGGGGCTCCCTCTTCACCACCGACGAGAGTGCGGCCGGTGCGATCACGATCAGCGCGAGCCCAGAGGATTCGACATGGGCGGCGAGCGCAACCGCGACTTTTCTGACGAAGGCGCCCTGGACCTGCCGCTCCTTCGTGGAGCGCTCCGCTTCGAGCCGGTGCCCTTTGCGGTCCTGCAGTGCCGCGGTGACCCGACGGTCGATCGGCAATTCCGGCGAGCGGACTTCGCGAAGGCGCGAACCGATCCCGATATAGAGCCGAGCCGTAGCGTTGCCCATCACGACGACGCGGTACGGGGGATGCAGGTAGAGCATCCGGGCCAGATCACGCGTAGCGAACGTGGGGTCGATGACGACGCGCTCGTCGACCGGCATCGCCAGCCGGTAGACCGCCCGCCCTTCGGGACCGACGAAGAACCCGATCGCCTCACCTGACCGTTGACCGGCAATGCACGCGATCAGTTCATCGAACGGAGCGGCGTGCGCCGCTGCGTCCTCGGGCGTCATCTCGAGTTCGAGTCGCCCGATCGCCTGCTGGACGAGGGCGGTGGCTCGGGCTTGGGCCTCCTCGCCAAGGAGGAGATCGGGTGCCGTCCGCAGGAAGGCGGAGATGCACGGATAGCCAGTCGCGTCCTGGAGCGAACGCAGATCACCAGGCCCGAGATCCCGCAGGATCGCCGCCGCGATCTGATGACGCGGAGTTGGGGCGCCGGCCGGCGCACCGGCGACGTTTCCTTTCGGGGCGGCGGACGATGACGACGGGACGACTGCAAGCATGAAGGTTCTCCGGACGGTGTCCGAAGGTCTTTCCCACCTGCCTGAGCAGGTGCCTGGCCGGATTCGTGGCGAATCGTGCTGACGACCGAGGCTTGCGGGATACTCCCCTTCTTGATGATGAGACTAGAGAAGTCCCCTTCGTATGTCAAGGATTCACGAAACGCTACGAGCCCCGTCGCTACTGTCATCTCCACGCTGAAGTAAGAATCCTACTTCTGCTAAGTTGACGCCTTCCAGATCGGCGGATGCGAGGAGATGGTCGTGAACGAAACCCGTGAGAACGAGGTGCGACAGCGCACCCGCCCCGTCGTTGTGCACCACGCCCGTCGTGTGGCCATCTTCATCGCAGGCGTCGCCGTCACGGCTGCAGGAATCGCCATGCTCGTGCTCCCCGGTCCTGGACTCCTCGTCATCGTTGCGGGACTGAGCATCCTCGCTATCGAGTTCGCCTGGGCCGCCCGCCTGCGCGACAGGGCCAAGGACAAGGCCAAGACCGCAGCCTCATCGGCGGCGAAAGCCGTGCGTGGTCGAAAGGGCGGCGCCTGACGCGTCCGTCAGGCGCCTCGCCGATTCGGCCGTCACGACACTGCGAAACGCCCGGCGTCGATCATGGCCTCGCTCTGTTCCTTGTGCAGTCGTTCGTCGTAACCGATCTGGCGGAACAGTTCGGCGAGCGTTTCGTAGTCACCGAAATCATCGGCAAAGGCCGACCTGAACGGCACTGACTCCCATTCGGGGTGCTCAGCTACCAAGCGCGCATACTCATGCTCGGCGTGATCCTCGAAATCGGCATTCAGCCGATAGGACCATGACGGGCGCACGATAAAGAGAACCCAACTGATCCAGTAATACACGAACGCCAGTACCTGCGGGATGACCTGGCGTCGCACGAAGCCCTGCGACGCGCCACCCTTGGTGAGCTCTTCGAGGATGAGCAGATGCCACTGCTCGTTGTCCTGCTCCCACCGGCTGATGCGGACGGTGTCGAACACTCGCCGAGCAAAACCGGGCCGCCGGGCGGTGTGGGTGACAGCCACGTACGCGACGTTCTCCCACGCCTGATACGGCACCCGGGCGACCAGCTCGAGCACGCGGAACTTCTCGAGCGTTCGAGCACGTCCGTAGGCGAGGTCCATCGCTGCGAACAGCGCTTTCGACGGTAGCCAGGAGCGACGCCGTGCCGACGCCAGCGTTTCCGTTTGCGCGGCCCGCAATTCCTCAGGCCGAATGCGCCGGATCGGCCCGAAGGGTGGGCGCTCGCCCAACGCCTCGCCTATCGGCCCTACAGCAAGTGTCTCGAACGGACTCGTGGGCTTGCGCATCAGGTGTCTCCTCGACGTGTTGTCGCCTCGTCAGTGCAACACCGCCGGGCCAGGCGCTATGTCGTGACGCCTGGCTCAGCGCACACACCGTGCGACGGGTCGACGACGAGATGCACAACATCACCGACCTGGCGGGACTCGGTCGTGCCCAGCGTGCGGACGATCACGGAGGTGAGCGGGTCGTCGAGTCGGACCGTGAGCAGGGTCGACGCCCCCTGGAAGCTCGACTGCACGACCACGCCCTGGAGCGTGTTGGATTCCGTGGATGCTGCGAGCGTGAGATCTTCTGGCCGGATGAGCACCAGCACGTCGGTTCCGGTAGCGCCTTTCGCTGACGGAACGGTAAAGACGCACGGACCGATACGAACCATATGTACACCTATGATCGTGGCGACGAACTCATTCGTGCTGCCGACGAAACGCGCCACGAACGCGTTGGCGGGCTGGCGATAGATCTGCTGGGGAGAGGCGAGCTGCTCCAGCCGACCGTTCGACATCACACCGACTCGATCGGAAATGGCCAACGCCTCTTCCTGATCATGGGTGACGAACAACGTGGTGATCCCCAGCTCGGTCTGGAGCATGCGTATCTCGTCACGAAGCGAGGTGCGGACCTTCGCATCGAGCGCCGAGAGCGGCTCATCGAGGAGCAGGACGGACGGCTGCACCGCCAGCGCGCGGGCAAGGGCAACTCGCTGCTGCTGCCCGCCGGAGAGCTGGTGGGGGTAGCGATTCTTCAATGGCCCGAGCTGGACCAGCTCCAGAGTCTCGGCGACTCGAGCGGCGCGAGCCGTGCCCGGCACTTTTCGCGTGCGGAGGCCGAACTCAACGTTCTCCTTCACCGAAAGGTTCGGGAACAGGCTGTAGCTCTGGAACACCATGCCCATGTTCCGCTTGTGGGCCGGTGTATTCGTGAGGTCGTTCCCTTCCACCGACACCGAACCCATGTCTGGGCGTTCGAATCCGGCGGCCACGCGCAACGCCGTGGTCTTCCCGCAGCCGGAAGGACCGAGCAGGCTGATCAGCTCACCCTTGCGAAGCTCCAGGTCGAGGCTCTCCAACGCAACGGTGGGCCCGAACGTCTTGCGGACGCCGGTGAAGACAAGAGCGGTCATGATCGATGCTCTCGGCGAAGGAGCAAGAACGCTGTCATGCCATGGCCTGTCTCGTGACGGTTGTCGTTGCGGGTTCGTCGACCTCGCGCGCTCGTCGAGGCCTCGTGAGCACACTCAACAGCGCGAACAGCGCGGTGGTCCCCACCAATGCGGCGAGCGCAAGTGCCATGCCACCCTGGGGCTCGCGGCCTTGGTACTGCTGCATGAAGGCAGGAAGGGTTCGTTTCAGCAGCGTGCGGGCGATGGCGTACTCGCCGAGCACGACCGCAGCCGTGAGGAACGATGCCGAGACGATCGCCGATCGGATGTTCGGAACGATGACGCGTCGAATGGTGGTGCCCCAACCGGCGCCGAGGCTCCGCGATGCGTCGACGAGGGTCTTCACATCGAGCGCTTTCACCCCGGCGTCGAGCGACCGGAACGTGAAAGGAAGCGCAAGAACGGCGTAGAACGGGATCAGCGAGTAGTTCGAGTTCAAGAACCAACGGGCGTGGGGCTTGAGCGGAAGGATTCCGGCAACTAGGGCGATCGGCGGAATCACGTAGGGAAGGACCGTGAGGAACTCGACGAACGTTCGCGCTTTCGGGATCCTCACGTGCACCCAGAGTGTGGTCGGAACAAGCAGCGCAAGCGTGAGCGCGACCGTTCCGGCGGCGAGTCTCAGGCTCAGCCCGAGGGCAGTTCGGAACTCCTCGTCCTTGAACGCCTTGGTCACGCCCTCGAAGCTCCAGCGCTTGAAAAGCGTCGACCACCCAAGGCTGATCATCGGGACACTCTGGAAGGCGAATCGGGCCATGGCGAGGAGCGGAAGAACGAAGAACAGGGCGGTGGCGACCACCACGAGAATCGGGCCGAGCCGACCGAAGCGGCCAAGAAGATTCATCCGGTTGTTCACGGTGGTTTCGCTGCTCATCGCTGCCATCGCTCGGCTCGCTTCCGAAGTATCCAGTAGAGACCCATGGAGATCGCCATGATCACGATCATCCATGCCGCCAGTGAGAACCCGAGCTGATCCTCGTTCGCGCTCACATCGCCTCGCAGATAGAAGCCGATGCGCAACGGCACGATGAGCGACTTCTGACTGATCGCCGCAGCGGTGGCATACGCACTGAAGGAGTTCGCAAACAGGAGCAGGAAGCCACCAAGAATCGACGGTGCGAGGACCGGAAGCCCGACACGGGTCCAGTAGGTCCAACTCGTACCACCGAGGTTCGAGCACGCTTCCCGCCAAGAAGCCTTGAGCCCGTCGATCGCCGGGAGCGTGATGAGAACCATGAGCGGGACGTTGAAATATGAGTACACGGTGGTGAGGCCCCACGTGCTGTCGAGGGTGAACGAACCACCATAGAGTTCAAAGCCGAACAACCCGTCGAGGATCTTTGTCAGCAATCCCTGTCGTCCGAGTAGAGCAATGAAGGCAAAAGCCAGCGGAATGCCACCGAGGTTGGCGGCGACGCCGCTGAACGACGTGACTACAGACCGAAGCCAGCGTGGACGACGAAGCACACTGGCGGCATAGGCGAGCAACGTCCCGATCACGACGCCGACAAGCGCGGCCTGGGCAGAGAGCCGGACCGAAAACTCGAACGCATCGAAGTTCTGTCCGGTGAATGCATCCTTGAGCGCCTTCGTGCCCAGATTGCCGTCGTTGTCGGTCAGAGCACGTTGAAAGACGCTGACCGCCGGGACGATCAGAAACAGGAACAGGAACAGTAGGAGCGGAACGAGACCGAGCCAGGACCGGTCTCGTCTCACACGCGCCGAAGCCGGGGCCGCGCCACCAACAGCGCGACCCCGGCCGAGTGCAGCAGTATCAGGCGTCGGCAACCTGCGGGCCCCACTCCTTGGCCAGCACGTCCTTCGCAGCAGTGATCTGAGCGGGTGTGAGGAATGCGATCTTGGAGATCAGTTCTGCCGGGGGCAGGTTCACCTTCGCTTCTTCGGTGACCTTGCCGGCCGCGACGAGGGCTTCGAAACGAGCCGGGATGGCACCGCCGCCCAGGTACCCGAGGGCACCTTCGTCGGAGAGGATGTGCTCCATCCAGAGCTTGCCGCAAGCCTGGTGTGGGGAGCCCTTGACGACGCCCTGGGCGTAGAACCCGCCGTACACACCGTCAGTCGGGTACGCGAGCGCTGTTGTGAATCCTGCGGTCTCCATGTCGGCCTTGATTCCCGGGAGGTTGTAGCTCCAGTCGATCGAGATCGGCGTCTCACCGGCGACCATCGTGGCCTTCGTGACGTCGGTACCGCCCAGGTTGCCGCTCTTCTTCAAATCGGCGAAGAACTTGACTCCGGGCAGGATGTCATCGGCGCTTCCGCCGTTGGCGATCGAAGCGGCCATGACGGCAGCGAACGCTGCGCCGGATTCACGGGGGTCACCGTTGAGAGCGACGAGGCCCTTGTACTCCGGCTTCAAGAGATCGGCGAACGTCTTCGGGGCATTCGGCACGATCTTGGTGTTGACGAGGAACGCCATGATCCCGTAGTACGAACCGACCCAGTTGCCGGCCGGATCCTTCAGCGAGGCGGGCACGTCGCCGGCCGACGTCGGGGTGTACGGCTCGAACATGCCGGCGGCGACCATCTCCTGGGCAATGGCCGGGCTCACGTCGACGTTGTCGGGCTGATCTTTCTGGCCCGCCAGTGTCTTCACGGCCTCCATTTCGTCTTTCGAGGATGCGTCAGGGTTGGCGACGGGGTTCTTCACGCCCGGGTACTTGTCCCTGAAGCTCTGCAGAATGCCCTTGTAGTTCGCCCACTCGTCGGGAAGGGCGATCAGGTTGACCTGGCCCTCGGTGGTGCAATCGGCGGCCAGCTTGGTGAGGTCGCCTCCGGCAGCCGCGGCGGCGGTCTCTGCGGCAGCTGCCTCGGTCTCTGCGGCAGCTGCTTCTGTCTCCACGGCAGCTGCTTCGGTCTCCACGGCCGCCGCCTCGGTCTCGGCGACGGCGGCTTCTGTTTCCACTGGTGCCGCGGTCGTGTCGGCGGAGTCCGAGCTGCAGGCCGCGAGCGCGAGCCCCGCTGACAGGACGATGGCGATTACCATGGTGGTTCGTTTTGTTCTCATGACTGTTGTTTCCCCTTGTTCGTGGTGACGGCCGTAACGTAACAGGACAAATGGAGCCGTGCTCGTGCGAGAACTTGAACGGACGCCAAACATCACACGAATCGTCGGCGCCGCCAATGCCAAGGCCAGGCATCGGTTTGGCTTCGGGGCGGCGGTGAGGTAGGTGTCCAGGAGATGGCAGCCTGGAAGCGATGCGCGTCCAGGTGTTCTCCGATCTGCACCTCGACTTTGCCGGATCGTTCACACCGACGCCCGCCCCCGACGCCGTGCTGGCCATCGTGCCCGGCGATGTCGGCCACTCCCCCGACACCCTGGATCGACTTGCCGGATGGCCGGTCCCCCTGGTGTTCGTGCCCGGCAACCACGAGTACGACGGCGCTGATCTCGCCGACGGTGACGCCGAACTGGAGGAGCGGTGCGACACCCTGGGCTTCACCTTGCTCAATTGCCGTTCGATGGTCCTGGAGGACGGTGATCGCCGGATTCGCCTGGTCGGCGCCTCCCGCTGGTGGGACTTCGACCTGCTCGGCGTACACCGTCGGGCGGAGTGCATGGCCTTCGGCGAGCGCTATCTGCGGCACATGGGGTCGGCTTGGGGTGGGCGACCGCTCCACGGCCCCGACGTGCGACGGCTCGCGCTCGAGCACCAGGAGTGGCTGGCCGCCGAGCTCGCGGAGTCATTCGACGGTGCAACTGTCGCCGTTACCCACACCGGCCCGTCGGCACGCTCGGCCGACCCCCGTTACGGACTGAGCAGCGGCACCGCGAGCTTCTGCAACGCCGATGACGACCTTCTGCCTCTCGCCGATGTGTGGATTCACGGGCACCTCCACTGCCCGCACGACTACACCGTCTCCCACGAACGCGGCAGCACCCGGGTGGTCTGCAACCCTCGCGGCTACGAGCGCTTGCGCGAACCGGCCGGATACACCGAACAGTTCGTCGTCGACATCTGAGCTCTCGGCCGACGACCGACGACCACCCAGAGAGGTCCCAGGATGAACGGACGGCGTCTGAGAAGCTGAAAACGAATCGCTCAGCCTCGGCACCACCGAACCGATAGGGAGGGACGTGCGATTGCACACGCTCTTCAACGAAGATCTGGCGGCGCTTCGCGACCCGCTGTCTTCGACACTGTCCAGATCGAGGGCCGGCGCTCTCCTTCTGCTTGTCGCTCCGTGGTTCGGCGGGCTTGCGGCAATCGTCGCCCCCGGCGAGGCGAGCCCCGGAGCCGACCTGGCAATTCTGTGCATCTCGGCAATCTCGATCATCAGCGGTGCCTTCATGCTGCGCTTTCCCAACCGGGTTCCCTTTGTGCTCGCCCCTATCGTCGGTGCGTTTCTCATCGGCGTGTTCAGCTTCCTCTCCCGCGGGCCGATGCCGC
The DNA here is from genome assembly GCA_031406385.1 of Acidimicrobiia bacterium. Lineage (GTDB taxonomy): Bacteria > Actinomycetota > Acidimicrobiia > Acidimicrobiales > JANYDT01 > JANLQX01. The sequence continues at coordinate 15,518 of JANOHI010000320.1, forward strand.
TGTCGACGAGCGCCATGTTCGCTACCGTGGCGGTTCTGACGGCGCTGTTCTTCGCCCCGAGGCCGGCGGCACTGCTGTGCGTCTGGATCTACACGTGTCTGGCCGTTTCCGAGGTTGCCCGCAGCGACCTGCGCAACGGGCTCGCCAGTGCCGTGCTGGCCAGTGGCTGGGGACTGACGGCGACGGTCGTGGTCAGCGCCCTGCGCGTGACCGTCGGTCAACTGGTTGAGCGGCTGAATCGCCAATCACGCACCGACGCTCTGACGGGCGTGGCCAATCGGTTGGCGTTCGTGGAGCAGGGTGACAAAGCGCTGGCTGTCGCTACCCCCTCGTCGCACGTGGGGCTGCTGATCGTCGATCTCGACCGGTTCAAGGAGATCAACGATGTTCTCGGACACGGCTACGGCGATCTTCTCCTGACCGCAGTGGCGAACCGCCTCGAAACGGAGGTCGGACAGCGCGGCACCGTGGCCCGTCTCGGCGGCGACGAGTTCGCAGTCCTACTCCCCGGCCTCCGGTCTCGCCGCTCCGCCACAGAGTTCGCCACCCACCTCGTCCGCAGCTTTGACGCCCAGTTCATGCTCGATGGCACCCCGGTCACCATCGGCGCGTCGATCGGTGTGGCCGTGGGACCCGATGACGGCAAACGCACCACGGCGCTGCTCCAGGCCGCTGACCTTGCGATGTACCAGGCGAAAAAGCGCCGCAGCGGTTACCAGGAGAGCGTTTCGGCGACATCGACCGCACCGGAGAACATCGTCTTGATCGGTGAGCTGCGCGACGCCATCAACGAGCGTCAGCTCCAGCTGCACTATCAGCCGAAGATCGACCTTCGGACGGGAGAGGTCCATGCGTGCGAAGCACTCGTTCGGTGGCTGCATCCGATCCACGGCTTCATCGCTCCGACGAGCTTCATCCCGATCGCCGAGCAGACCGGGCTCATCCACCAATTGACCCGCTGGGTGCTCCGCGAGGCGATGGAGCAGTGCGCGCGCTGGCGCGCTGACGGGCGCATGCTCGGCGTCTCGGTCAACGTGTCGGCCCGAGACCTGCTCGACCGGACGTTCGTGGCCACGGTACGCGAGACGCTCCGCGACTGCGGCGTCCCTTCCTCAGCACTGTGCCTGGAGGTGACCGAGACGTCGATCATGGCCGACCCCGAACGGGCGAGCGCCGTGTTGCGTGAGTTCCGGTCCAGCGGGGTGCAGATCTCGATCGACGATTTCGGAACGGGTTACTCATCGCTGGCCTACCTCCGCACGATCCCAGCGAACGAGCTGAAGATCGATCGCACCTTCATCACGACGCTGCGTCACGGCGACCAGGACAGCGCAATCGTGGCGTCCACGCTGCACCTGGCCCATCGACTCGGGATGTCTGTGGTAGCCGAGGGCGTCGAGGACGCAGCAACGTCAGACACGTTGCGCCAGCTCGGGTGCGAACACGCGCAGGGTTACTTCTTTGCCCGACCGATGCCCGCCCTCGAGTTCGGGAGATGGCAGGACGCGCGAGCGACGCCGGACCTCGCGGCGCCGTGCTCCAGTCTGGCGATTGCTATTCCCGCGTGAAGAACCGCTCAGCGCCCCGACGGATCCTCCGACAGGTCTCCGCGAACAGCTCGGCGTCTTCTTCGAGCAGGGTCATTCGAAACCCATCGACAGGGCTCGAGAATCCGCTCAGCGGCACGACACACACGCCCTCCGACCCGATCAGCTCGTAGGCGAACACCTTGTCGGTGCGCAACGCCGACTTTCCTTCGAGCATGTCAAGGTACGTGCGCACATCATCGTTGCGCGCCGGCAGCTTCGCCGTACCCGGGAACGCTGCAGTGTCGACCGTGACCGTCAGATAGAACACGCCATCGGGTACGACCGGCACGAGCACGTCGCATCCGGCGAAGATCTCGAGCGCAGTGTCGAGACGGGCCCGATACTTGTCGAGGCGTGACTGCAGGAACGCCGGGAATTCGGGATGCGTCACCAACTTGGGGAACACGACCTGCGGGAGCGTGGTCGAGCAGACCTCGAGCATCTTCGACACCACGATCGTGTGGATGTAGCCGCGGAAGTTCTCGTCCTTATCGGCGTTATAGACCTCGATCCAGCCGCATCGGCTCCCCGGCCAGGGGATCTCCTTGGAAACACCCTTCATCGAGATGGCCGGCACGTCGCCGACGATCTCGGAGAGGCGGACAATCTTCGCCGGATCGAACACCAGATGCTGATAGATCTCGTCGAAGAGCAGGAAGCAGTCGTTCTCGCGGGCGATCCGCACCACCTGCTCGAGGTCTTCCCGGGGATGAACGACACCGAGCGGGTTGTTCGGGTTGATGACGAGGATGCCGATGATGTCGGGGTTCTGGATGACCTGGCGCTCCAGATCCACCAGGTCGATGCGCCCGCCGTTGTCGAGCTGCAGCGGATAGGTGAGGTGATTGCCACCATGGTGGATCGCCTCGGCCGTGGCGTGCGATGGATAGGTCGGGTTCGGGCCGATCACGCGGGCGTCGCTCGGCAAGGTGGAGAACAGCTTGTTGATGGCATCACCGAGGCCGTTGAAGAAGATCACGTCTTCGATCGAGCACAACTTCGGGTCGCTGAAGTGGTCGATCACGAATTGGCGCGCCGATAGCTCGCCCTTGGTCGGCGAATACGCATAGACCCGGTCGTCACGAACCGCGGCCCCGACGACATCCTTCATCCAGTCGGGGATCCGCTCCCCCTTGGCCACCGGGTCGCCGATGTTCTCCCAGATCATCGGCACGCCCATTGCCACGACCTCGTTGGCGATCTCCACGATCTCGCGGATCTCGTAGCGAAGGTGCTCATCGCCCTTTTTGATCAGTGTCTTGCGCACGGCAGATCCTTCGGCTGGGGTGCGCAACGTGGCGACACCGGAAATCTCTCGGAGAAACCCTAACGGGCCGGTGTTCGTACGGTTCGGCAATTACCGGTGCGACAACGGCATCGCCTCTCGCCCATCGAGCGTTCCCCATCGCCAGCCGGGGCCCACGGAGTAGGGTTCCGCGCCGATGGCGACGGAGGGACGAGGATGGGCCGTCGGGCTCGACATGGGGGGCACCAAGTGCCTCGGCGTGCTCGTCGACCCCGAAGGAAATGTGCGGGCCACCCATCGGGTTCCGACACCCGAAGGGACCGAAGCGATCCTCGCCGCGCTGGCCGGCACCGCCGAGGTCCTCCGCCGGGAGAGTCCGGGCGAGGTGACGACGGTCGGCTGCGGAGTCCCCGGTCTCGTGACCAGGTCGGGCGAGCTCCGCTACGCGCCGCACCTTCCGGGCGTGACCGACTACCCCCTGGCTGCCGTCCTCAGCGACCGGCTTGGTCTCACGACGGTGGTCGAGAATGACAACACCTGCGCGACCGCCGCCGAAGCGCGCATCCGACCCTCGACGAACTCGCTGCTCTACGTCGGATTCGGAACAGGTATCGGCGGCGGTCTGGTCATAGACGGCGAGCTGCAGCGGGGCCACCACGGTTTTGCCGGCGAGTTCGGCCACCTCGTGGTGATCGTCGGCGGCGAGCGGTGCGTCTGTGGACGGCGGGGCTGTTGGGAGCGATACGCCTCCGGTGATGCCCTCGGGCGAATGGGAGCAGCCGCAGGGATCGTCGGCGACGGTGAAGGTGTCCGCCGGCGCCTACGTCAGGCGGACCCGACCGCCGTCGCCGTCATCGAGCGGTTCAGTGAGTCCGTTGCCGTCGGCCTCGTCAACCTCGTGCTCTCCTTCGACCCCGAGATCGTCGTGGTCGGTGGTGGGGCCATCGGTCACGAGGAGGAGGCCGAGGAGCTTCTCGGACCCATCCGACGGCGATTCGGGACCGAGTTCGGGGACGCTGCCGGGCACCGCGCCCTTCCGGCCCTCGAGCCGGCACATTTCGGTCCCGAGGCGGCGGCCATCGGCGCCGCGCTGCTGAGCCGCTCCCCAGCCTGAGTGGCGGCCATCGGCGCCGCGGCAGGCGGCGGGCGGCGCAGCGGATCACGGCACCGAGGCGCTGGAGGCGCTGGAGGCGTAACGAGGCCTCAGTCTCAGGCCAACGGCCAGGCGTCCGGCAGGCAGGTCGCGATCCAGCGTGCCAGCGCGGCGTTGACCTCGGCCGGTCGTTCCTGAGCCATCCAGTGGCCGGACTGCACGACCGCCTCGTCGAGTCGGCTGCACTGCTCCCGCATCGGCTCGGCCAGCCGGGACGTGATCGTGTCGCACACGTAGTCGTACTGCGCGCCGAGGAACAGCACCGGCATGTCGAGGCGGCCGCCGTTGACGGCACGCGCCGCGTAGACGGCGTTCGCGTCGTGGTTCATGTAGTAGGCGTTGGGTCCGAAGAACCCGTTGCGTTCCAGGGACTCGGCATACGTCCGAACGTCGGTTTCGGTGACGACATCGGTGTCCACGGGCAGGTCCGGCGCTTCGGCCAATGAGCCGAACCAACCGCCCATCTTGCGGGTCATCGACGTCCGGGCGCGCAGACCGAACCCCGCTGGATCGCCCTTCCGGAACAGCGCCTTGGCCGTCCTGCAAGGGTTGGCTCCGAAGATGCCCGTGGCCTTCTCGAAGTTCTCGACGTAGAACATCAGGTACTCCCATTGACCGTACGGGAACTCTTCCGCCGGGTAACGATCACGGTTGATCAACGGCACGACCGCTTCCAGTCCCCGCTCGATTGTGAAGTACGGAAGACAGAGGTTGGCGATGCCGTGGCAGCGGTCGGGGTGATGACTGGCGATGTTCCACACCGTCGGACTGCCCCAGTCGTGACCGACCCAGATCGCCCGATCGCGTCCCAACGAGTCGAGCAGCGCAAACATGTCGGCGACCACGAGCTCCTGCGCATAATCATCGAGGTTCGCGTACACGGTCGAGTTCCCGTAGCCGCGCATGTCGGGGGCGATCGCCCGAAAGCCCAATCCTGCGAAGACCGGGAGTTGATGGCGCCAGCTGATCGACAGCTCCGGCCAACCGTGCACGAAGATGATCAGCGGCCCACTCTCGGGGCCGGCGGCCAGGTGGTGAGTCGTATGTGCACCTACTGTGACGGTATTGGACGTCACTTCGGTGGAGAACGCAGGCATGTCAGGGAAACTTAGTCGTCGTCGTCCCGTCTGCTCCGGTGGCCAGACCAACCGAATCGAGGAACTCGGTCAACGTGGTGTGCACGTCGGCTGCTGCGGTGCGGCTCGCTTTGACTACCAACACCGTTCCGATGGTCATGACGATTGCCACCAGGACCAGCATGGCGAAGCGCAAGGAATCGGCCGGGCTCCAGCCGGCCGACTGCAACGCTTCCGAGAACAGACCGATGAGAACGGGAGCAGCGGCGGCACCGCACACCGAGAGGGCTAGGCCGAAACACGAGAACGCCTGGGCCCGAATTCTCGGCGGGGAAACCGCCGCTACCACAGCGACAACTCCGGGCACCGCGAGCGAGGAAGCAAACGAACTGAGGGCGAGCAGCGCAATGGTCACTCCGGCAACCGGAACGGCGAACGCGATGGGCCAACTCACGGCGAGGATGGCGGCCGCCAAACTCCCCATCCTGCAGAGGTGCCCGAAACCCTTCTCCAGCTGCTTGTCGGCAATCGGCCCCCCGAACCAGGTGCCGAGGAAGGTGCCGAGCGCAATGACGGCCTGCACGGCGCCCGCCTGTTCGGTAGTGAAACCGTAGGTGCGCTCGAAGAAGGTTGGGAGGAAGAACACCATCCCGAAGAGAGCGAAGCCGAACGTGGCATTGGCAAAGATAAGCGCGCGTAGCGAAGGGATCCGCCAGATCTTCCCGATGCTCTGTCGCATCGTCAGGTGATCGTCGGGTTCGCGGAGAAACGCAGCGAGGAGCGGATCGCGTTCGACCAAGTCAGCCAACTCGGCGTGACCACGACGAGGTTCGCGAAGCTTCGCGAGGGCGACCGCGGCGAGTATCAGTCCGGGAATGGACGCCGCCACGAATCCCCAGCGCCAACCCACCGCACCGACGACTGCGCCCCCGACGAGGGCACCGAGCACCTGGCCGGCGGGATTGGCCGAGCGGTGATACCCGAGAACACGACCACGGACTCTCGCCGGGTAGGTGTCGGAAAGGATCGAGAGGTGCGTCGGTCCGATCGTCCCCTGGCCAAAACCGAGGAGCGCTCGGGTTGCGAACAGTTGACCGAAGCTCTGCGCTGAGGCGGCAAAGAGCCCCGCCACACCCCAGATCACCGCTCCACCACCGAGAATACGCTTGCGATTCCAGCGATCAGCCCAGTTCCCCGCCGGTACCGCGATGATCCCGGTGATGAAGATGACCGCCGCGGGAAGAAGACCCACGGTCGCGTCCGAGAGCAAGAATTCCTCCCGGATGTCATCGAGCGCCACAGCGAGCACGGCACGATCGAACTCATCGATCATGTTGAGGAGAAACAGCAGGACCAGTGTGGACGAGCCGAAGGAACGCACGCGGAGCGATCGAGCGCCTCCACCTCGGTCCGACGACGAATGACCGCTCTCCTCCTCGGCCGCGGCCCTAGCGGCAGCGAGGGCAAGGCCCTCCGGGGCATCAGTCTCGGCAGGCATGTTCGGCTCCAGTCGCGGGGCGTGTCCCGAAGGAGTGTCACCGGCTTCGAACCATTACACCAAACCTGCGACGCGGCTTGCGGACCCTCCGATTCAGCTGAGGCGGATCACGTCACCGAACGGGAACGCCTCGTCCGACGCCCCGCCGGGCATCACCACCCACAGGGTCGACCGAGATGGTGGGTCATCGGGAAACACCCCGAAGCCATCGGTCAGGTAGACACACACTCCTTCGTCAACCGTATGTTCGCGTACGGCCTCGAAGAACGGTTTGAAATCCGTGCCTCCCCCACCCTGCGGCGGTGGGAGTTCGTCGCCACCCGAAAGCTCCCACGGGCCATACACCGCGGCATCGGCGTACCAGAGACGACAGCGCACACCGGGGTACGCCAGCAAGATGGCATCGAGCTCGGCAGCGAACAGCGCCAGGACCTGTTCGTCGATCGAGCCGGACGTGTCAATGCACACATCGACGTCGAGGTCTTCGTTCTCCAGCGTCTCGAGGAAGAGCCCGCGGTAGGTGAAGCGGCGGTCGAACGCCGCGAAGTCCGAACGGGCGCGTGACACGAACTGCCACAGCACAGTTCGCCAGTCGACGGCGGCCGGAACTTCCAGGCCGAACGCCCGCTCCAGGCCGAGGGGCATGTCACCGCGGCCGCTGGCGCGCTGGGCCGTCGCCGCCTGCCGGGCCACCTGCTCCCAGTGGCGTTCCATCGCCCGGGCACGTTGGCGCCGCAGCGACGACCCGCCGGGCGTGTCACCGATGAGCTCTCCATCAGGTGCCTGACCGTCACGCTCCAGAAGATCGGCGTGGTCCGGGGTGGCGCTGTCGCTGTCGTCGTCGGAGAGCAGGGCGGCGTACACCTCCTCGACGCTCAGACCCTCCCGGGGTACATCGCGGACGTGGCCCTCGGGGAGGTCGAATCCGTTGCCGAGCACCAACCCATTGACGACGACGTCGGCGGCGACGTTCCAGAGGCGCGGATCGCGCCGTCCTCGCCGGTGCACATGGGACAGTGCAGCGTGCAGCACCTCGTGCAGCATCACCCCGTCGAGGTGCTCGTCGGTCAGCTGCCCAAGGAACTCTGGGTTATAGAGGACATCGTGCCCATCGGTCGCCGCCGTAGGGATGTCCTCGGTCTCGACGAAACGCGCGTGCATCGCCAGCGTGGCGAAAAATGGCGACGCACGTCGAAGCCGCATCATCGAAGCGCTCAGCCGCCATTCGAGCCGTGTGGCCACTGGAGTTCTCCTTTCGCACCCGCACGGACGATGACGTTCGCGTCGTCGGCGAGCGCCAGGCGGATATCGGCGGACGTGCGCGGGTGCACGGCCACCGCAAACCGCTCGATCCATTCGATGGAGCGCACATGACGAAGCCGACGAAGCGAAGCTGCATCGAGGTCACCCGACAGCAGAGCGATCACGCGCAGGATCGCCGACTCACTGCGGAGCAACGACCGGGCAAACGCTCCCGCCCGGCGCGGTCGACCGGTACCGACCCACGTGCGGTTGGAAAGCACGGACCGGCGGGCGCGGGGATCCTGGTCCTCGGCAAGGTCTTCGAGGATCTCCACCGGTGTCGCCGGGTTCACGCCCACGGCGGCGCGAACGTCGCGATCATGATCCGCTGCCAGTGTGCCGAGGTCGTCGATGGCGCAATTCGGGTGACGAGCGACGATCTCCCGGATGTTCCACGACGCATCGCCGGTCATCTCGTGGAGGAGTTCCGCGGTGGTCGACGGATGGGCAGCCACGAGTCGTCGGGCGGAGGTGTTCACGAAGCGGCGGAGCACCTCCGCGTCGAGCGGAGTGCCATGTCGGAGGGCTTCGAGTTCGCGACGAGTCTCCTCCGGGAGACTTGGATGCTCGAGGGCTTCCGGGCGGATCCCGTCGTCACCGAGCAGATGAACGCTCAACAGGGCGACGGTGATGTCGGGCCGGCTAACAAGCGCCCGGCGAACCTTTTCGTCGGTCTCGGTGACGAAGGACGGGAATGCATCGGGCACGACTGTGGGGTTGGCGGCGACCGCGGCGCGGACGTCGTTGTCGTTGTCGACGGCCAACGCCCGGAGGTCGGCGTCGCTCGTGTTCCGATGCCCGGCGACCGACTGGCGCACCCGCCAGTTCGGCGAGGTGCGAAGCACGCTGAGCCACTCAGTAGGGAACCCGGGCGACCGAAGAGCGACGAGCGCGGCCCAGCTGTGCTCCTCGAACACCGCTCGGATTGCGTCGGGCTCGACCGTGGTCGCGTCGAACGAATCATCGGCCCGCTCGTCGATCGTTCCCCTCTTGATGAGCCGCCCGACCGAGATCGACACCGGGTCGTTTGACGGCCGCCCCATGAGCCCGGCGAGCACATCGGCACCAAGATCAGCACGCGACGCGAGCGCCGTGCGCACATCGTCCGACGGGGACTGTGCGAGCCGAAGGGCGAGCCAGCGCGGAAGCCGGGGGTTCGACGCCGCAGCACTCTGCACATCTGGGGTGGTGTCGCCGGCCAGGGCGGCCAACAGTTCCTCGTCGATGACGCGTGCCGCGACCTGGCGACGGACGACCGGGTCGGGATCGGCGCCGAGACGTCCGAGGAGCATCGGCGGTGAGCTGGGGTTGGCAGCCAGGGCGCTGCGCACGGCCACATCACCATCGGCCGCGAGGAAGTCCATCGAGGCCGGCGTGAGCTGCGAGACATCAGCCGAACGGGCCGCACCGCGGCGCAGCAGTGACTGCAGTGGCGTAGGGGTGAAGTCCGGCTCGAGGAGCTGCGCCATGGCACTGGCAGGAACGTATTCCGCAGTTGCCTCCCCGACGACACCGGACGCAATGAGTCGCCCTTCGGCGGCAGAGCGGACACGGGCGTCGGTATCGACCTGGAGGGCGAGCACGGCGGCGAGTGGAAGTGACGGATTCGCACCGACGGCGGCCCGGACATCGCGATCATTGTCGACCGCGAGGCCCGCGGCCTCCCCTGCCGACAGCGACGGATTGCGCGCCGCCACCTCGCGAACGCGCCAGGAAGAGTCCCGGACGCAAGCTCCCCGCGTGGCCTCGGAGAGTCCGGCGAGGTGGGCACACCGCTCGCGACCGAACGCCGAGGTCGCGATGATGTCGAGGTCGCTGGGACCGAGGGATTCGTCGTCTGTGCGCAGACGCTCCCATCGACTGACGTCCTCGAGGCGAGCGTTCGGGTTGGACCCGGCGAGGCGTCGAGTGTGTTCGTCATCGTCGCCCAACAGCTGGCGCAGCACTACCGGGTTCGCCCAGCGGTGGCCGGCGAGCTCGCGTCGCGCATCGCCGTCCGAGGGAAGGCCGAGCTCGGTCACGACCCATTCGGGGAGCAGCCCGGCGGCGAGCAGGTCGGCGAGCTCATCCTCTCCGGCCACGGCACGCGCAGCGCCACGAAGCACTGACGCGTCGAACGACCGTGGTGGGGAGAAGCCGACATGGTGCTCGGCGGCCTCGGTGAGCGCGTCCTCTCCCAGCGCCACGAGCGCCCGGAGGATCTCGGGCGGGCACGCCCGATTGGCGGCCGCCGCCAGTCGGTCGTCGTCGTCCCCGTTGTTCACGGACCACCACAGAAGCGCGACCGACCCGGTGGCCGACAGCACGCGGTGACGACTTGTGGCCGAGAGCTCGTTCGGCCAGTCGGCGTCGGTCAGCGTCAGCCAGTCGAGGACCGGGTTGGCGGCGAACTCTTCGGAGAACCGTCGCGAGAGCGCGTCGAGGTCAGTGAGCGCGGCGTTCGGATTCGACGCCACCGCGCGGCGAACGTCGCGATCGCGCGAGCGGGCCAAGCGATGCAGCACGTGGGGTGGTGTTCGCGGATCCGAAGCCACCGTCAGGTCGGACGACTCCCGACCCGGTGTCCCGGTGGTCATTCCTCGGAGGCCTTCGGACCGTGTCCGGTGAGGGCCGCATACGCAGCGGCGAACTCCTGGAACCGTGGCTCACTCCGGGTGATGGTCGCCAGAACACCGAGTTGACCGTTTGCGCGCATACGGTTCGCGACATCGTCGGCGTACAGCTGCACCCATTCGGGGGCGCTGTGTTCGACGAGCCATCGGAAGCCGGCGACCGCCTGGACCGGCGACTCGGCGCGGAGGGCGAGACCGAGCACGAGCGCATAGCGCGCCGAGGGCTCATCCGGCCAGCGGTCCTCGTCGTTCGACGCCGCGGACAGAATCCGATCCATCACCGGCAGCATTTCGTAGACCTTCACGAAGGCCGCGAACTCGGACTGCGCGGCGTCGCCGACCGCCGCGCCGATCGGCAGGCCGGCGTCGAGAAGGGTGTTGGCCATCACCCACGATCTCGGGCTCGGCCAGCTCGGGCGCTTCGAATCGAGGGCGTGAAGGAGCTCGGGGCGGAATGAGAGGAACGCCAGGATCTGCTCGCTCACGCCGACGTCGTGGCCGTGACGGCGGAAGTCGTCGAGATCGGGCTCGAGATCGACGTGGAGGAATCGGTTGGCCAGCGGCGCGGGCATCTCGAACACACTCGCCCGGTCCTGCTTGCGATTCCCCGCAGCCCACACGAACCAGCCATCGGGCAGCACGTAGGAGCCGACGCGGCGGTCAAGCACGAGTTGCTGGGCCACTCCCTGCATCGTCGGTGCAGCCATGTTCAGTTCGTCGAGGAACAAGATGCCGTGCCCATCGCGGGGTAGGAAGTCCGGAGGGAACCAGGTGGAGGTGCCTTCGACGGCGACGGGAAGCCCGCGAAGGTCCGTCGGTGCGAGCTGTGACAGTCGGACGTCGACAAAGCGCAGGCCGTGGCCCTCGGCCACTTGGGCGACGATCGAACTCTTCCCGACGCCGGGGGGACCCCAGATCATCGTGGCGTTGCGCACCGGATGGATGACGAGGGCATCGAGGAATGCCCGCAGCTCGCTGGGAATCACGTTGTTCTGTACTCCGGTCCTTCACGTGCCCGCCGAAATGGTCAGGCCGTATGTGCATGACGATAGAGAAATGCTCTTTGTCGCGGAGTGAACACGATTTTCCCAGGCGACCCGACCCGGCAACCACAAGCACCGCGGAGTGAGCCAGCGAGTGAACCGCCAGGATGGGTCGGCGGCATCGTACGGTTGACGGGTGGGCGATTTCGACGAGCATGGCCGGCGCAGTGATGCGAACGGCACCGACGATGCGGCGATGTCTGCGGTCCACACACACTCCCATGGTCATGCCCATGGCGCCCATGACGGACCGCCGGCCAGCCGACACGTGCGACGGGTGCTCGCATGCATCGTCGTTCCTCTGATCGTCGCCACGCTCGCCGCGATGATCGCGATGTGGCCGTCCGACAGCGGCGGACGGAATCGATTGGCCGGGCCGGCGCCGAGCCGGGATCTGATCGCTGCGAAGGTCAAGGCGGTTACCCCGGAGCCGTGCCGAAACGCCATCGAGGCCGAGAGCGGTGTGAGCTACTGCGACGTCGTCGAGATTGAGCTCTCCGACGGGACCCGCACGGAGTTCGAGAACCCACCCGGGAACGGCATCCGGATCAGAACCGGGAACTCGATCTACGTGGACGGCTTCCCGGTTGCCAACGCATCGGGCGGTCAGCGAATGCAGTACAGCTTCTACGACTTCAAACGCGAGCGGCCCCTGATCGTGCTGCTGATCGTGTTCGCCGCCGTAGCCGTTCTGGTCGGACGCAGCCGCGGGCTGCGCGCCCTGATCGCCCTCACGATCTCGCTCGTCGTGCTCGGGGCCTTCATGCTTCCGGCGATCGTCGACGGACGTCCTCCACTGCTCGTTGCCCTCGTCGGTTCGTCGGCGGTGATGTTCCTCGCCCTGTATCTGTCGCATGGGATCAACGTCCGCACCACGTCGGCCGTGGTCGGGACGATTGCGTCGCTCGCCATCACCGGAGGCCTGGCATCCATCGCCGTCTCCGCGGCGCGCTTCACCGGGCTCGGCGGCGAGGAGACCGGTTACCTCCGGGCCACATCCGATGCCATCGATCTCCGTGGTCTGCTGCTCGCCGGCATCATCATCGGTGCGCTCGGTGTGCTCGATGATGTCACGATCACTCAGTCGTCGGCCGTCTGGGAGCTCCATCAGGCCAATCCACGGCTCGGCTTTCTCGGCCTCTACAACTCGGCGCTGCGCATTGGCCGCGATCACATTGCCTCGGCGGTGAACACGCTCGTGCTGGCCTATGCCGGTGCCAGCCTTCCGCTCCTCCTTCTCTTCACCCAGGTCGGGACGCCCTTCGGCGAACTCTTCAACGGCGAGCCCGTGGCAACGGAGATCGTCCGCATGCTCGCCGGCAGCATCGGCCTCATGGCATCGGTCCCGATCACCACGGCACTTACGGCGCTTGTCGTCGCCCAGGATCGTCCGGCATGATCGTCGACCGATTCGCCGCCCTGTCGCTGATGGATGCACCTGAGCAGGCACGACGCGCCGAGGCCGCCGCCTACAGCGGCCTCTGGACTACCGAGAACCGGAACGATCCCTTCCTTGCGCTCACTCGGGCGGCTGAGGCGACGAGTCGGATCACGCTTGGCACCGGCGTCGCCATCGCGTTCGCCCGGACCCCGATGACCGTCGCCTACCCCGCCTACGCGCTCGCCGAGCTCACCGGCGGCCGGTTCATCCTCGGGCTCGGCTCCCAGGTCCGAGCTCACGTGACGAGTCGCTTCTCGATGCCGTGGTCATCGCCCGCCGACCGCATGCGCGAGTTCGTCGTGGCGCTCCGGGCGATCTTTTCGGCGTGGCACGACGGCGCACCGCTCAACCATCGAGGCGAGCACTACCGCCACACGCTGATGAACGAGAATTTTGCACCGGCTCGCCACGAGTTCGGTCCGCCGCCGATCTACCTTGCCGGCGTCGGACCGAAGATGACGGCCGTTGCCGCCGAGCTGGCCGATGGCTTCATCGCCCATCCCTTTACCACGTCGAGCTATCTCGCTGACATAACGCGGCCGATCCTTTCACGGTCGGGTCGTCGGCCGACGACGGTGCTCAGTGCCTTCGCCGTGATCGCCACGACGAGCGCCGAGTTCGACGCCGGTGACGCCGCGGTGCGCCGCCGGATCGGCTTCTATGCCGCTACCCCGGCGTATCGGCCGGTACTCGAGCACCTCGGTCTCGCCGACCTCCAGCCTCGCGCCGACGCGCTCGCCCGGACCCAACGTTGGGACGAACTCGCCGCACTCGTACCGCAGGAGCTCGTGGATCAGATGGCCGCGATGGGAGAGCCGGCAAGTGTCGCGCAGCAGCTCCACGAACGCTTCGGCCCACTCATCGATCGCATCGGACTCAACCTCCAGGCACCGACCGACGACGCCCTCGTACGCGAGACCGTGACGCATCTCAACGCCCGTTCGCTCCGCTCCCGACAGTGAAGCCTCGGTCGCTCCCGGAGCGACCCGGCTTCATTCTCCAATGGTCAGCGCGCCCACTTCGGGCTTGGCAGCGGCGTTGGCGCGAGGAGGGCGTCGAGCGCCGAGACCGGATCGGCCCCGACCCGGAGCAGTTCGCCGTGGTGAGCCTTGACGAACCCGGCCACGACAGCCCGGTTCGTCTGCTCGATGAGCGGATCCCAGTAGCCATTCGTGTTACACAGGGCGAGCGGCTTTCGCTGAATGCCGAGTTGCGTCCACGTGAGCATCTCGGTGAGCTCCTCCCACGTGCCGAATCCTCCGGGCAGGGCAAGGAACGCGTCGGCCAACTCCCCCATCCTTGCCTTGCGGGTGTGCATGGAGTCGACCACTTCGAGGGTGGTGATGCCCATGTGGCCCACCTCGGCCTGGAGAAGCTCCTTAGTGATCACACCATGGACGGTTCCGCCGGCGTGGAGCACAGCGTCGGCGAGAGCGCCCATGAGACCGACTTTTCCGCCGCCGTAGACAAGCTCGATGCCCCGCTCGGCGAGCAATGCGCCAACAGCGATGGCGTCACGCTCGTAGGCCGGATCGGTACCGGAGGACGAGCCGCAATAGACGGCAATACGTGAAGGTTCGGGGGGCATCGCAGGATCAACGGTAGCCGTGCGGCGTCGCCGCGCTTCAGCGTCGTTTCCGGCGCAGCGGGTTCACCTCGGGCGCGATGAGGCGCGGATCGAGCGTGCCGGTACGCAGGAACAACCGCCGACGCGCCGGCGTTTCGAGTTTCATCCGGCGCACGAAGTACAGCGCGCCGAGCAGACCGACGAGCTCAAACGCGACGAGAAGCCCGACCGGGCGATCGAGCGTCGGGAGACGATGGCTGCCGCCGCTAATCACCGGCCACCAGAACGCTTCCTTGGTGAGCCACGCCCCGTCGAGCACCAGATGGCCGAACATGCCGATGGGTAGCGCGAGCAGGCGCTTGCGCATTGCGCGCCGGCCGATGGTGACTCCCATCACTGCGAAGAGGACGGCGACGACGACGACCACACTATGGAGCCACGCCATTCGACGCGCCACGAGGCCGTCGACGATGTCGGGAAGCACCGCGCCGGCGGCGATCAGCCGATAGTCGAGCGAGGCGTCACGAAAGATGGCGAAGACGGCAAGGACCGTCGGCACGATGAACCAAAGGAGCACGACGAAAGCTCAGCGAACGAGAATGGCGCTGCACTCTTCACACGTGACCAACGCGTCGGCGCTCAGGGCGCGGATTCGGTCGAGCTCCACCGAGGCGAGCTGAAGACGGCACGAACCACAGATTCCCCCGACGAGCCGGGCTGCACCGATGCCACCGTTCTTCGCCCGCGTTGCTTCGTAGCGGGCGAGCAGACTTGCCTCCACCGCGCTCGCCGCCGCTGCCCGGGCGGCGCGATCGGCCTGGGCCTGGCGATCGAGGGCGGCCATCGCCGCCACTTCGACCTCCCGTGCATCGGCCAGTCTGGCAACCAGCGACTCGTGCTCGGCCGCACCGCGGGCCAGCGATGCGTCGATCGGCTCGCGTTCCATGAGCACGGCGATCTCGAGGTCTTCGAGCTCGTTGCGCCGACGACGCAGCGACACCAGGTCGGCTTCGAGAGCCTGCAACTCCCGTGTTGCCGTGACCGTGCCACCGAACAGCGACCGATCCGCCGAGGTGATCTTGGCGTCAACGTCGTGGAGTTGGGACTCGAACGCGGCTTGGCGCTGGCTCAGTGCCGACTCCTGAGCTTGCGTCGGAGCCTGCGCCTTTGCCAGCTCTTCGATGGCGAGCTCCAGGGCGACGATGGTCTCGTGCTCGGGAAGGTGCGTTCGGCGATGGTGGAGCTGCGCAAGCGCCGTGTCATGGGTCTGGACGTCGAGAAGGGCAGCGAAGGGCGACATCACTGCTGCACCGTAGCGGTTGGCGCGGCGTCGACCGGTGGGACAACCTCGACCGGTGCGACGACGGGCGTCGGATCGGGCTCTTGTGCAGGAACCGTGCTGCCGGCCTGGATCGGAAGCTGTTCAACGACCGTATCGGAGGCGATCGTTGTTCTCGGCACAGTCGCCTTCTTCTTGCGCTTCGCCAACGTGGCACCGCTCAGCCGATCCTGGCACCGCGTTCCACGGGTCAGCGTGGCGCGCGGCAACGCCGGGCCGGCCGCACCTGGGAGGCGGATGCCGACGTCGGGAAGCGTCGAGGCCCGGCCAGCGACGTTCACCGAGAACCCGCGGCCGACCACTTCGTCGAGATCGACTTGACCGAGTGCTTCAACCGGCGCGTCGACCGGCGCCGCAACGGGCACCTCAACGGGTGCTTCGACCGGCACTTCGACCGGCACTTCGCTCGTCGACGCCGACGGGCGCTTCCTCGTGATCTTCGCCGTCCGCTTCACCTTCACAGACTTCGAAGACTTCGCGGACTTCGACTCATCAACGATGGCGAGGCATTCGGCCTTGGGGAACACCGTGTAGTCGGGCTCGGCGAAGGAGAGTTCGGGTTCGAAGCGGAGCACCGCCTCCGAGTACTTCTGCCAGATCTGCGCGGGATACGTTCCGCCGAACACCCGGATCCCGCCCACGTCACGCATCGAGATCTTCGCCTTCGGCGAACCCATCCACACCGCAGTGGCGAGCTGCGGCGTGAAGCCGACGAACCAGGCGTCCTCGTAGTCGTTGGTGGTGCCCGTCTTGCCCGCCACCGGCCGATCACCCAGCTGTGCCGCTGTCCCGGTCCCGCGCTTCACCACCTGGGACATCGCGTCGGTAAGTACACGTATCTCATTGGCATCGGCAACCCGTTCGTCGGACACCTTTGCCCGGAACAGCACGGTGTTGGCGCGGTTGCGCACCTCCTGGATCAGGTAGGGCTTGCGCTTCACGCCTCCCGACGCGATCGTTGCGTACGCCCCGGCCATCTCGATCGGGTGGACCTCCTCGACGCCCAGTGCCATCGCCGGAACTGCGTCGATCGGTGTGGTGATGCCGAGACGACGCGCCGTCGCGACGATGTTGCGATACCCGACGATGTAGGCGAGCCGAGCGAACGCACAATTACTCGAGGCCACCAGCTGATCGCTCAAGGACGCGACCCGGCCGGTCGCGTCACCCGCGTTCTGCGGCTCGAACGGATCCGGCTCACCCCCAGGGTTGGGGATCGGGCACGGCTCCTGGCCGCTCAAGTAGGAGAGTGGACTGATTCCCTGCTCCAGCGCCGCGAGTAGGACGAACGGCTTCCATGACGAGCCCGGTTGACGGAGCCCCTGGGTAACAAGGTTGTACTTGTCCGTGTCGAACCCGCGGCCGCCGACCATGGCCCGGACCGCTCCGGTCGACACGTCGACCGACGCAAGCGCGGCCGTGAAGTCTGGTTCGTCAACCGGCAGCACATCGCGCACGGCCTCCTCGGCCACCCGCTGCGCGAACGGGTCGAACGTCGTGGCGACGCGGAGCCCACCGTTGAAGACAGCTTCGTAGCGTTCCCGTGAGGTTTCCCCCAGCCGCCGGTCGTTCAGGAGTTCTTGCTTGACCGTCTCGATGAAATAGGTGTCGGGCTTGGCCAATCGATCCGCCGGCCGAGGCATTGGACTCCGTTTGAGTTGTTCGGCTTCGTCGGCGGTGATCTGTCGCACCACGACCATGCGATCAAGGACGACACTGCGCCGAGCGCGTGAGCGGTCACGGAAGCGCGAAGGGTCGTAGCCGACGGGGTTGCGGATCATCCCGGCCAGGAATGCCGACTCGCCCACCGTGAGCCTCTCGACGGAGCGCTGGAAGTAGCGCTCCGCAGCGGCCTGCACCCCGTAGGCACCCTGGCCGAAATACACCTGGTTGAGGTAGCGCTCGAGGATCTGGTCCTTGGTGAACTTCTTCTCCAGCTGCAGAGCCAGCGACACTTCGCGAACCTTGCGGCTGATCTCCTGCTTCGACGTGAGCAGCGACAACTTGACGAGCTGCTGGGTGATCGTCGACCCACCCTGGGCAACACCGCCGGCGTCGACATTCGCACCAATTGCTCCAATGGTCCGGAAAATGTTCACACCCTTGTGCTCATAGAACGACGAGTCCTCCATGGCCAGGATCGCGTTCACCAACGATTTCGGCACCCGCTTCAAGGGGACGGCACTGCGGTTCTGCTCGGCGTGGAGCACTGCGATCACCCGATCGTTGCGGTCGAGCACCAGCGATCGCTGATCGAGAGGCGCCAGTTCGTCGACGTCCGGGCCGACATAGCGCACGCCCCGCGCCGCCACCGAGAACTGCGATCCGATGAGGACGAAGGCCAAGGCAAGCGCCCCGGCACCGAGAGCACCCCCAGCGGCAAGGACAACGACGCGTACCACCCCGCGCATGAATCGCGCCGGGAGCGATCGAATACCCCTCCGCCGGACCATCACATCATGCTACGACGTGGTCGTTCACGTCCGGGTAGAGCACGCCCGGGTTGGCGAGACCGTCGGGATCGATCGCCCGTTTGATCGAACGCATCGCCTCGACGTCGGGTCGCCCTCGATCGCGTACGAGCCACTGTCGCTTCAGGCGTCCGATTCCGTGTTCAGCCGACACCACGCCACCACAGCCGAGAACATGGCTCAGCACACACGTTTCGACCGCATCGAACCACTCCACGGGAGCCGCAACGTTGACGTGCAGGTTGCCGTCGGCGAGGTGACCGAACAAGACGGTTCGGGCGACCGGCGCGACCGACGCAAGCTCGGCGTCGATCCCATCGACGAACTTCGCCAAGCCGTGCAGCGGAAGGCTGACATCGAGCTTCACGGCCGGCCCGAAGAGCGACGCGATCTCCCCCTGGGCATCGCGCACGCGCCACCACTCCCGATGCGTTGAGGTGCCCACCACGACCGCCGGCTCACCGATCACGACACCGGCGAAGCGTTCGGCGGCCAGCGCCAGTTGGTCGAACGCCTCGGGCCCAGCCGCTTCGACCAGCATCGCCCACGGCGCGGTCCAAGGCCCAGGCGTCACCCACTGGCGATGTCCGCACAGCGCAGAGATGTCGTGGCCTCGCATCAGCTCGCACGCCACCAGGCCCCGTACATGGCGCAGTTCGCGGAGCACCTCGAGAGCGCCGGACACGGACCCAACGCCGAGCGCGGCCGTCACCCGGGGGGTGAGCGCGGGACGCAGTTGCAGCCGAGCCGACGTGACGATGCCAAGCGTTCCTTCGCTCCCGCACAGCAACTGCGCCAGATTCAACCCCGTGTTGTCCTTCGCCAGACCGTGCATCCGCCGGACGATCGTCCCGTCGGGCAGAACCGCCTCGATGCCGACCACTTGCGCACGAGTCATGCCGTAGTGGAACACCGCGATGCCTCCAGCATTCGTGGCGATCGTGCCGCCGATCGTCGCCCGGTCGCGCGCCCCGAAGTCGATGCCGTAGGTGAGGCCGAACGGCGCAACCGCATCGGCCAACTCGGTGAGGGTGACCCCGGCTCCGACACTCACCTGCATCGTGTCGCGGTCGACCTCACCGATCGTGCGCATCCGGCGGGTCGACACGACGACCTCACCGTCCACGGGCACCCCGCCGCCAACGAGTCCGGTGTTCCCTCCCTGGGGAACCCAGGGCGCACGGAAACTCCGGCATACGCAGAGCACCGAGGCGGTTTGTTCTGCGTTCGACGGCAGGACGACGGCGGGCGGGGTTCCCGCCCAGCGACCGGTCCAGTCGACGGTGTAGCCAAACCAGATGTCGGGATCCGTCAGCACCGCCTCGGACCCGACGACCGCTCGAAGCGCCGCAACCAGGTCCGCTTCGTTGTCGACGGCAGCCACGCATCGACGTTAGGGGCTTCGCCGACCTCGGGGCCGCGCAGAGGAGCGGCCGGGTCGGATGATTGGTGCATCTGCGCAAAAGTTCGTTCGACGTCGCCGATTCGGCGACGGCACGTCAGCGCTGGAGAATCGGACACGCCAACGCTGAACGAACTTCCGGGTCGGTGCGTTAGCACAGCTACCGTCGTGGCAATGGTTCTCGCCCTGCCCGTGTCGCCAGCCGGCCCGTGGCCCGAAATCCTCAGTCTCGGACGCCTCGTGGCATCGATCCCGAGTCCGTCGAGCGGATCGATCCACCTCGGCCCCCTCCGGCTCAACGCCTACGGGATGAGCATCGCGATCGGCATGATGGTCGCCGTCTGGGTCACCGACCGTCGCTGGCAGGCTCAGGGCGGTCACCCGAGCGACATCGGGGCCATCGCCACGTGGGCGCTTCCCGCCGGCGTGATCGGATCGCGGATCTACCACGTGGCAACGGATTGGAAGAGCTACCGCGGCCGATGGATCGAGACGTTGTGGCTCTGGCAGGGTGGCCTCGGCATCTGGGGCGGCGTCGCCCTCGGCACGATCGGCGGCGTGATGGTTGCTCGGCGGCGCCAACTCGACGCGCCCCGCCTGATGGACGCGGCCGCGGTCGGCATCCCCCTCGCCCAGGCCATCGGCCGCTGGGGAAACTGGTTCAACGTCGAGCTCTTCGGCCGACCCTCATCGCTACCGTGGGCGCTCGAAGTCCCGCCCGCCAAGCGTCCGGCCGGGTACCTCGATGCGACGACGTTCCACCCGACGTTCCTCTACGAGTCGATCTGGTGCGTGCTCGTTGCGCTCCTGGTGATCGCCGTGCAGAAGCGGTTCGGGCATCGGCTGGCGCCCGGTCGGCTTTTCGCCGTCTACGTCGCCGGATACACGTTCGGACGGTTCTTCATCGAGCGGATCCGCATCGACAAGTCGTCCAGGCTCTTCGGACTCCGCTTCAACGAGTGGGTGGCCGGCACGGTCTTCATCATCGCCGTGGCCGTCATTGCGTGGGGCCGCCGTGCCGGGTCAGCGCGTGGCGAAGCCCGCCCAGTAGCCGACCGGCCCGTTCTCCGGGACGAATTGGACGCGTGAGCGGAGCTCGCAGGTCACCCCGTTCGGGTTCACGTTCTCACCTTCCGCGGTGACGCCACCGATCGACACCGCCCAACCAGGCCCGTTGCGCGACGAGTAGGAGTCGGCGGAGAAGCTCCATCCGTTGTCCGATGCCGGCGAATCCGCCGACGTGGTCCCGTCGTCGTACCAGCGGAGTTCGACCGGACCCGACGTGAAGCCGCCCGTCGCCGTCGTCCCCTCGACCCGGATCGTTACCGGGGAGGCCGGCCGCGTGCCGGAGAAGGTGAACCCGCACACCACCCCGCGGTAGGTCAGGTCGGTGACCCGCATCCGCAACACGTCGATGGGTGCGCCGATGCTCACTGCGGTCTCCTGCAACGGACGGGGATCGGCCCCCGGCGAATCGAACACCACCGCGATCTCCTGCGCAGCCTCCGCACCTGTTGGCAGCGCATCGCTACCGGTTGGCAGCGCATCGGTCGCCGTCGGCAGCGCATCGGTACCGGTTGGCAGCGCAGCGTCCGCACCTGTTGGCAGCGCATCGCTACCGGTTGGCAGCGCATCGGTCGCCGTCGGCAGCGCATCAGCTGCGACGGACGCAGCGGTCGTGTCCGGCGAGCTCGAGGAACTGGAGCACCCCGCACCCAGCGCGCTGAGCGCGAGCACACCGGCGGCGAACATGGGGCGGGCAAAGCGCCGGCGGGGCGTCATGGCGCCGCAGGCGAGGCACGGCCCGCGGACCGGTCCAGCGTGTCGTCGGGCCCCAAGAGGTCGGCATCGCGCGGGTAGCTGAGGAGGGCCCGAGCTTCGTTGGGCGTGAGCCACCGCACCTCGTCGACCTCGTCGTTCGGTTCGAACGTCCCCGAGACCACGGTGGCACGCCACCAGTGCACGATCTTCGGGCGGCCCTTGCGGTCGACGTACTCGATGTCGCTCAGGCGTTCGCCGAGTTCGGCAACAAGCCCGGTCTCTTCGAGCACTTCGCGTCGCGCACACTCCTCGATGGTCTCTCCGGGGTCCAGCTTGCCTTTGGGAAAGGACCAGTCGTCGTAGCGCGGACGGTGCACGACGAGGACGGTTCGTCCTTCCGATGCATCGCGCTCCAGCAGTGCACCGGCGGCGACGACGGTGGGGGTTGTGGTGACGGTGACGGCGGTGTCGGGTTCGTTCATGACGGAACGTGAGCGCTGAGGGGAACAGTGTCGGGACGCACAGGTGGGGCCGGGGACGACGCCGACATCCGGGCGATTGCCCCGACGGCGGCGACGACGACGACCATTCCGGCGAGTTGCGCTCCGTTCACGTGTTCGTGGAGGAACACCCATGCCCAGATCACGGCAAAGCCCGGCTGGGCGAGCTGCATCAGCGAGATCGTGGAGACCGGAACGGCCCGCTGGGCCCATGCGATCAACCCGTGGCTGATGAGCCCGGACGTCACGCACATCACGGCGATGAGGACCCAACCTTTGGTGGAGACGTCGACGAGCTTGCCGGTCGAAACCGCGAAAGGAAACACGACGACCGCGGCCACCGCGCTCATCCCGGCCATGAAGGGTCCGACACCGAGGGCCACGCGGACCGATTTCGTGGCGAAGAGGTAACTCGACCACATCACGACGGCACCGACGCAGAGCGCATCGCCCACCCACGAGTGCGAACCGACCACGTCGCGGTCGGCCAGGAACAGGATCAGCGCAACACCGGTCAGCGCTGCCCCGCCGGCGGCGATGACCGCCGGCTTCACCCGTTCCCCCAGTCTCCATGCGGCGAACGGGACGACGAGGAGGGGAGCCAGCGTGCCGATGAACTCGGCATTGGCAATGCGCGTCTTCGTCACACCCGTGAAGAACAGCGTCAGGTTCAGGCCGAAGAACAGCCCGGCGGGGGCCGACTTCTTCAGCGCGTCGAGGGTGAAGCGCTGCTTGGTCACGAGCAGGATCGACTGCCACAGAAACGCCCCGACGAGCATGCGCCAAAAGGCAACCACGGCACCGGGCGACCCGGTGGAGCGAACCATGGTCGAGCCGGCAGAGAGGGCCACAATGGCGAACCCGATCCCGGTGATCCCGGCGACCCGATCGTTGACGCGCGTTGCCGGAACGGGAACGGTCGCGCTGCTCACTGGCTCCAGGGTAGCGGCGATACCCGGATCGGCGGCATCGCCACGGCCGATTCCGGCCCTCATTTGCACCCCGTTCCGCGACCGGTTCGTCAAGAACCACGCTGAGCTGCTGAGATCACTACGTGACCACACAACCGATACGCATCGCCAACTGCAGCGGCTTCTATGGAGATCGGCTGAGCGCCGCACGCGAGATGGTCGAGGGCGGACCGATCGACGTGCTGACCGGCGACTGGCTGGCCGAACTGACGATGCTGATCCTCGCCAAGTCGAAGGCGTCTGGCGGCGCCGGGTATGCCCGCACGTTCGTCACTCAGATGGAACAGGTCCTCGGCACCTGTCTGGAACGGGGCATCAAGGTCGTCGCCAATGCCGGGGGTCTCGACCCGGCCGGCTGTGCCGACGCGGTCCGGACCGTGGCTGAACGCCTCGGCCTCGCGCCGAAGGTTGCGTGGGTCACCGGCGACGACGTCCTCCCGCGCCTCGACGAGCTCCGGCAGGCCGGCCACGAGCTGGCCCACCTCGACACGGGCGCGCCGTTCGGCGACCGGTCGGCCATCACCGCCAACGCGTACCTCGGCGGCTGGGGCATCGCGGAGGCGCTCGGTCTCGGCGCCGATGTGGTGATCACCGGCCGGGTCACCGACGCCGCCGTCGTCGTCGGTCCGGCGGCGTGGCATCACGGCTGGGCGAGAACTGACTGGGACGCGCTCGCCGGCGCCGTCGTGGCCGGCCACGTGATCGAGTGCGGATGTCAGACGACCGGCGGCAACTACTCCTTCTTCACCGAGATCGCGGATCTGCGCAACCCCGGCTTCCCCATCGCTGAGGTCGCCGCCGACGGGTCGACGGTCATCACCAAGCACCACGGAACCGCAGGCCGCGTCGACATCGGAACGGTCACCGCCCAGCTGCTCTACGAGGTGCAGGGCAGCCGGTACCTTAACCCCGATGTCACCACTCGCTTCGACTCGATCACGCTCGTCGACGACGGCCAGGACCGGGTGCGGATCACCGGCGTTCGAGGCGAAGCTCCGCCGACAACGGCGAAGGTGTGCATCAACGTCGACGGTGGATTCCGGAACTCGATGACCTTCTGCCTGACCGGGCTCGACATCGAGGAGAAGGCCAAGCTCGTCGAGGACGTCTTCTGGCCGAACCAGAAGGGCGGTCGGAAGTCGTTCGCCGAGACGGCAACCCGGCTCGTCCGCAGCGACAAGTCCGATCCTCGGACCAACGACGAAGCCGTCGCCTACCTCACCCTGATCGCCAAGGACCCCGATGAGCGCAAGGTCGGCCGGGCGTTCGCCAACGTCGGGATCGAGCTCGCTCTCGCAAGCTATCCCGGCATGTTCGGCATGGGAGGACCGAGCGGCGCCCAGTCCTACGGCGTGTATTGGCCGACGCTGATCCCGGCCGATCTGCTGCACCACGAGGTCCATGTCGACGGCCGAACCGTCGTCGTCGACGCGGCCGTCGAAGGCGCAACGGACCCGGGCCGTGACGACGCAGCCGATTCGGTTCCGGTCGATCCGGTTGCGTCGGAGCAGACGACCCGCATGCCACTGGGACGTCTCATCGGAGCACGTTCGGGCGACAAAGGCGGCAACGCCAACGTCGGGGTGTGGGCTCGTGACGACGAAACGTTCGCATGGCTCCGCGCCTTCCTCACCGTCGATCGGGTTCGTTCACTGATGACCGAAGCAGCGTCACTCCCGATTCGACGAGTCGAACTCGCGAACATACGCGCGCTGAACTTCATCATCGAGGGACTCCTCGGCGAAGGAGTCGCGTCCAGCGTCCGTCTCGACGCCCAGGCGAAGAGCCTCGGCGAGTTCCTCCGGGCGAAGGTCGTCGACGTGCCGACGCGCCTGCTTCCGGCGTAGGCGGACTCAGGTCGCGAGAGTGCAGCCCGGATCGTTCTAGCAGCGACCGAGGCTTCACTGTCCGCCTCGGTCGCGTCGCTCACACGATGTCGACCCGGGCCTGGGCGCTCGATGATGGTTCGTCCGTCTGAGGCTTGGATGCTCGCCACGCCACTGTCGCAGCAAGGATGACGAGCAGGATGCCGAGAAGGATGTTCGACAGCCGCGGATCGAGACCGACGAAGGCGCGGGCCGAAACGATCGAGCACGCGCCGCCGACGCAGCCAACCAGCAGGCCCAACCGCACGTCGGCATTGCCATTGCGGAGGTTGCGCCGGGTGGCGAACACCGCAGTCGGGATGATGGCGACGAGCGACGTCCCTTTCGCCAGCGAATTCGGGATCGATGCGAGCAGAACCATGCCCGGCACCATCACGAAACCGCCACCGACACCGAGGAGACCGGACAGAACTCCCGTCAGGACACCCAACGCAAAGAGCCCCACGTCCGTTGCGATGCCGAGGTGCATCGCTTCCTTGTTGACGGGGCCGAACACGAGGCGCAGCGCGGCGACAACGAGAAGAGCGGCGAAACAGAATTGGATCGTTCGAATCGGGAGGCGGTCCAAGAGTCGGGTCCCGATCTCCGCGCCGACGATGCCGCCACCGACAAGCAGCACGGCCACGAACAGATCCACGTAGCCGTCAAAGGCGTACCCGACCGCGGCGGCGGCCGAGATCGGGATAACGGCAGCGAGCGAGGTCCCGTTGGCGCGGCGCTGCCCCATCCCGAGCAGCCCGGTGAGCGCCGGCACGATGAGAAACCCACCGCCGACCCCGAAGAGACCGGAAAGGGTCCCGGCCCCGATCCCGATACCAACAGCCAACGCCCGGGACCGAGCCGGTAGGGCCGACGCAGTCATCGGCGTCCCGTGCGTGCACACTCGGATTCGGAGTTGGGAAACGGCACGGGGGAACCCTACCGTCGGGGTCCATGACCCACACATCCGCCGAACGACCCGTGGTGGACCTCCTCGATCCGGTGCTCTACCAGCGAGATCCGCACGACGTGTGGACGTGGATGCGCGCCAACGAGCCGGTCTACCGCGACGAGCGCAACGGCCTGTGGGGGATCACCCGCCACAGCGACGCGGTATGTGTCGAACGGCGGGCGGAGCGTTTCCCGAGCATGCATGCCTACCGGGCGGTGTCGGCGCCGACGGAGATGAACATGATCGCCCAGGACGACCCGGGCCATAAACGACAGCGCATGCTCGTGCAGCGGTTCTTCGCCCCCGGTGTGCTCGCCCGTCGCGAGGAGGAGCTCCGCAGCACGGTGCGCAGCCTGCTCGACGCCGTCCTCGGGAAACCGGGTGAACGTCGAGGCGAGCGGGTCACCTTCGAGGTCATTGACGCGTTCGCCGGACGGCTCCCGGCGATGCTCACCTGCCGTTTGATGGGCTATCCCGACGAGCAGTGGCCGGTCCTCAAAGCGTGGAGCGAGCAGTTGATGCGCACGGACATGCGCGAACGCTCGGGAACGGTCTTCGTGGACTTCGTGACGGCCAACCTGAGCCTGCGGGCCAGTGTGAAGGAGATGGTGGCGGAGAAGCGGGCCAGGCCGGGCGACGATCTATTCACGGTGTGGGCACATGCCGAGCTCAACGGGGAGCCGATGCCCTTCGACAGCATCTTCCACGAGGCCGGCCTGTTCGTGTCCGGGGGCTCGGAGACGACACGCACCACGATCGCGCACGGACTGCGAACGTTCGTCGACCATCCGGAGCAGTGGGAACGCCTCCACACCGACCCCGGTCTTGTCGATGGCGCCGTCGAAGAAGTCATCCGTTGGGTCACGCCGCTCAACAACTTCTTCCGCCGATGCGTGGAGCCGACCGAGCTGAGCGGACAGATGATCGGGCGCGGCGATCGCGTCATCCTGCTGTACCCGTCGGCCAATCGTGACGAGGCGGTGTTCGCCGACCCTTTCCGTTTCGACATCACCCGCTCGCCGAATCCGCACATCGCCTTCGGCAACGGTCCGCATACCTGCATCGGTGCGCCCCTTGCCCGTCTCACCCTGCGAGCGCTCTTCTCCGAGCTCGCTGACCGGTGCACCGGCCTCGCCGTCGCCACCGAACCTGACGTCGAAGCGAACATCTTTGCCCGCGCCGTGCGGCGCTTCGACCTCAGCGCGACCGTCCGCTGACCGGTTCGTGCGCGAGTCTGTACGCCGTGCAGGAGTGGCGCGTCACGACATGGAACCTGCAGGGAAGCCACGGGCTCGACCGCCGCTTCGTCGGCGAGCACATCACACGCGAGCGTCCGGACGTTTTCGTGATCCAGGAGATCATGCGACGCCAGGCCCGTTTGCTGGCTGACGATCTCGCCATGACGCACGTGTGGGCCCGCAAGCACACCCCATGCCCGGGACGGTCGGAGGGCATGGCCATCCTCACCCCTCATGCCATCGGGTCCTGGGACAGCGGGGTGCTGACCTCGGCCCGGCGGTGGAGCTGGCGCCGCCGTATCCATGTGCGGGCCGAGATCCTCCGCGGCAACGACCGGCTCGGCGTGCTCAACGTCCATCTCTCACCGCATGACGCCACGGATCGGCGCGAGCGCGAGTTCGCCCGAATCGACGCGATGCTCGATGCGACATCGCCGAATCGGGCGATCGACCTGATTGTCGGCGACTTCAACGACGATCCATCGGTGGCGGCTGCGGCGTTCGACCCGACGTTCGATGCACACGACATCGGGGCCGATGGGCCGGCTACGTGTTGGTCCCCGGGAAACCGGTCAGGCCGACCTCCCACGTTCCGCGTAGACGGGGCGATCGGCGTGGGCCAGTTTGTGGGCGTGCGGGCATCGACACCGTCGACGGACCTCGACCGGTGGGCCAAGGTTTCCGATCACCTTCCGGTGACGGTCGAGGCGCGTCGAGACCTTTCCACCGCGTAAATGGGTTGCAAGGGTGCCGGTGCGGTGCTTGTTGCAGGGTGCGGGTCGCAGGTGGGACGGTGCAAGGTGCGCCCGGCTTCGCGCAAAACGTTCTGCCAGGATCAATTAGGTGTCCGGATCAGCCGTCGACGTGACGATCATCGGTGCGGGGCCTGCTGGACTGATGGCCGCTGAACACGCCGCCGCCGCGGGTGCGTCGGTGCTGGTCATCGAGGCCGGACGCATCCCCGGGCGCAAGCTCCTGGTGGCCGGGCGCAGCGGTCTCAACCTCACCAACACGGAATCGCCCGACCGGTTCCTCCGCCGCTATGGCGACGCCGCCGAGCGGCTCGGTCCGATCCTCGATGCGTTCTCCGTCGACGACTTGCGGGCATGGGCGTCGTTGCTCGGCCAGCCGACCATGGTCGGCACGAGTGGGCGGGTGTTCCCCGAAGCGTGGCGCGCCGCCCCGCTCCTGCGCGCCTGGCTCGCCCGGCTGCGGTCGGCCGGGGTTGGGCTCCGAACGGAGACGTCATGGGAAGGCTTTGATCCCGCCGGACACGCGATAGTGCGTCACGCCGGTCAGCAGGCAGTCATCGCCAGCGGGGCAACGGTGTTGGCGTGCGGCGGCGCGAGCTGGCCCCGTACGGGATCGACCGGGTCATGGGCGGAGGTCCTCACCCGCTTGGGAGTGCAGCCACTCCCCTTCCGACCGGCCAATGCCGGGCTCACCGTGGCGTGGAGCGACCACATGCGTCGCTTCGTCGGCGAGCCGCTGAAGGACGTCACGCTCACCGTCGCCCCGGGTCAGCCCGGCACATCCTCCGGCACGGCCGGCACATCGGGCACGGCCGGCACATCGGGCACGGCCGGCACATCGGGCACGGCCGGCACGGCCGGCACATCCGGCACATCCGGCACGGCCGGCACATCCGGCACGGCCGGCACATCGGGCAAGTCCGGCACATCAGGCACGTCCGAGAGGCGGTCCGTCCGGGGGGATCTCGTTGTGATCGCCAGCGGCCTGCAAGGCACGCCCGCATACACGGTGTCGAGCGCCGTCGCCTGGGCGATCGCCCACGACGACCGAGTGGAGTTGACGGTCGACCTGAGGCCCGACCTCGACGTAGAGACCGTTGCAGAACGCATCTCCCGGCGCCGAAGCGGCGAATCGACCACCAATGTCCTGCGGCGGGCTCTCAAGCTCGCGCCGGTGGCGATCGCCCTCGCCAACGAGGTCGGCCGTGCTCCATCACCCGGCCTCGATCTTGCACACCACCTCAAAGCGGTTCCTCTCCGCGTCACCGGCACCGAGGGCCTGGACCGCGCCATCTCGACCGCAGGTGGCCTGCCATGGGAGGCCCTCGACGACCACCTGCACGTCCGCTTGCTCCCGTCGGTATTCGCGGCCGGCGAGATGATCGCGTGGGACGCCCCGACCGGCGGCTACCTCCTCCACGCATGCTTGGCCACCGGTGCGTGGGCCGGTCACCATGCCGCCCTGGCAGCACTTACTATGCGCGCCTAGCATTCGCCGCCGCCGACCGCAACCGCTACTTCCCCCGCAACGAGTCGGTGGATTGAAGCGGCCAGGGGTCAGGCTCGCTCGAGATGGTCAACGCCCCGGCTCAACCCACCATTTCCGCAGGAAGTAGCCGGCTGTTCGGCGGTCGGTTCATGGTCCGGCGTAGAGGGATCCGTCGGTTTTGCGGCGGATGAGGGTGGGTTGGTCGGGTTGTCGGTCGATGTAGAGGTTGTTGTCGTGGAGGAAGTGGTGGTGGGGATCGCACAGCAGGGTGAGGTTCCATACGACG
>JANOHI010000326.1:0-6489 GCA_031406385.1 Acidimicrobiia bacterium
CCCTGATTCCGGCGGAGGTCGTATCCGGCGAAGATCGGGATCAGGGACGAATCTTCAACTACGACGTGACCGGTGGCCGCTATGAGGAGATGGAGTTCTATGGCACCGGTTCCGGCGGGTCCTATGCCCGCTCGTTGATCAAGCAGCAGTGGAATGCCCAGCTGGACCGGGGGGCCGCGGTTTCCCTCGCCGTTTCCTCGCTGTTCGAGGCCGCCGACGAGGACTCCGCAACCGGGGGGCCTGATGCAATCCGCGGCATTTACCCGACGTGTGCCACGATCACCGCAGAGGGCTACGAGGAAGTGCCCGAGGATGAGATCGCTGCGCGATTCTCGGAACTGTTGCGCTCACGCGGGGCGAGCCGATGATCACTTCTGTCCACCCGTCGTCGTCTCTGGAGGTTCGGCTGTGAGCATGCCCTGTTGTTGGTCGCCGTCGTCGTCTCTGGAGGTTCGGCTGTGAGCATGCCCTACTACGTCTCGCCCGAACAGGTGATGAAGGACCGCGCCGACTACGCGCGAAAGGGCATTGCCCGCGGCCGCTCGCTCATCGGGCTGACCTACGGCGATGGTGTGCTGATCGTTGCCGAGAACCACTCGCGTTCTCTGCACAAGGTGAGCGAGATCTATGACCGTGTCGGCTTCGCCGCGGTCGGGCGCTACAACGAGTTCGATCAGCTGCGAATTGCCGGCGTCCGGGCCGCAGATCTGAAGGGGTACTCCTACAGCCGCGAAGACGTCGAGGCCCGAAGCCTGGCGAACTCCTACGCCCAGATGCTCGGGCAGGTCTTCACCCACGAAATGAAACCCCTCGAAGTGGAGATCCTCGTGGCCGAGGTCGGGCTGACCCCCGACGACGATCGTCTGTTCCATATCCTCTACGACGGCACGGTGATGGATCAGGAGCGGTTCACCGTTCTCGGGGGCGACGCGGAAACGATCAGTGAACGTATGAAAGCGAAGTACTCGGAAGGCCAGTCGTTGACCGACGCGCTTCGTGGTGCGGTTGCTGCGCTTGCCGGTACCGAGCGCACCCTCACGCCCCGGGAGCTCGAAGTCGCCACTCTTGACCGGACCCACCCGCGTCGAACCTTCACTCGCCTCGAGGGAGACGAGCTCACCGCGTTGCTGGGCTGACGTGACCGACGACCAGTCGCGCCTCACGAAGGCCGGTGCCGAACGACTTCTCGCCGCCATAGACACCGACGTCCTGTTCGACGCGCTCGTCGGCTCGATGCGTGCCGTGCTCCGTCTCGACGCCCTATCCACGGACGATGCGGTTCTTGCCAGCGCAGCACAAGTGGCCGGGTGGAGCGCAGAACACGTGTCGGCGCTTCGTTCCGGAAACGAGGACGCGCTCACGTCGATGGCGATCGAGCTCTGCGAATTTCGGGTCCTCGGGTCTTTGCGGCGTTGCGTCGGCGATCAGCACTAGGTTCGCTCAGACATGGAACGTCGCATCTTCGGCATCGAGAACGAATATGGCGTGACCTGCACATTGCGCGGGCAACGTCGCCTCAGTCCAGATGAGGTCGCCCGCTATCTGTTCCGTCGAGTCGTCTCGTGGGGACGAAGCTCGAACGTGTTCCTGGAGAACGGCGCTCGCCTGTACCTCGATGTGGGATCACACCCGGAATACGCCACACCGGAGTGCGACTCGCTCCTCGACGTCGTCACTCATGACAAGGCCGGCGAGCGGATCCTCGAGAGCCTGCTGAGTTCGGCCGAGGCGCGTCTGCGTGAGGAGGGGATCAAAGGCGATATCTACCTGTTCAAGAACAACACCGACTCCGCCGGCAACAGCTATGGGTGTCATGAGAACTACCTGACGAGCAGGGAGGACGAACTCTCGACCTACGCCCAGGTGCTCATTCCGTTCTTCGTGTCACGCTCGATCTATTGCGGGGCGGGCAAAGTGCTGCAGACAGCTCGCGGTGCGGTCTACTGCATGACCCAGCGGGCCGAGCACATCTGGGAAGGAGTCAGCTCGGCGACCACACGGAGCCGACCGATCATCAACACCCGCGACGAACCCCATGCTGACGCCGAGCGATACCGGCGTCTTCACGTGATCGTCGGTGACTCGAACATGA
Organism: Acidimicrobiia bacterium; assembly: GCA_031406385.1. Lineage (GTDB taxonomy): Bacteria > Actinomycetota > Acidimicrobiia > Acidimicrobiales > JANYDT01 > JANLQX01. The sequence continues at coordinate 2,093 of JANOHI010000326.1, forward strand.
GCGAATACACCACGTTTCTCAAGATCGGTGCCTCGGCCATCATGTTGCGGATGCTCGAAGACCCGAGCGTGGTGTTGCGTGACATGGCGCTCGAGAATCCGATACGAGCCATCCGCGAGATCAGCCACGATGTCACCTGCCGCCGGCGAGTCCGATTGCAGAACGGGCGGGAGTCGAGCGCTCTCGATATTCAGGCGGAGTACCTCAATCGAGCCATGAAGTTCGCTGATCAAAAGGGACTGCCCGACGAGGAGATGCGTGCGCTCGGGATGTGGAAGCACTGCATCGAGACCATCGAGCGTGATCCGCTACTGCTCGACCGAGAGGTTGACTGGGTGATCAAACACAATCTGATCGAGGCGTACCGCCAGAAGCACGATTTGCCTCTCGGGCACGCAAAGGTGGCGCTCCTCGATCTGCAGTACCACGATGTGCATCGTGAACGCGGAGTGTTCTATCGGATGCAGCGTCGCGGACTCATCGAACGTATGTGTACAGATGAAGACATCGACATCGCCGTCGACCAGCCGCCGCAGACAACGCGAGCGAAGCTTCGCGGCGACTTCATTCGACGGGCGAAGGAGCGAAAGCGTGACTTCACCGTCGATTGGGTGCATCTCAAGCTGAACGATCAGGCGCAGCGCACCGTCCTCTGCAAGGACCTGTTCAAGTCCAAGGACGAACGGGTCGAGAAGCTCATCGCATCGCTGTGAACCGAACGTCGCGGTTGCCAGGCGATCGGCACCCGATCGACACGGTGAGGTAGCGATGCCGACGTTTCGAGCTGGTGTCGTGTCCGAGATCATCAGTGAACGCAAGGGATTGCAGCGGGTCTACGTGCTCTTCGATGGCGGCCAAGAACCTCAGCGCGCGTACAACCTGACGGAGCTGACCGGAACGGTGGCCGTCGCCGACGAGGTCGTTTGCAACACCACTGCGGTCGAGCTCGGTCTCGGCACGGGTGGTTGGCACGTCGTCCATTGGAATCTGGCCCGTCGCGTGCTCAGCGTGCCGGGCGATGGGCACATCGTGAAGCTCAGATACACCTCCCTGCAGGCGAACACCGGGGCCACCGAGGAACACATCGGCGAGCTCGCAATGGATATCGGTGGCGTCCCCGTTGTTGGATGCACGCTGCACAGCCAGATCGGTGTGGTCGCCGCGGCGTTCGCCCAAGAACGACCCGACGCCCGGCTGGCATACGTGATGACCGACGGCGCCGCGCTCCCACTTGCTCTCAGCGATCTCGTCCATGATCTCGGCGTGCGAGGGCTTCTCTGCGGAACGGTAACGGTGGGCCACGCATTCGGGGGCACGAGGGAGGCGGTGACACTGGCGAGCGGACTGGTCATCGCTCGTTCCCTGCTCCAGGCAGACGCGATCGTCGTTGGCATGGGTCCCGGCGTGGTCGGCACGGGAACGAGCCTCGGACATAGCGCCCTTGAGCTGGCCGAGATCATCCACACCAGTGCCACGCTCGGCGGTCGGGCTATCGCATGCCTACGAGTGAGCGATGCCGACCTGCGTGAGCGCCACCGCGGGGTGAGCCACCACAGCCTCACCGGTCTCGCTCACGTTCGACCGGGCACCCCGTACCTTGTCGCTGTTCCGAACGACCACGACGGTATCGACCTCTCGGTACTCCCGTATGAATCCGGCTGCGTCCACGTCGAGGTCGGTGACGTCGAGGCGATGCTCGCCTCGCGTGCGCTCCGGATCACCACAATGGGGAGAAACGCCGCCCAGGACCCGTCGTTCTTCCGATTTGCGGCCGCGGCAGGGTTTGCAGCTGCCAGCATGGTCGGGTGATCGGACCAGCCCCCGCCCGAGACCGATGAGCCGGATCGAGCGGCTGATCAACTTGAGCGCGGCGCTGTTGTCGTCCGAGCGGCCACTGCGAGCCGATGAGCTTCGTGAGCGAATTGCCGGATACCCCGACGACAAGGCGTCGTTCCGACGCCAGTTCGAACGAGACAAGGAAGCGCTCCGTGAGCTCGGGCTGCCCCTCGAGACGATCGTGGAACGGCGAGCCGGTGAGGATGTGGTTGCGTACCGGGTGAACGCCGACGAGTACTACGTACGCGACCCCGGACTCGAACCCGACGAGCTGTCCGCACTTCACCTGGCGTCGCGTCTGGTCGAGATCGAAGGTCTCGACACTGGCTCGGGGCTGTGGAAGCTCAATGCCGCCGCCCGAGCCGAGCGAAGCCGCCGACATGGTCCGACCGCCACGTTGCCCGACATCGAACATCCAGCCGAAGGCCCCACGGCGACCCTCCCCGCCGACGAGCGCCTGACTGACCTCTTCGGGCTCATTGCATCCGGGGCATCGGTCCGGTTCCTGTATCGGGGTGAGCCGCGTCACGTGCAGCCCCGGCGCCTCTCGTTCTCCCGTGCTCACTGGTATCTCATCGGCTACGACCTCGCTCGCGCCGATGATCGTTCGTTCCGGTTGGACCGAATGGAAGGTGCCCTGCAACCCGACGTTCCCGAATCAGCGCCACCGCCGACCACCACCCGCCGCGCCGGCTTCTCCCGACCATGGGAGCTCGGCCCATCGGGCGACGAGCTCACCGCCCATGTTCTGATCGACGCCGCGCAGGCGCCGTGGGCGATCCGTCACGTGGGCGCAGCGTCGGTCGTGGATCGCCGTACAGACGGATCGGTCGAGTTGGCCTTAGTGGTTCGCAACATCGAATCGTTTCGAACGTTCGTGCTCGGGTTCCTCCACCACGCCGAAGTCCTTGCGCCGCCGGAGTTGCGCGCCGACCTCGTCCGGTGGTTGTCTGACGCCTGCGACCGAGGGCGCGTCTGATGTCGACCGAGGACCGTCTGAAGCGAATCCTCGCCATGGTTCCGTGGATCGTTGCCCACGACGGGCCGACCGTGGAGGAGACATGCGCTCGCTTCGGATGCACGCCCCCGGAGCTGATGCGCGATATCCAGCTTCTCTACATGTGTGGCCTCTACCCGTACACCCCAGATGTGCTCATCGAGGCCTCTGTCGCCGACGGGCGGGTCTACATCGAATACGCCGAGTATTTCAGTCGTCCGCTCCGTTTGACTCCCGGCGAAGGACTCGGACTCGTCGCCGCGGCGTCGACACTTCTTGCCGCCCCCGGGACCGACGCCAACGGTCCGCTTGCTCGCGGTCTCGCCAAGCTCGCGGCTGCTTTGGGTGGGGATGAATCGGCCTTCGACGGAACCATCGACGTCGAGCTCGGCACGACCGATCCGAACACGCTGACGATGCTTCGCCATGCAGTGGAGCGGCGAAAGCAGGTTCGGCTTCGCTACTACTCGTTCGGCCGAGACGACGTCGACGAACGGATCGTCGAGCCGGTCGGCGTGTTCCGGTCCGTGGGCGAATGGTACGTACACGCATTGTGTCATCGGGCGCGGGACGAGCGAACGTTCCGAGTTGACCGGATCGAACAGGCAACACTGCTGGATTCTGATCGCACCGGCCCGGAGGTCACCCCCAGCACGGAGCTCTTCGTTCGTGCGCCGGAGTCCGGTTTCGTGGTGTTCGCGCTCGACCAGAGCGTTCGCTGGGTGGCGGATCAATACCCGGTCGAATCGCGAGTGGAGATGGCTGACGGTCGTCTCCGTGTGCGCCTCGGTGTGTCGGAGTTCGCCTGGCTCGACCGTCTGGTCCTGCAACTCGGTGCGGCCGCCGAGGTGCTCGAATCCCCGCCCGGCTGGACCGGAATCGTCGCGTCAGCCGAGCGGGTGCTTGCCCGGTATGGCGGCGTCGTGCGGCCCGGCTCCCCGGCCGAGGGCGAATCCTTCGCTAGCGTCGCTCGCCGTGACCCCCGTTGATGCCGCGCTCGACCAGCCCGGCCGGGAGACCGAGACCCCGGTGACCGACGTCGCACCAGGGGGGCACGAGCCTCGCCTGCGTGGCCGCGCCCGCCGCAAGCGCAGTGGTGCCGCAGTGGCCCTTGAGTGGGTCGTCATCATCTCCTTGGCGCTCGGAGTGGCCCTGCTCGTGCGGTCCACGGTCGTGCAGACCTTCTTCATCCCGACGCCGTCGATGGTCCCGACGCTCAAGGTCGACGATCGTCTGCTCGTCGACAAGATCACCCTCCAGACGCGCGATGTCCGGCGGGGCGACATCATTGTGTTCGAGCGTCCGGCGACGTTCACGGACACGACGATCAAGGATCTGATCAAGCGGGTGGTAGGACTGCCAGGGGAAACGATTGAAGGTCGGGATGGAGGGGTGTGGATCAACGGAAAGCGCCTAGCCGAGCGATACCTACCGAAGGGCATCACCACGAGCGAGCTCTGCCGTCAGCTGCCGCTGTCCCGTTGTTGCCCGCGCCGTTGTCCATCCTTACTTAAATCGGTCATTTCGGAGGGGTTTTGCACCCCATTTGCCCCAAAGCCCCAAC
>JANOHI010000350.1:0-5134 GCA_031406385.1 Acidimicrobiia bacterium
GGGCATCGCGGCGGGCTTGACGGTTCGACCTGCCCGTTGCCCGACTGATTTCGGCGGCGGTGTCACGACTGTTCGCGCCGAGAACGATCGTGACCTTGGCCGACGCGGCGTCGACCTCGCGGCGGAGACGTTCGAGTTGACACAACGCCGCGGCGGCATGCACACGTGTGGTGACAGATGGATCACTCGTCGGGATTTTCACCCCGTCCCAAACCGTTGTGCTCATGTGTCCATTGTGACGTTGAGGGTATGACAATCTCGGGGCCGACACCGAAGAATCCGGAAGAATTCTGGAGGATGTTTTCGTAGTTCATGCATCGTATGCTGTGTTGATCCGGCGCATCAACACGGCAATTCGACTGTCCCCTAAACATCGATGGCCTCTCGCGGATCCCTTGGTACCAGAAGGGATCCCAGAGGCGATCGTCACACAACCCCACCCAAAACGCGTGCACCAAACCCCAGCTCAAACACTATTACCGGGGGAAGTAACTAGGCGCGCATATCAGTGTGTCCCGTGAATCCGCTCGGCGCATGGGGCCCATGGATGAGCATTTCCAGCAAGCCGTAGCCGACGGCGCCGTCCCCGCGGGTGGCCCGCACGAGGTGCTGAACGTGCTGCCAAGCGAGATCGGTCTCGTTCACTTCGGCCGTGACGAACGAGTCGTGGGTCCGTTCGTCCGGCCCCACGTACATGCCGTGACCCCAGGTGGGATGCGCGTAGCCGATGCCGGGCATGAAGAACGTGTCGATGACGTCGAGATGGATCTCAGTGCTGGCAGCGGACACGCTCAGCGTCATGTCGAATGCCGTCGAGTGACGAGTTCCCGGCTTCCAGGTGATCTGATAGGTGTGCGTAGCTTCCTTCACAAGCTTGGTGAGCATGGCAGGATCGTCCCCGACTGGCGCCAGTTGCGCGTTCTCGTGCCAACGCGCACCGGCCGGTGTCTCATTGACATCGAAGAGCACGTTCATGTCATCGAAGTTAAGGGGAGCCCACAGCCAGTAGAAGGCTGGGATCCCGTCCGGCGCGGGGTTCGTTTCCCGGTTGCCGACGCCACGAATCCCCCACGAGCGATCGCGGGTTCCGCGCCAAGAAGCCGGTTCGACCGCAGTGCGTTCGCCGTCGACCTCGATCCATCCTGCCCACGTGCCGTTTTGCGTGAGTCGAGTGATGTCGAACGTGGTCAGATGCCCGGCGGCAAACCGGTAGTGCGGTTCCTCGAACGCCGGCCCGCGGGAGGTGAACAGAAGCTCCGCAGTGATGCCCGCCTCGGGCGCGTCGACCCTGACGCGCAGCTGGCGGAGCGGGACGACGATCTCGATCGTCATCGGACCCGCGTGCAGATTGAGGCGATCGTGTCCGAGGAGTCGTGACCCGCGTACGTTCCGCTGGACACCGCCGCGCAGGAGCGAGAACGCGCCGTCCATCACGTTGCGCCCGGGATACTGACCGAAGGCGACGGCGAAGTACGTCTCACCGAATGCATCCCCGGTCGGGTAGCCGCAGAAGAAGAACCGGTCGTAGAGGTTCCTGTCGGTGCCGGGATCGCGCAGCGGTCGGGAGGACTGATGGAGAGGGAAGTCGTCGGCAGCGGTGATCACCGCGCCAGTCTCGTCCGGCGCTCCCCCTTTGTCACAGCCTGCCCGATACCGTGTCGGCCATGTCGCGAGCAACTCTCAGTACGCTTTCGGGTATGGCTCATTCGTTCCTCGCCCCCGTGGATTACCCGGACAGCGATGGTGAGCCGATGGCCGACAACACCCTGCAGTGGGACACCATTGCCTATCTCGTCACGGCCGTCCGCCGCTGGTACGCAGACCGTCTCGATGTCTTCGTCGCCGGCGACCTGTTGTGGTACTTCGAGGAGGGCAACCCGACGGCGCGTCTCGCTCCCGACTGCATGGTGGCCATCGGCCGGCCGTCGGGGTACCGCGGCTCGTATCGGCAGTGGGTCGAGTGCGGGGTCTGCCCCCAGGTCGTCTTCGAGGTCCTCTCCCCGAAGAACACCTTCGTCGAGATGCGCTACAAGTACGAGACCTATGCCCGCCTGGGCTGCCTCGAGTACTACCTGATCGACCCCTACGAGCAGCGCATCACCGGCTTTCGTCGCGAGGACTACGCGCTGGTCGACATTCCCGACGCTGTCGGTCACCGCAGCGAGATCCTGGGCCTCACGCTGGACTTCCGGGATGACTTCTTCGATCTCCGAACCAGTTCCGCGAGCCTGTTGAGGCCCGACGAGTTGGGTGCCTCGGTCGACCAGCTCACCAGCGAGGTCGCGCGTGTGCGGAGGGAATCCGCCGCCGCCCGCGACGAAGCCGACGCCGCCCGCGACGAGGCCGACGCGGCACGCCGAGAGGCTGACGCGGCACGCCGAGAGGCGGAGCTGCTGCGGGCCAAGCTCCGCGCCGCCGGGATCGATCCCGGCGCATGACGGTCCGCACGCTGGAGCGGGCGCACCAACCCGGACCGGAGCGATGGTGGGCGGAGTCGTGGGGCTTCACCTTCGCCCAGCCCGACGCCGAACTCCCGAGGCCCGTGGCAGGGCGGAGCACGGGTTGGCTCGGTGGCTTCGTCGAGTTCAGCGTGCTGCCCCGTCAGCGGAAGGCATGGTTCTGTGCCGGCATAGTCGGCGAAGGGCGTCCCTACGTTCTGTGCCGTGATCACGATCTCGCCGCGCCCGCCGACGCCAACGTCTTCGAGGTCCGCGGCGGGGGTCTGTGGTCGCATGCGATCTGTGAGACGCCGGGCGAGCACTGGACGGTGGCGATGGAGGCGTTTGCGCTCGCGTTCGACGATCCCCTCGACGCATGGGGCACCGAGTTGGGGGATCGTGTTGGTCTCGCGTTCGACCTCGAGTGGGAAGGGAGCGCGAAGCGCATCACCTCGGAGACGGTCGATGTGGCCGGTTCGGGCCGCTACTGCACGCCGTGCGAGGTGAACGGGGTCCTCCAGTTGGGCGACGACGAATGGGAGATCGCCGGTGTCGGCGCCAGGTCACATCGCTGGGGCATCCCCGTCGAGCACGATCTCGCCCGATGGCGGTCCGATCCGCTTGACGCGACCGCGGGCGGCGCGACGCCGGACCGGAGCACGCTGGCCGTCGCGCCGTACCTCTCCGAACTGGCCGACGACCCCGATGCCGCCGTTGCCCGACCGGTCCGGTTCCGGCGCACGCTCGATCAGCTCAGCTGGCCCGATGGAGCGACCGCATTGCAGTGGACCGAGCTGCTGCAGACGGGTGGGGAACCCCCGCTTCGCTGAGCCGTTCCGCCGACACGTGCTCGACGGTGAAGTCCCGGCGACCACGGCCGGCGAGCTTGGTTGATTCGTGCTCCGGTCACTACGTTGTTCCCATGACTGCGCTCAAGACGACGCCTGCGATGTATGACCTCGGCATGTCCGAGAAGGTCCGCCCGCTCTACGAGAAGGTGAAGGCCTTCATCCGCGACGAGGTCGACCCGATCACCGAGGAGTTCCATCGCCTCGGAGTCGGCCGGGCCGATCACTGGGGCTATGGCGTCGGCCAGCTTGAGCTGCTCCAGACGGTGAAGGACAAGGCCAAGGCCAACGGCCTGTGGAACTTCTTCCTTCCCGACTCCGAGACCGGCGAGGGGTTGTCGAACCTCGACTACGCCTACATCGCCGTCGAGCTCGGCAAGAACCCTCTCGCGTCGGAGTGCCTGAACTGCTCCGCGCCCGACACCGGCAACATGGAGGTGCTGGAGCGCGTCGGCACTCCCGAGCAGAAGGAGCGCTGGCTCAAGCCCCTGCTCGCCGGTGAGATCCGCTCGGCCTACGCGATGACCGAGCCCAGCGTGGCGTCTTCGGACGCGAAGAACATCTCGACGCTTGCGGTCCTCGATGGCGAGGAGTGGCTCATCAACGGCGAGAAGTACTGGACGTCCGGTGCCGGCGACCCGCGTTGCAAGGTCATGATCGTGATGGTCGTGACCAACCCCGACGGCCCGCCCCACAAGCGCCAGTCGCAGATCCTCGTCCCGACCGACACGCCCGGCGTCGAGAAGCTCGGCGCCATGACCGTTTTCGGTGAGGACGATGCCCCGCATGGCCACCTGCACATCCGCTTCAACAACGTCCGTGTTCCGAAGGCGAACATCCTCCTCGGCGAAGGCCGCGGCTTCGAGATCTCCCAGGTTCGCCTCGGCCCGGGCCGGATCCACCACTGCATGCGTGCCATTGGCTCCGCCGAACGAGCGCTCGATCTCCTCGTCGGCCGTGGCCTCTCCCGCGAGGCGTTCGGACGCCCGCTCGCCCGCCTCGGCAAGAACCCCGAGGTGATCTCGAGGGCACGCATCGACATCGAGTCGATGCGCCTCATGGTGCTCCAGGCGGCGAAGGCCATGGACGAGCTCGGCAATGCCGAAGCCCGTGTGTGGGTGAGCGCAGTTAAGGCACTCGTGCCCGAGAAGGTGTGCGAGATCATCGACGCCGCAATGCAGATGCACGGCGGCATCGGCGTGTCGCATTGGACGCCGCTGGCCCGTATGTACGCCAGCATGCGAACCCTGCGCTTCGCCGACGGCCCCGACGAAGTGCACCACATGGTCGTGGGGCGGGCGGAGCTCGCCGCCAAGGAGCAGCGCATGGTCGGAGTGACCCCGGAAGTCACCATCGGCCCCTGGGTACGCCCCAGCTGAGGCAGACAGAGCAACCAGCCGACTCCGCTGCCCACGCGGGCCCGAAGGCCCAATTCCCTTCAGTGAAACGACAGGGCCGACCGACCGGAATCCGGTCGGGCCGACCGACCGGAATCCCGTAGGGCCGACCGACCGGAATCCGACAGGGCTGACCGACCGGACTCCGTAGGGGCCGACCGACCGGACTCCCGCAGGGCCGCCCGACCGGAGTCGACGAGGTGACGCCGTCGGCCAACCGAGAGGATCATGGGTGTCGTCGATCGGCGTGAGCCGTCGGCGTCACCTCGTTGATGGAGGTCGGCTCCGCCCGGGCGAGTAGCCGCCCACCGAGCTCTGCAGGGCATGCAAACCAACGGCGAAGCCGAGCTCTGCAGGGCATGCAAACCAACGGCGAAGCCGAGCTCTGCAGGGCATGCAAACCAACGGCGAAGCCGAGCTCTGCAGGGCGTGCAAACCAACGGCGAAGCCG
>JANOHI010000358.1:0-9341 GCA_031406385.1 Acidimicrobiia bacterium
ATGCAGGGCGCGTTTCCGGGCTGAGTTGCGGCGAAACACCTCCCAACGCCGTTGGGAGGTGTTTAGCCCCCATATATGGGGGCAACCTCTCTCCCAGTGGATCAGCGCCGGCGCTCGGCTGCTGCTTGCGTGAGACGGTCGAGGATGGTGGCCATGACCACGATGGCGAGTCCTACCTCGAACCCGAGGCCGGTGTTCGATCTCGTAAGTGCGCGTACGGCTTCGAATCCGAGGGCGCCGGAGCCGGTCATACCGGCAATGACGACCATGGAGAGCACCATCATGATCACCTGGTTCAGGGCGAGGACGATCGACGGCAGCGCCAGCGGTAGCTGCACACCCCAGAGGATCTGTCGCTTCGACGCACCGAAGCTCTCCGCCGCTTCGATCGGAGCGACCGGGACGTGCTTGATGCCGAGCGCGCACAACCGGATACCGGCGGGAATCGCATACAGCGACGACGCGATGATGCCGCCCGGCACCACGGAGATCGTGAAGATCATGACGAACGGGATCGTGTAGATCAGCGAAGGGATCGTCTGTAGCGCGTCGAGCACGGGAGCAACGAATGCTTCGGCCCGCGGCCGCCGTCCGAGGGCGATGCCGATGGGTATCGCCACGGCTGCGCTCACGATGGTCGCCACGACAACCTGCACGAGCGTCTCGATCGACAGCGCCCACATGCCGCTGAGCCCGACGGCGAACAACCCGAGGGCGATGCCCAGCGCAAGCTTCCAGCCCCGGGCAACGAAGCCGAGGATGGCCGAAGCGCCGATGAGCACGGGCCAGGCGAGGGTGTCGGTGAGGAAATCGCGAGCCCGGATGAGCACGTCGCGGACGATGAAATCGTTGACCGGACGGGTGATCCAGCGCCCGTTGTCACGCACCCAGCGGATGCCGGTGTCGAGCGAGTCGGCGAACGAGGATCTCCACGACACCGGGAAGGTGTTCCAGCCGGCGACCCGACCGATCACGATGGCGATGAGGATGGCGCCGACCACTCCCGCAACGATGCGTGGTTCGATCCGCTCCTGTCGGCGACGCTGGGTGACGAACGCGCCCGAGACCCGGTCGAGAACGATGGCGACGCACACGATGGCGAAGCCCACGACCATGCCGCGGCCCGCCGCCCGGATCTGGAGCGTCTCGAGGACCTCCTGGCCGAGCCCGCCGGAGCCGACGAGCGCAGCGATGACCACGATGCCGAGCGCCATCATGATGGTCTGGTTCACGCCGGCGGCGATCGACGGGAGCGCCTGCGGGAGCTGCACCTTGGTGAGGAGCTGTCGCCGCGTGGAGCCGAACATTTCTCCCGCTTCGACGGTCGGGGCCGGGACCTGGGAAATGCCAAGAGCGGTGAGCCGTACGGCCGGGGGGAGCGCGAAGACCACGGTCGCCACGGCTGCCGGAACCGGTCCGATGCCGAAGAACAGTGTCGCCGGGATGAGGTACACCGTCGAGGGAACCGTCTGCATGGCATCGAGGAGTGGCCGCAGTATCCGGTTGGCGAGCGGCGAGAGTGCCGACAACACGCCGAGGGGAATCCCGATAGCCAACGAGATCACCACGGACACGACGACGAGCGAGATCGTCTGCATGGTCTGCGGCCAAAGCCCGACGATGCCGGGATAGCACGACGCTATCCCAACAGCAATACCGGTCTTCCACCGGCCACGCCACGCCAGCAGAGCCATGGCCACGATCGGGATGGTGAACCACGGGAGACCGATGAGGTTGTTCGACAACCCGTTCAGTGCCCACTTCAGCGCGTCGGAGATCGGGGTGAAGAACCAGGTGAACAGGGGATGGCTCAGCTGATTGTTCCGAACCCAGCGCTGCATCTGGTCGACCGGTTCGTGCAACTGCCAATTCAGGCGCTCGGGGAACTGCTTCCGGACGCCCGAGGACGCCAGGGCGACCTGGGCAACGACCAGCAGAGCGAGCGCCGAGAACGCGACGGACTTCTTCGTGACCGTCACCCGTCGGGTGTTGCGGGCGGCCGTGGTGATCGAGGCAGTCACGGGCGCCCCGGCCGGCAGCGCGGCCTTCCGGCGGGTGTCCTCATACGGGGACGGGAGCATCGTCGCCGACCAGTTGGCGGAAATTGTCGATGGTCACCACGCCAAGCAGTGATCCGGAGGCGTCGACCACGCCGACCGGGCCCGCATCTTCGAGGAACAGCGGTATCAGATTCTCGGCGAGGGTGTCTGGACTGACGGATCGCGACGGGGATGCGCCGTCGGCCGTGCGCATGACCGTATGCGCGCGTATGACCTTGAGCTTCGGGACGTCGCGGGTGAAGGCATGCACGTAGGGCGTGGCCGGGCGGGTGACGACCGCTTCAGGTGTACCGATCTGCTCCAGCACGCCATCTTTCATGACGGCGATTCGGTCGCCCAGTCGGATGGCCTCGGCGAAGTCGTGGGTGATGAACACGATCGTGCGGCGAAGCTCACGTTGCAGGCGGAGCAATTCGTCCTGCATGTCTCGACGAATCAGCGGGTCGAGGGCCGAAAACGGCTCGTCGAAGAACAGGATCTCTGGATCAAGCGCAAGGGCGCGGGCGAGGCCAACGCGCTGCTGCATGCCGCCGGATAGCTGGTCAGGAAAATGCGACGCCCATCCGGACAGCCCGACGAGCTCCACGACCTCGCCGGCCCGGCGACGGCGCTCCGCTTTGTCCACGCCCTGCACCTCGAGGCCGTAGGCGACGTTGTCGATCACCCGCCGATGCGGGAACAGCCCGAAGTTCTGGAAGACCATCGCCATCTTCGATCGGCGAAGGGAGCGAAGGGAGTCGGCGGAGATCCCAACAAGGCTCTCGCCGTCGATGGCGACATCGCCGCTGGTGATGTCGTGGAGGCCGGAGAGGCACCGGATCAGGGTCGACTTGCCGCTTCCGGAAAGCCCCATCACCACGAACGTCTCGCCCTTTGCCACGGCGAAGCTCACGTCGCGCACCCCGACGGTGCAGCCGGTGGCGGTCTGGATGGCCGAGCGCTCGGCACCCTCCGACGCGAGACGGAGGGCCGAGGCCGTGTCGGCCCCGAACACCTTCCACAGCGAGCGAACATCGATCACGGAGTCATCACCGGGCGTGATCCTAGGCACGCGTCGGCGGGTCGCGCCGGTGCTCGCGCGGCGCGTTGTCCGGCGGGTACTCGTCGCCGGGGGCCATGGTGTGGAACACTCGTTGCCACTTTGGCCTGCTCAGGCTCCCCTAGGAGGTTCACTCATGCGCCGTAACCGTTCCCGCAACACGCTTCTCGCGCTCGCGCTCGCCGCGACGATCGGCTTCGCCGGTTGTTCGTCCGATTCCAAAGACACGGAGGCTGCCGCTGCGGGCGAGAGCGCGGTGGCCGGTGAAACCGCTGCGGCAGCCGCGCCGACCGGCGACAAGCCCACGATCAAACTCGTCGAAAACGCCTGGACGGCTTCGGCCATCAACGTCGAGGTGGCCAAGCAGCTGATCGAGACGAACCTGGGCAACACGGTCGAGGTGGTGAAGATCGACGAGAACCTGCAGTTCGCCGGGCTCGCCGCGGGAGACCTCGACGCCACGCTTGAGATCTGGCCGTCCGGCGTCGTTCCCGAGGAGCAGAAGTACATCGACGACGGTCAGATCGTGAACGCCGGGCCGCTCGGCGCGGTCGGCAAGATCGGCTGGTTCGTCCCCGACTATGTCGAGGAGAAGTTCCCCCAGCTCAAGACCTGGGAGGGCTTCAAGGATCCCGAAGTCGCCAAGGCTTTCTCCACGGCGGAGACGGGCGACAAGGGACGGTTCCTCGGAACCGATCCGTCGTACTCCCAGTACGACGAGGCGATCGTGAAGAACCTCGGCCTCCCGCTCCAGGTTCAGTTCTCGGGTTCCGAGGCGGCCACGGTCGCCGAGCTGGACAGCCGCGTGGCGGCCAAGGAACCGGTCGTCATGTATTGGTGGACACCGACGGCTGCTGTGGCCAAGTACAACCTGAAGAACATCGCTCTGCCGGCGTATTCGAAGGAGTGCTACGCCGACCCGGCGAAGATCGCCTGCGACTACCCCGAGGACGTCCTCTTCAAGGCGATCTCGGCCAAGCTCGAGTCCAAGGACGCTGCCGTTGCGGCCTTCTTGAAGAAGTTCTCGATGTCGAACGAGGATCAGCTCGGCATGCTTCCCGCAGTGGAGATCGACAAGAAGCCCGTTGCCGACGTCGCTGCTGAGTGGATTTCCGCGAACGAAGCCGCCTGGAAGGCGTGGCTGGCCTGATGGTTGATGGCGTGGTCGCCGCATGACCGCTGTCTATTCGGTCGAGCGGGCTCCGCTCTTGTCCGCGGTAGTTGTGTGACTGCCGTCCAGTCTGTCGAGCGCGCTCTGTTCTTGTCCGCGGTAGTTGTGTGACTGCCGTCCAGTCTGTCGAACGAGCATTCGCGATCATCTCCTGCCTCGCCGCCGGACCCGCCGGCGTGTCGGACATCGCCGAGCGGGTCGGCCTTCCGAAGAGCACGGTCTCCCGGTTGCTCGTGACCCTCGTCGACCTCGGCGTGGTGGAACAGAGCGCGCCGGGGGGCGGTTACCGGTTGGGGGCGTACCTCCAGACGCTCGCCGGCACCGCCCAGCCGACCCGGCGTCTGGTCGACGTCGCCCGACCTCATCTGGTGGAGCTCGTGAACGCCGTCGGGGAATCCGCCGGGCTCTCGGTGCTCGACGGGAGCGAGGTGCTGTACCTCGATCAAGTGAGCGCGCAGAGCGAAATTCAAGTTCGTGACTGGACCGGTGAACGGGTGAAGGCACACCTGGTCTCCTCCGGTCTCGTGCTGCTCGCCGAGTCGAGCGCGGCGGCAATCGACCGCTATCTCGCCGTTCCGCTCGTTCGCCAAACCGAGCGAACGATGACCGATCCGCTGGCGCTGCGTGGCCGACTCGAAGCGGTGCGGGCGGATGGCGCTGCATGGGTTATCGACGAGCTGATCGATGGTTTGAGTTCGGTTGCCGCACCTCTGCGCGATGCCAGTGGCCGAGTCATCGGAGCGATTCACGTGCACGGTCCGTCGTTTCGCTTTCCCGGGGCGAAGACCGCGTCGATCACGGCGAAGGTCCGAAGCGCCGCGGAACGCATCTCCGCCGCATTGTCATGAACGCGGTGCGAAGGCTTCACCCCATCGTTCCCGGGCGGCGTTCTCGTACGATGACTTCGGCCGTCGCCCTTGCGGTGGTTGCGTTGATCGCGGGCGGTTGTGGGTCGTCGAGTGACGGGGTCTCCACGACGACGGACTCCCCAGTGACGCTCGCCGGCGATACTGCGGAAACAACGAATGCCGCAGTGACGGACGCAGCTGCGACCGACGCCGCCACGACCGATGCCGCGATGACCCAGGCGGCGACGACCGGAGCCCGCGTCGAGAGCGAGGTGATCGGGGATCGTCGGTTCGAGATCAACGTACCGGCGGGGTACGACGATTCGAAGCCGGTCCCGTTGGTCGTGGTACTCCACGGATATTCAGGAAGTGGATCCAGCGCGAAGCCGTACTTTCAGCTGGAGGACGAAGCTCGCAAACGAGGGTTCCTGACCGTGTACCCCGACGGCACCGAGGACACCTCGGGGTACCAGTTCTGGAACGCCACGGACGCGTGTTGTCAGCTAACCGCGACGGAGTCGGATGACTCGGCGTTTCTCACGGCGCTTATCGACCGAGTCGAAGCGAAGTTCTCCGTCGACCCGAAGCGGGTGTACTTCGCCGGTCACTCGAACGGCGGGTTCATGTCGTATCGGATGGCATGCGAGCACGCCGATCGGGTCGCGGCGATCGTGAGCGTTGCCGGAGCGACCTTCGCCGACGTCTCCGCCTGCAAACCGTCGCAGCCGGTGAGTGTCCTCCAGGTGCACGGAACGAGCGACACCGTGATCAGCTTCACCGGCGGTTCCCTCTTCGGTCGTTCCTTTCCTCGCGCACAGACCTCGGTCGCAACATGGGCGGCGTACAACGGATGCGGCGGTGCGCCCGCACCGGGTGTCGGGGCGAAGCAACTCGACCTCGATGACAGCCTCGTCGGGAAGGACTCCAGCGTCACCACATTCGCCGGCTGCGCTCCCGGCGGTGCCGTCGAACTGTGGACCATCGACGGCGGTTCGCATGAACCGAGGCTCACCACCGAGTTTGCGTCGAGCATCATGGACTTCCTCCTCGCCCATCCCAAACCGTGAGAGCTGTCGTCCTATGACGGAAACGCAATGAGTGATACGTCCACCTATGATTTCATCATCGTCGGAGGGGGCTCGGCGGGTTGCGCGCTCGCCAATCGTCTGAGTGCTGACCCCGGCAACCGGGTTCTCGTCCTCGAAGCCGGGCGTCCCGACTACTGGTGGGACGTGTTCATCCACATGCCGGCGGCGTTCGCGTTCCCGATCGGCAGCCGGTTCTACGACTGGAAGTACGAATCCGAGCCCGAGCCGTTCATGAATGGACGGAAGGTGTACCACGCCCGAGGCAAGGTGCTCGGTGGATCGAGCTCGATCAACGGCATGATCTTTCAGCGTGGGAATCCGCTCGACTTCGAACGCTGGGCGGCCGACCCGGGTATGGAGTCGTGGTCATATGCGCACTGTCTTCCCTACTTCAAGAGGATGGAGAACTGTCTGGCCGCGCCGGACGAGTGGCACGGCTCGAGCGGACCGCTGGAGTTGGAACGCGGTCCGGCCACCAACCCGCTCTTCGAGGCGTTCTTCGAAGCCACGAGACAAGCGGGGTTTGCGTCGACGGCGGACGTGAACGGCTTCCGTCAGGAGGGATTCGCACGGTTCGACCGCAACATCCGCCGAGGGCGTCGTCTCTCCGCTGCACGCGCGTATCTCCACCCGGTGCTCGGCCGGAAGAACCTCACGCTGATCACCCGTGCGACTGCGCAGCGGATCCTCTTCGACGGCAAACGTGCCGTCGGTGTCGAGTACCGCCACGGTCGTGCGCTGAAGACCGCACGCGGAGCGGAGGTAATCCTCTGCGGCGGCGCGTTCAACTCACCTCAGCTGTTGCAGGTCTCCGGGATCGGTCCGGCGAAGGTCCTCGAGGCCGCGGGGGTCCCGGTCCTCCACGATCTCGCCGGCGTTGGCGAGAACATGCAGGACCACCTCGAGGTCTACGTCCAGTACGCCTGCACCCAGCCGGTCTCCATGCAGCGGAACCTGCAGCTGTGGCGACGGCCGTTCATCGGACTCCAGTGGCTGTTCCGACGAGGGCCGGGCGCTACCAACCACTTCGAGGGTGGCGGCTTCGCCCGTTCCAACGACGCGGTGGCGTACCCCAATCTCATGTTCCATTTCCTGCCGATCGCGGTCCGCTACGACGGCACCGCTCCCGCGGGTAAGGACGGGTATCAGGTACACGTGGGTCCGATGTACTCCGATGCCCGGGGGAGCGTGCGCATCACCTCGCCCGACGTCTCGGTGAAGCCGCAACTGCGGTTCAACTACCTCTCCACCGACCAGGATCGCCGGGAGTGGGTGGAGGCGGTCCGGCTGGCGCGGTGCATGCTCACGCAGCCGGCGATGGCCCCGTTCAACGGTGGAGAAACCTCACCCGGGCCGAGCGTCGAGACGGATGAGGAGATCCTGGCTTGGGTCGCCCACGACGCCGAGACCGCCCTGCACCCGTCGTGTACCACCCGACTGGGGCTCGACGACATGAGCGTGCTCGACCCGGCCTCGATGCGGGTGCACGGGCTCGAGGGACTCCGGGTGGTCGACGCGTCGTCGATGCGCTACGTGACGAACGGCAACATCTATGCGCCGGTGATGATGCTCGCCGAGAAGTCGGCCGACCTCATTCTGGGCAACACCCCCCTCAGTCCGGAGCCGCTGGCGTTCTACCGACACCCGTTTCCTGCCTGACAGGCCGGCCACAGAACCCCCGTGACCAGCATCTAGCGTGGAGTGCTGCGGATTGGTACCATGGTTCCGTACAGTGGAACTGTTCCACGATGCGGACCATCTTCCCCTACCTGCAGGACCCCCCGGAGACACCCCGTGAGTGATGCCGACGATGATCTCGACCTGAGTGCGCTGAACGACGAGGATCTCGTTGCCCAGATGCACGACGATCTCTACGACGGCATGGCCGCCGAAATCGCCGAAGGAACCAACCTGCTCCTCGCCCGAGGCTGGTCTGCCCAGAAGTTGCTCGACGAGGCCCTCGTCGAAGGCATGCGGATCGTCGGCATCGATTTTCGTGATGGCATCCTCTTCGTTCCCGAAGTGCTGCTCTCGGCCAACGCCATGAAGGCGGGCATGGAGATCCTGCGGCCGATTCTTGCGGCAAACGGCGACGAGCCGATCGGCAAGGTCGTCATCGGCACGGTGAAGGGCGACATCCACGACATCGGCAAGAACCTCGTGGCAATGATGCTCGAAGGCGCCGGCTTCGAAGTGTTCGACCTCGGCATCAACACCGACGTGGATAAGTATCTCAACGCATGCGCTGAGCACCAGCCCGACATCTTGGGAATGTCGGCGCTTCTCACCACCACGATGCCGTATATGAAGGTCGTCATCGACACGATGATCGAGCGGGGCATGCGCAGTGATTACATCGTGCTCGTTGGCGGTGCGCCGCTCAACGAGGAGTTCGGTGCGGCTGTTGGCGCCGATGCCTACTGCCGCGATGCGGCGGTGGCCGCCGAGATCGCCAAGGCCCTGGTGGCCAAGCGCCGCGCTGCGGCCTGAGGTTCTGCGGTGACCGAGCCGGACCCGTCGCCGCGTCGACGAGGCCGAGGTACTGAGACCGCCCAGGTCATCGTCATCTCGTGGCGCGACATCCCGGCCCAGGTCAACGCCCAAAAGGGTCGCGACCGTCAGCAGGTGATCCTGCCGGGAAAGTTCCAGCGGGCCATTGACCGGGCCAAGCGCAAGGCGAAGATCTACACGGCGCAGGAAGACATCGCGCAATGGAACCGGGTGAGCCGCGGGTGCGGCGACGATCTCGCTGCTGAGGCGTTGGCCGAAGCTGCCCGCGTCGAAGCGGCCTACACCGCTGAGCATCTCGGTCGCCTGGGCTTCCTCGGCGGCTGGGAGCCCGAGAACAAGCCGGCCGACGAAGTCCTCGACGAGACCGACGACGAAGACGACGTGGCGGAGGAGGAAGGCGTCGACGGGGATGCCTCCGACTGGGGCACGTGGAGCACCTCGCCGGAAGAAGCCGCCCGTATGCGTGCTCAGGACAATGCCAACAGCCATTCAGGAGATCATTCAGATGAGCTCTGACATTGGCGCTGCGCTGCTCCGCTCCGCTTCACGCTCGCAACACCTGTCTTGCGACCACGCCAGGAGATCGCAATGAGCTCTGACATTGGCGCTGCGCTGCTCCGCTCC
>JANOHI010000177.1:0-6199 GCA_031406385.1 Acidimicrobiia bacterium
GAAGCGTTTCTTGCCGAGGTCACGCGTTTCCGTTCGGCCGGACCAGCCTCGCCGATGCGTCGCTGACCCGGTGGCACCGGCTCAGCGAGGCGGAACCTGATATCGCTGAGCGATCTCATGCACCTGGGCGGCGATTGCCGCCCGGGAACTGCGGAGCAGCGCCGCGCCGGCGATGACCACGGCCACGAACCCCACGAGCGAGACGAGCACGCCGAACAGACCGCCGAGAAGCACTCCGACGATCACCGACGCCACTCCGCCAACGATGGCGAGAATCAGCAGGACAGTCGGCGACATGGGCCTTCGCTCCACGATCAGCCGCGCGCGGTCGCCCTCGGGACGCGGCTCACCGAGCTCAAGCTGGCGCTCGATCTCGTCGAGCACACGCTGTTCGTCCTCAGACAGCGGCACGATCCCATGTTCGCGCAAAAACGCAGTGACGGAGACACACGTGGGCGGAGTCGGGGCCGAACCGGCGGGACGTCGGCGGACCAGGCCATTAGCCGTCGCCCGATGGCCCCCATTGGGTGTCGCCAAGCCGCTTGACCCGCAGACCGGACACGCTGACCAGGGCGGCCGAGCCGACAGCTCCCTCGCCGAATTTCGCGCGGATCGCGTCGACGGTCTGGGCCAGCTCGCGTTCATCGTCTCGCTCGGTGCCCAACTCGTCGAGTGTGGGCTGACCGGACGGAGTCGGCGGTGGCGAAGGTGGCGGATCGGCGAACAGATCAAGCTGGGCAACTTCGATCACTTCAGCCATGGAGACCAGTGCGGCATTCGGAGCGACGGCCGCCGATGCATCGAGGAGATTGCTCACCGATACACCGAGGAGCCGAGCTCCTCGCTCGGCGATCACGTCAGCAACGTCGGCCCGACGCATCAAGGCATCGGCGACCCTGGTGATCGCCGTGCTTGTTGCGACTGATTGCGGCACCGTCTTCGAACGGGTGACCGAAGAGAAGTCGGAGAACTTCACCTTCAGCTGCACCGTGCGACCCACCATGCCAGCTGCCCTCAGGCGTGAGCCGACGGCATCGGCCATGCGGACGAGCTCCACGTGCAGGACCTCGAGGTCACGATGATCGACCGAGAACGTCTCCTCGTGACCGATCGACTTGACGCCACGCTGCGGTTCCACCGGACGATCGTCGATGGCGTTCGCCAGGAGGTGAAGATGGCGCCCGTTCGCGTCACCAAGCGCGCGTATCAACGTGTCCTCAGGGAGCGATGCAAGATCGCCGATGGTCTGCACCCCGAAACGAACGAGGCGCTCGAACGTCTTCGGACCCACACCCCACAGCGCCCGGACCGACTGCGGCTGCATGAACGCCCGCTCCCCCCCGGCCAGGATCTCAACCACGCCGACACTCGGCCGCGAGCCGCCAGGGATCGGCTTCTCGGGGGCGCCGCCGATCGGCGGTTTCGCCGCCTTCGAGGCGAGCTTGGCCACGAGCTTGCTGGTCGCAACACCCACCGAACACGGCAGCGACATCGACTCGGCGATCTCGGCCCGCAACTTCGAGGCGATGGTCGAACCGTCGCCGTGGAGACGTCGAGCCGCCGTCACGTCAAGAAACGCTTCGTCCAGCGCGATGCCCTCGACCAATGGGGTGTAGTGGTGGAACACCTCGTGCAATTCAGTCGACACCTGGCCGTAGAGGCGATGGTCGCCCTGTAGGAAGATGGCGTGCGGGCAGCGGCGCTTCGCCTGCGTGGACGCCATCGCCGAGTGGATCCCAAAGGCTCGTGCCTCGTACGAGCACGACGCCACGACGCCACGCTCGCCGTCGCCGCCGACGATCACCGGCTTGCCGGCGAGGGATGGGTCGCGTCGAACCTCGACCGCGACATAGAACGCATCCATGTCGACGTGCAAGATCGTACGTCTACGTACGATCTTGTTCGGCGTAGTGTCCGTCAAAGACGCTCCACCCGAAATGAGGATCGATACTCACCATGGAGCAGGAAACGAAATTCCCGGGTGCCTTCCCATCGTTCGGCAAGCCACTCGAGGACCGGTTCGGACACCCATCGCCCAGCCCCGTCGAGCAACGCCTCACACTCGTGCGGGTGAACGAAGCGTGCGCCGATGACGATGCCATCGGGATCCTCACCGGTGGTCACGTCGCCAGTCCAGGAAATCGCGGTGAACACGTCCACGCTCAGGTGCCACTTCATGTCAAGGGCCACGGTCTCGACGGTGTACGTCGGGCCGGACCACGCCGTGACCGTCAAACCGGTCTCCTCGGCAACCTCACGGGTGAGACCGTCCACAGGATCCTCGTCGTCCTCGACGACACCACCCGGAGTCGACCAGTCGGTCTTGCCGTTGCGCCGGAGATTCTCCACCAGGAGCAACTGGCCGTCGTGCTCCATGAGGCCCGCAGCGACGCGCCAGCGGCGCAACCCGGATGCGTCGGGCTCAGGAGGGGACGACGGCGACACGCTCACCTCTCCATCCTCGCCGAAACCACGATCCGACGGGACCGCTCTTGCCCTCGGGAGTCGTTGCATCGGCGCTCACACGTCGGAGCAACGGCGGAAGCCGCCGTAGCCTGGCGTCATGCATCGCAACGCCGTCGCCGTGACCGAAGCAGGACGCGCCCTTGGCATGGAAATTTCCGTCGTCGAATACGCCGCCGAAGGTGCCCGGACGGCACTCGAAGCGGCCAATGCAATCGGTGTCGAGGTCGGCCAAATCGTGAAATCGCTCGTGTTCGCCGTCGGGGACCCGAACGAGGGTGGGCGCGGTGAGCCCGTCCTGGCGTTGGTGTGCGGCGACGACCAACTCGATGAAGCCCGCCTGGCGAGCGCCGCGGGAACTCGTGCCGCCTGGCGGATTGACGCCAAGGCCGTTCGAGAGGCGACGGGTTTCGCCGTTGGCGGCGTCCCCCCATTCGGCCACGCCACCACGATGCGGGTCTATGCCGACCGGCGACTCGGCCGATTCGACGAGGTATGGGCGGCGGCCGGCACCCCGACGCACGTGTTCGCCGTAGACGTCAACGCGCTCATCGACGGGATAGGCGCGAACTGGGCAGATATTGCCCGCACGGCGCCGAGCGCCGATACCCTGCACCGCGGCAATCCGGCCGACCAAGCGTCGAGCGATGCGGCGGTCACCGGCGACGGCGAAGCAAAGCCCGATGCCCAGCCCCTCACCGTCACCCATCCCCGACCGACGGGTCGAGACATCCTCGGCACCGTTCCGATGACCGCCCGGCCAGCGCAGCTCAGCGCTCTGCCTTCGGTGGCGGCCCGCGCCCTGGCCTTTGCAGCAATTCTGCTCGGTGGTCTCATGGGCGGGCTGCTCACCTATGGCGTGCGCAAGGTCATGACGGGAAAGAGCACGGGCACCTCCCTCGGCCTCTGGACCGTCGCCGGTGCCGTCGGGACATCGTTCGGCGTCGGTGTACTCGCCACCCTCGTCCTTCGGGCGATGGGCGAGTGGCGAGCGCTCAATCGACCCGAAGACGCCTCCACCATCCTCGGAAGCAGCTGAGAGCGCGTCCGCCCGACCGGGCCGCGCCGCAGGTCATCCCCCGACGCTTACCGTGGACGCCGTGACCACTGAGCTGCTCGACCTGGCCCGCCACCTCGCCACCACCACCGGCGCATTCCTGCTCGACGGGCTGCAGCGCGAACGGACGTCGATCGAGACGAAGTCGACCGGGACCGACATGGTCAGCGAGATGGACAAGGCCGCCGAACGGATGCTCGTCGACGGCATCCTGTCCGCCCGACCCCACGACGGGATCCTCGGCGAAGAAGGAACCGACACGGCGGGCACCTCGGGCGTGCGGTGGATCATCGATCCTCTCGACGGCACGACCAACTACCTCTACGGACATCCCCAGTGGAGCGTGTCGATCGGGGTCGAGATCGACGGGGTCGGGTCTGTCGGAGTTGTCGATGCGCCCATGCTGCGCGAGACCTACAGTGCGTCGATCGGCCAGGGCGCCTTCGGGAACGGACGACCCCTCAGGGTGTCATCGTGCGCCACGCTCTCGCAGGCGCTTGTCGGCACCGGTTTCGGCTACGACGCCGGTCTTCGTTCCTGGCAGGGCGAGATCGTGCACACGCTCCTCCCGGAGATCCGCGACATCCGTCGCGGAGGCTCGGCCGCGCTCGACCTGTGCTTCGTGGCTTGTGGCCGCCTCGACGCGTACTACGAGCGTGGCTGCAACGCCTGGGACCTCAGCGGCGGCTCCGTCATTGTGCGAGAGGCCGGCGGCTTCTCAACCGGACTGCGCCATCACGAACCGACGACTCACCTCGTCGTGGCGGCAGGGTCGACCCTGCACCCGCTCCTCCGCTCCCGACTGGCCGAGCTCATCGTCTGATTCCGGGCGTCGCACCCGCATGCCGGGTGGCCCGGCGTCAGAGGAGGCGCAGATCCGCCGCGAGGCGCGACCGGCGGACCTTTCCAGTGGCCGACCTCGGGATCTCGTCGACGAAGACGAAGGATTTGGGTCGCTTGTACGGCGCGAGTACACCGGCGGCGAATTCAGTAATCGTATGCTCACCTACGTTACCGACAACGGCCGCACATACCCGTTGACCCCACCGGTCATCGTCCACGCCGAAGACCACCACTTCGACAACCCCGGGGCACCGCCCCAACGCCGTCTCGACTTCGAGCGGATACACGTTGACGCCGCCAGTGATCAGCAGATCATCGCGTCGCCCGTCGAGATAGAGAAAGCCATCCTCGATTCGGCCGAGATCGAACACACTGAACGCATGGCCTCGCCACGCCGCGTCGGTCTTCTCCGGGTCCTGCCAATACGCAAAGCGCGCATAGGAAGGGACCTCGCACCAGATCGTGCCGGAGTCGGGATCGATCGACAGTGACCGTCCTGACCGAGCGCGTCCGACCGAGCCGGGGCGATGCTGCCAATCATCGGTGGAACACGCGGTGAATTGACCCTCGGTGGAGCCGTAGAACTCCCACACCGAACGATCCGGGAAAGCATCGACGGCCTGCCGCTTGACAATCTCCGGGCAGGGTGCACCGGCATGAGCGAGCAGCCGAAACGACGACACCTCGGGAGCGCTCAGACCGTCGTCGAAGAGCCGTTGAAGGTGCGCCGGGGCCATGAACGCCGAGGAGATCTCGTGCGCCGCCATCGCCGCGCGGGCAGTGTCCGGGCGGAACTTGTCGAGTACGACGACGTCGCCCCCGGCCATCAGGGTTCCGGCCGCGAATCGGAGCGGGGCCGAGTGGTAGAGCGGCGAGCACACGAGGTTCACGTCGTCGGGATTGAAGCCCCACAGGTCGCGTTCCTCGCCGAGAAGCGAAGCAGCGCCGTTGTCGTCGAGAAGACCTGACCACACACCCTTGGGCCGGCCGGTGGTGCCCGAGGTGTAGTGCATAGGGCGCGCGAGCGGCGCAGCAGCGATATCGATCTCCGCCGGGCCGGCCACCAATTCGGCCACGCCGGTGTCGTCGACCACGAGCGAGGCCGCGCAGTCGGAGAGGATCACCTCGCGCTCGACCGGGAGCAGATCGGCATTGATCATCACCGGCACGACGCCGCTCCGAAGCGCGCCGAGGGCCACGGCGATCACTTCCGGCGCGTTGCGGGCGATGACGGCAACCCGGTCACCGACGCCCAGGCCGAGCGAGTACAGCGCCGCCGCACAGCGGCGCTGGTCACGCTCCGACTCAGCCGGAGAGATCCGGCGGAAACCCGACAACGGCGTCAGGCGAAACGTGAAGAGAGACGGTCGAGCGTCTTTTCGATGGCCTTGGTATTGCGCTGCGGGACCCGGAGGAGTTCAAGCGCGGCCGGAGACTTCGACGTCGACCAGTCGAAGGTCTCGGTCACCTTTGTGCCGCCATCGACCGGTTGGAGCTCGTAACGCCAGCGATGACCCCCGAAGTGCCGCCAGGCGATCAGGTGGTCCTCCTCGAACTCCACGACCGTGTTCTCGATGGGATACGGGACGCCCAGCTTCATGTCCATACCGAACGTCGCGCCGAGGGCGAGTCGCGAGGGCGCGTCGGCCCGCGACCCCTTCACCGTTCCGGAACCATCGAACGACTGGTGCTTCGACGGGTCGGCGAGAAGGTCGAAGATGGCCTTCGGCGGCGCGGAGACAATCCGCGTGCGGGAAACGGAACGGCGCTTGGTCATCGGCCCAGGCTACGAGTGCTTCGCCGCAATGCCAGCTTTGCCCGCCGCCGCTTCCGACG
>JANOHI010000407.1:0-1042 GCA_031406385.1 Acidimicrobiia bacterium
CCCGAGCTCGTGCCGTTCGACCTTTCGGCCGAGCTCCACGTGAAGAGCGACTCGCTCCAGCTCGCCTATCGCCGCTGGCGCGCCGCACAGTACGACGCCGGAAACGGCATCGAGCCCCATCGCATCGTCACCGCCGACGACATGCGCACCCGCACGGTGATTCCGTCACCGGCGAGGCGCGCCAATCCGGAACTGGCGAACGCCTGGGTGCTCAAGGAAGTGGCCTCGCGCATGATCGAGGCGGACCGAGCGAAGGCGCGGGCCGGGGACCAGTCGTGAGTGGCGCGATCGCGGCGGGAGCCGAGGCATGACGCGTGCCGGTGATCTCAGCATCGAACAACTCGACGTCATCGTGGATCGGCTCGGGCTCGTTGAGGACGTCGGGGAGAACGGCGCGCCACCACGCTTCCCCCTCGTCGGCGGCTTCGGACCGGTGGGGGTGTGCCGGACGTTCCGTCAAGACGCCGCGCCCGGTGCCGACACCATCACACTGGTGTACATCGCCATGTCGGTCGAGATGATCGGTCTCGACAGCCACATGTTGTATGCGCACACACCTTCTACGAGCGCGGTCCCGCACTTCACCCTCGATTCCATCTGCACCGGGGACGAGTTCGCGTTCCACCTTGATCTCCCGCCGCGTGTCGACCCCGGTGCGAACCTCCGATACCTCGATTTCGTCTACTCGCCGCTCACCGAAGTCCGAGCCTTGACCGTTGCGCTCGCCGGGCTTTCGCCGGCCCATATCTCGCCCACGCAGTGGTCGATCATGTCGTCGTGGATGATCGTGCAGCGGGCCACCGCGGCGGCGTTCGAAAACGTGTTCGAACCGGTGCACCGCTATCGGGACCGCTGGCTGGACCTTGTCGCCGGTGGCGTTCCCGATGAAGTGCTCGAGGGTCCCGCGGCGGACCCCGTGGAACGCGCCGCCCGCGATCGCCGCAACCGCGCCGCCGTGTTCAACCCCGAGGTCGACCCCGTGTGGCTGCAGGTCGACCGGATGCTCGGCCCGGAGATGTCCGGCCGACTGCAGGCCCTGCTC
>JANOHI010000410.1:0-23985 GCA_031406385.1 Acidimicrobiia bacterium
ATGCAGGATCCCGATCGTCCAAGGGTTGGGCGACGAGAGCCGTTCGATCGCCAACACCGGATCGACATCATCGAAGTCCATCGGCCGGATCACCGGGATGAAGCGATCCGCGGTTGAGCTTTCCGTAGACCGAGCGATGGAACTCATTGGCGGAGATCCTTCGGGATCTCGGCGTCAGGTTTGCGCAGATAGCGAAGGACCACATCGTCCGGCGATGTGGCGGTGTCGATCATGCGAAGAGCAACGATCGCCGCGGTTGCGGCGTCAGGGTACGGCGGGGCGAGAACGGCCAAACCCACGAACGCCTCCGGATAGACACCCAACCCGTCACCGATTGCGACGAGACAACCGTAGTCACGGAGGTTTTCGGCGGCCGCGTCGGGCGACACCGCGGCCGCGGCCGCCAACGGAACCGGAGCCTCCCCGGGCGCCACCAGGAACGGCTGCACGAAGCATTGCTGGCGCCGGGCGTCGAGGACCGTGCCGAGCGCGCCCCGGTGGCCACCGCCCAAGGCGACGCGCCACGCCAGAACTTCGAGGCTCCCGACGGAGACCACGGGAAGATCAAAGGCCATCGCAAGCGTGATCGCCGTCGTCACGCCGACCCGCAGCCCGGTGAACATCCCCGGTCCGACGTCCACGCACACATGGGTGATCTCGTGCCGCTTCCGTCCGGCGAGGGTGAGAACCGCATCGAGAGCGGGAAGAACCGTCTCCGCATGGCGCCGCGCTCGCGGCGCGTCAAACCGGGCGACGAGACCCTCGGCGTCGGCCAGGGCCACGGAGACGGCGATCGTCGATGTGTCGATCGCCGCGATCAGCATCGTCTCCCCGCCATCTCGGCCGAGATCGATCCGATCCGCTCGATCCATCCGCTTCCCGTGGGCGTGGAGCACGTCACCGATCGAGTCTCGTCGTCGACGAACGAAAGCGCGACAGTGAGCGGCGCATCGAACGCTTCGGCAACGATGTCGCCCCACTCGATGATCGCCGCGGCACCATCGTCGAGGGCGTCGAACACGTCGACGGCGTCGAGATCCTCGGCGTCCCGAAGGCGATACGCGTCGAGATGCATGAGCGACCGGATCGTCGCCTCGGTGCCCGTTTCATACGTGTGGGCGATCGTGAAGGTCGGGCTCGTGACGTCATCGACAACCCCGAGCGCCGACGCCACAAGTTGGGTGAACGTCGTTTTTCCCGCACCGAGGTCACCGACGAGGAGTATCACGTCGCCGGGACGGATGGCCCGCGCCAGAGCCTCCGCCAGGCGGGACAGCATCGCCAAGTCGACCGTCGGCATGGCGTACGCGGCAGTTCCGGGCATGCGTCGAGGTTTGCACACCAGCCCTTCATCTCATTTCACGGGCGCACCGATGGCTGACACGGGGTGAACGTCGAACCAACGGCGGGAGTACCCCCGGTAGCCTGGAAGTCAATGGAGGTCATCAACACGCGGGGCGGATCCAACGAGTCGCCGGTGGCGATCTCGATAGCGGCGGCCGCGCCGACTCCGCTCGGTCTCACCGTCAAGACCTGGACGCGGATTCGCACCATCTCAATGGCGCAGTACGTGGTCGCCACCGCGCTCTATCTTCGGTCGACCGAGGCCATTCCGTCGGACCGCGAGATCATCGCCGGGTGGATTCTCGGCCTGGCTCTCGTGGCCACGATCGGCCGTACCCGACGCGACGTGATCGTCACGCTGGCGAGCTGGGTCCCCTTCCTTCTGGCGTTGTTCCTCTACGACTTCGCACGCGCCGTCGGCCATTGGATCGATGCGCCGCTGGCGGTGACCCCCCAAATCACGATCGACCGATGGCTCGGCGGTGGTCGTCTGTGGACCGAACGTCTCCAGGATTGGCTGGTCTCGCCGAAAGCGGGGCTCGGCCGACTCACGATCGCCGAGTCCGAGCGGATTCTCAAGACGGATAGCTCCACGGTCCGCTGGTACGACATCGTCGTGAGCGCGGTGTATCAGTCCCACTTCTTGGTGCCGTACCTCACCGCTGGAATCCTGTGGCGCACCCGCATCCGTTGGCGTTGGTACGCGGCAACGTTCGTCTCGGTGAACTTCGCAAGCTGCGCGATCTTCGCGTTGTATGCCACGGCACCGCCCTGGTACGCCGCCCGCAATGGCCTCATCGATCCTTTCCCACGTGTGCTCGCCGGACGGGCGTGGAGCCATGTCGGACTGAATTTCGCCTCGCGCGTGATCGAGAAGGGACAGGGAACCGTGAACCCGTTCGCGGCAATCCCTTCCCTCCACAGCGCGCAGGCGCTCATGGTCTGCATCTTCCTCTGGGGTGTCGTCTGGAGACCCCTCCGTCCCCTGCTCGTACTCTTGCCGCTGGCGATGGCGTTCGCCCTCGTGTACTCCGGCGAGCACTATGTGATCGATGTCTTCGCCGGATGGGGGATGGTTGCGCTGGCGCTCACCATCGGCTGGCGTCTGCGCATCCGCAAGGGCTGGGCCAGTCCGTTCCGCTGGCCCGAGCGGCGACGGGCCACCGCATCGTCTCCACCGGGCTCTCCCGCTTCACCGTCGTCTCCCGCCGCCCACGCTCCCGCGGGGCCCGTAGTGTCCACCCATGGATTGGAACGACGGATCGCATCGCCGCTGGCTGAAGTCGGAAACGGATCGGCTGTTGCGGACCGCTCAGGCGTCGCGTCACCCTGACGGCGGTTTCGCGTGGCTCGACACGCAGTGCCGGCCTGAGCTTGCCCGTCCGGTTGAGACATGGATCACCACTCGGATGACCCATGTGCTGTCGCTGGGCGTCCTCCTCGGTCACGCCGACTGTGCCGAGTTGGTGGATCACGGCGTCGCCGCCTTGAATGGTCTGCTGCGCGACGCCGAGCATGGCGGATGGTTCACGTCCACCGACCCTGCTCTCTCTATTGAAAAGCGCGCGTACGATCACGATTTCGTTCTCCTTGCCGCGTCGAGCGCTCACGTTGCGGCCCGACCAGGTGCCCGAGCACTGCTCGACGAAGCCATCGAGGTGTTCGAGTCGCACTTCTGGGACGAGGCAAACGGGCGAATCGTCGACGTGTGGAACGCCGATTGGAGCGTTGCCGAGCCCTACCTCGGCGCGAATGCCAACATGCACGGCGTCGAGAGCTGCCTGGCCGTCGCCGACGCGACCGGCGACGGGCGATGGCTCGATCGTGCCTTCCGCATTGCCGATTGGTTCATCAACACCCAGGCACGGCACAACGAGTGGCGGATCCCGGAGCATTTCACTCCGGTCGGGGAAACCCTGTTCGACTACAACGTGGACCAGCCGAACCACCCGTTCCGTCCCTACGGAGCGACCGTCGGGCATGCGTTCGAATGGTCGCGCCTGCTCCTTCACCTCGACGCCGCTCTTCGCGAACGGTCGTCCGCCGAGCCGGCGATCGCGCACCCCCGGACGCCGACCTGGTTGGTGTCGTCGGCCAAGTCGCTCTTCGCCCGGGCCGTGACGGACGGCTGGTCGACCGACGGTGCGTCGGGGTTCGTCTACACGACCGACTGGGACGGCGACGCCGTGGTCCGAGATCGTCTCCACTGGGTGGCGTGCGAGGCAATCGCCGCCGCCGCCGCGCTGCTCGACGCCGCGAACGACGATTTCTACAACGACTACTACGAGCAGTGGTGGTCGTTCGCCATCGAGCACTTCGTCGACCTTCGCAATGGATCGTGGATCCACCAACTCGACTCCCGGAACAACCCGGCGCAATCGGTGTGGTCGGGCAAGCCCGATGTGTACCACGCCGTGCAGGCTTGTCTGCTGCCACGTCTGCCGCTGTTCCCGTCGATCGCGCTGGCGATGGCCGGGGGTCACCTCGTCACATGACACTTCACCGGCCAGCAGGCCGCCCTGCGGTGCTCAACCGGTGGACTGCACCTCGTCGGCGAACGACGCGAGCACGCGTGCGAACTCGCCGCGGCATTCCAACATCGGGACATGGCCGACGTCGGGAAAGGTGTGCAGCCGTCCGTTGGGCAGCAGCCGGAGGAGGTCCTCGGACTGGCTCGGTGGGGTGAGACGGTCGTCGGCACCGACCATGACGAGCGACGGGGTCGTGACCGACGGCAGCGACGACCGCAGATCGTGGGACAGTAGCGGAAGCAAGGAATTCGTCATCGCCACCGGCGACATCGCGTCGAGCATCAGGCGGTGCTGCTCCACCGCGATCGGATCGGGGTTCTTCCCGAAGACGTAGCGGTTCGCCGCATAGGCAACGTCGCCGCGCGGAGCCTGTTGGATTCGCCCGATCAGTTCGGGGTGCCGAGCGCTGAGCGACGTGAGTTGAGGTTGCAGCGAACGCAGGACCCTCGGCAGATGCCCGACGTCGAACGCTGCGGTGTCGCAGAACACGAGGCCGCTCACGCGTGATGAACGAACGCCCGGATGATCGACGGCGAATCGCCCGAGCCCCATGCCGCCCATGGAGTGACCGAGCACGACGGCATCGGTGAGGTCGAAGTGCTCGAGGAGCGTCGCCACGTCTTTCCCGAGTTGGGCGACACCGTACCCGTCGCGCCCTGGGCGGCTTCGGCCGTGCCCCCTCCAGTCGAGGGCGATCACTCGGAAGCGATCACCCAGGTCGGTGAGCGCGTGGTTGTAGAGCGCGGCGGCCAGGTTGACACCGTGGAGCAGCACGATCGGCTTCGCGTCGACACGACCGTGTTCGACAGCGTGGAGTTGACCGCCGTCGGCCGACGCGAACAGATGGTGTCTGGTGCCAATCGGTTCCGTGAGGTACTCCATCGCACGCGCCACCCGCTCGCGATCCACACCGGTCCGCCGACGGTCCGACGCCGCCAGCCACTTGGTCGCTCCGTATCCGGCGCTGAGGAGAACGCTGACGATGCCAGCGGTGATCAGGCCCGTCCGACGCTCAGCCACGTGCTGTCGAAACCTCCGTGTCGAGGAACCGGCGCGGCACCCGCTTGGAGATTCCGCAGGTGATCTCATAGGCGATCGTGTCGAGACTCTGTGCCCAGTCCCATGGCGTGATGCGCTCCGCGCCCTGGGAACCGAGGAGAACCACCTCGTCTCCCCGCTCGACGATCGCGCCGGCCTCATCGGCAGGGCCGCAGTCGATCACGATCTGGTCCATTGTGATTCGCCCAGCGATCGGGTAGCGCTGGCCGTTGATCAATACCTGGCCGCCCACCGACGACAACCGCCGGGGCACGCCATCGGCGTAGCCGATCGGCACGGTCGCGACGACCGAATCGCGGGCCAACTCGTAGGCCAGGCCGTAGGAGATCTTCGACCCGGCGGCCAGTCGCTTCGTGTGGGCGACACGACTGGTCAGATGGAGCGGCGCCCGGAGCGATACCCCGAACGTCTCAGCATCGCAACCGAGATCCGGATCATTCCCATACAGCGACACGCCCACGCGGACCATGTCGTAGCGGGCCCGCGGGTGAGCGAGCGCACCAGCGGAGTTCGACGCATGGCACACGCCGGGATCGATGCCGGCGGCCACGAGTGCTGCAAGAACATCGTCGAATCGATCGAGCTGATGATAGGTGTACGGATGATTTGGGTTGTCCCAATCCACGATGTCCGCCACGGCCAGGTGGGTGAAGGTCCCGGCGAGTTCGAGCACCGTGGATGCATCGACGGCCTGCGCCAGGGCGAGCGCCTCGCTCGCCGACGCGCCCACTCGGTGCATCCCGGTGTCAACCTTCAGATGCACGCCGGTGCCGACGGGCGCTGCGGCGGCGTGGAGCGCGCCGATCCGGTCGAAGGAGTACACCGTCGGCGTGAGTTTGTGCTCGAGCACCGCCACCTCAGCGCCGAGCGGGAACTCCGAGAGCAACAAGATGGGCCATCCGATACCGGCCTCGCGAAGTTCCACGCCTTCCTCGACCGTCGCCACAGCAAGCATGGATGCGCCACCCTCCACGGCCGCGCGCGCACACTGCACGGCCCCGTGGCCGTAGCCATCGGCCTTGACGACTGCGCAGACGTTCGCAGGCGCAACGTGTTCGACAAACGCATGGGCGTTGTGACGAACCGCGTCGAGGTCGATCCAGGCGGTTGTGGGGCGGAACTGCTCGCTCATGTTGCGTCCAGTCTCGCCGACGTCACGGGGCTGTCGGGACCCCTTGCGTCCATTCGTTGAGAAGGTCGGCGACGAGCGTTGGAAGGTCACCGGCAATCAGACCGACGGAGCGACCTCGCATCGCCGCGGCACCGTGCACGAATGCCGCCGTTGCCGCGGCACGGAAGGGGTCTATTCCCTGGGCGCAGAACGCCGCAATCAACCCGGTCAGCACGTCGCCAGAGCCAGCAGTGGCCAGGCGCTGGTCGGAGGATCGGACCACTTCGACCTGCCCATCGGGCGAAGCCACCACGGTGGTCGGTCCCTTGAGCAACACGACGGCGTTCGCCCGCGATGCGAAGTCTCGGGTCGAGGCAATGCGGTCGGACAGCGGAGGGTTGCCCGAGAGCCGGGTGAACTCGCCGTCGTGGGGCGTCAGGATCATTGGCTGTCGCGCCGCAGCAAGAAGCTCCGGCGTCACCGCGCCGAGCCCGTCGCCGTCGAGGATCACCGGCATCTCGAACGGCAGTGCGTCGAGGAGCGAGCGAACCTCGGCATGGGTCGCCACATCAGAACCGAGACCCGGACCGACGACCACCACGGCACAGCGCTTCGCATGCGCTGCCGCTATCGCCCCCCAGTCAGTGGACGGAAGCTCCATCCCGACGACCTCGTCGCCACTGTGGATCGTGCCCGGGATGGCCAGACGGACGAGCGATGCGCCGCTGCGGGCCGCTGAATGAGCGCTCAGGACGGCGGCGCCGGTCATGCCGGGACTGCCCGCGATCACGAGGACCGCGTGGTTCCATTTGTGGGAGTCGACGGCAGAACGGCGGAGCCGTCCCCGCACCGTCGCCTGGTCGAGCAGCCAGGTTCGCACCCGATCTTCCGGTAATGGACCGATTCCGATGTCGACGACGCGGATCTCGCCGGCCAGCGACGCACCGGGTTCGAACAGCAGTCCCGGCTTCGGCGCGACGAACGTGACCGTGACGTCAGCATGAGGTGGCGAGCAGCCCTCGAAGAGCTCGCCTGTTCGCGCGTCGACGCCAGATGGGATGTCGACGGCCAGCACCTTCGTCTGCCCACCCACTGACGGGAAGGTGACCGCCCGAACCGTTCCCGTGCCGAACATGGCGTCGATCACGAGGTCGACCCCATCGATGTACTCGGGAGTCGGCGCGTTGCGACCGATACGGACGAGCTGCACAGATACGCCCCAAGACTTCAGCACACCGGCCGCGACCGCCCCATCGGCCCCGTTGTTGCCGGGCCCGGCGAGCACGACGACACGTCGTCCGTAGACCCCACCCATCATCGAGCGTGCCGTCCATGCGACTGCTCGGCCCGCTCGTTCGATGAGCACGCGCTCGGGGACACCGCTCCGGGTGTCGATCTCGCGCATCTGCGCTGGCGTGACAACGGGAATCATCGCTCGGCGATCACGTAGGCAGCGGCCGTTGTTTCCGTATGGGTGAGCGACACATGCCAGCGAACGATTCCACGCTCATCGGCAAGACGGGCGGCATCACCGGAGATCAGCAGGGTCGGGACTCCGTCGGCGGCCCGAATCACCTCGACATCATGGAAGCCGAAGGCACCGAGTCCGAGGCCCATAGCCTTCATCACCGCCTCCTTCGCGGCGAACCTCACGGCGAAGCGCTCCGCCGAATCGCGCGCCCGCTCGGCGTAGGCCCGCTCACCGGTGGTGAAGCACCTCTCACGAATCGACGGGGTTCGAAGGAGCGTCTCACGCATCCGCGCCACGTCGACCACGTCGATGCCGATCCCGACAATGCTCATCCCTTGGTTGTACACCCTCGCGGGTATTCCCCAAGCGGACCAGGCGTGAACTACTCGACCGTCACCGTCTTCGCCAGGTTGCGGGGCTTGTCGACGTCGAGACCCTTGGCGCGCGCCAGGGCATAGGCAAAGATCTGCAACGGCACAACATTCACCGCTGGCATGAAGAGTTCCGCATTCGACGGCAGCGACGGAACCCAAAGCACCTCGTCAGCCTGCGCTGCGGTTTCCTCGTCACCTTCGTTGGCCACGAGCACGATCGTTGCCCCACGGGCACGCATCTCCTGCATGTTCGAGAGCATCTTGGCGTGGAGACGGCCACGTGTGGCCACACCGATGACCACGCTGCCCGGCTCGATCAGCGCAATAGGTCCGTGCTTCATCTCGCCGGCCGGATACGCCTCGGCGCGGACGTATGAGATCTCCTTCAACTTCAATGCACCCTCCAACGCGGTCGGATATCCCGTATTGCGTCCGAGGAAGAAGAAGTCGCGTGTATTGGAGAACCGCTCGGCGAGCGCCGTGATGTGCGGGGTATGGGCAAGTGCCGCCTCCACCTTCTCCGGCAGTGACTCGAGGATTTCGAGCAGCGCCTTGATCTCGCCGGGATGCTGGGTGTTGCGAACCTGGGCCAGGTATAGGGCGAGGAGTTGCATCGCGACGATCTGTGCGAGGTGCGTTTTCGTCGCGGCAACACCGATCTCGGGGCCGGCGTGGGTATAGAGAACGGCATCGGCTTCACGGGCCATCGAGGAGTCGACCACGTTGCTCACCGTGAGCACCTTCGCCTTGTTGGTGGCACTGCGGGCATAGCGAATCGCCTCCATGGTGTCGAGCGACTCCCCGGACTGGCTGATCCCGACGACGAGGGTCGAAGGACCGAGCACCGGATCGCGGTACCGGAATTCCGACGCCACATCCACTTCGCACGGCATGCGCGTCCAGTGCTCGATCGCATACTTGGCGACGAGACCGGCATAGAAGCTCGTTCCGCATCCGACGATCGACACCCGATCGATCGAACGGAGTTGGTCGACGGTCAGGCGCATCTCGTCGAGCACCAGTGAACCGTCAGCGCGCGTACGACCGCGCAACGTTTCCGTGATGGCAGCCGGTTGCTCGTGGATCTCCTTGAGCATGAAGTCGGGATAGCCGCCTTTCTCCGCCGCTTCGAGATCCCAGGTGATGTGTCGCGCCTTGGGAGTGACGATTGTTCCGTCGAGCGTGGTGACCACAATCGAGCCAGGGGTGACCTCGACGATGTTGTCGTCCTCGATCACATAGATCTCTCGCGTCTCCGAGAGGATCGCCGGGATATCCGAGGCCAACAGGCCGAGCGAGTCCGTGCGGCCACAGATCAACGGGGAGCCCCGGCGAGCACCGATGACGAGGTCGGGGACATCGGCGTGCAACACCGCGATCGCGAAACTTCCGTCGACCTTGCGCAAGGCCGAGCGGACCGCGTCGGCCAACGCCAGACCGGCGTCGACTTCTATCCCGATGAGGTGCGCAAGAACCTCAGTGTCGGTCTCCGAGGTGAATCGATGACCGTCAGCGATCATCGCCTCCTTCAGCTCGACGTAGTTCTCGATGATGCCGTTGTGAACGACTGCGACCTTGCCTCGCCCATCAACATGCGGGTGGGCATTGTGGTCGACCGGCTTGCCGTGCGTCGCCCAGCGGGTGTGGCCTATCCCGGTCGTCGGCGCTTTCGGGGCATGATCCCCGAGCGATTCCACCAAGACCGCCAGTTTCCCGGCCTTCTTGTCCATCCATAGGCCGTCTTGTTGGAGGACGACGCCGGCGGAGTCGTAGCCCCGGTACTCAAGGCGGGCCAAACCGTTCAACAGGATGGGAAGAGCCGAAGTGGCCCCGGTGACTGCAACGATTCCACACACGTCGGAACGACCTCACGCTTCAGGCGCCGACAGTGCCGGCGCAAGTTGACGAACGAAGGGAACGGCTCGCTCCCTGTGCGATGCCGTATCGGCATCGGCATTGGCATTGGCATCGGCATCGCGCCCGCTGACGGCGATGCGCCCGTTGACGGCGTCCAGAAGAAGGAGTCAGCCCTTCTTGGCAGCCCACCGGGCGCGGGCCGCCCGTGAGCGCTCGAGGAGATGACCCGGCACGCCGCCCACATCGCCGCTTGCATCTGCCGCTGCGGGTCCGTCGCCGGAACTCACGGCAACGGCGGAACTGGCCGACTCAAGCGGGGCGTCAAAACGGCGCTCCCATTCGCCGGCAGTGGCGAGTTTGGTCCGCCCGAGCGTGCCCACGCGCTCCCCATTGTCGAACCACACCCAATACCGGATCCACGAGAGACCCTGAACGTGGATGACCTTGCCCGATGTGCCTTCAGGAACACCACGCATGGGCACCGTGGAGACGACGGAGGTTCCTACAGCGAGATCGGCGAGAGCGGTCGGCGGCACGGCCGAACAGGCTACCGGCACGATCGGACAGACATGGCGTCGAGGCCAGTGCAGCAGAACACCTCCTAGTGCACTGAGTCGGAAGTTCCTCTGACATCGATCCTTCGGAGAACGCAGGGCCTACAAAGAATCAGTGCAATTCGATGTCACAGGAACTTCTGCGAAGATGCACTACGTGCCTTCGGAGGTGTTCTGCCCCTAAGGATTGGGCCAACCTCTCTCCCACGGTGCACGGGTCACCGGTGTTTGCGGAGCGGGCGTCAGGGTTGGACGCCGGGGGCGCCTGACATCTCGGCGGAGAATGAGGCGGCGAGGCCGGAGTCCTCGTTCCAGTCGCCGCTCCCCGAAGCAGTGAAATAGAGCTCGGCCGCCTGCCAGAGCCGGGATCGATCGATGTCGTAGGGCACTCGCTCGTAGTCGCAGATCGACCGGACGATCCGGAACAGGTCGTGCGGGTAGGTCGGGTAGAGCCTGTTCCGGCCGAACTCGCGGCACACGGTCCGCACCAACCAACCCGAGTCGGCCTCCAGGTGCAGGCCGAATCGTTTTGCCGCCATCTCGACGATCCGGTCGAATTCGTCCGTTGTCGTGGCACCCACAAAGATCTTGTTCTGGATGCGTCGGAAGAATGCGTCGTCGCCAAGCTTCGCCGGATCGAGGTTGGTCGAGAAGACCACCAGCACCTCAAACGGGATGGCGAACTTCAATCCGCTGTCGAGCGACAGGTAGTCGATTCGCCGTTCCAGCGGCACGATCCACCGGTTCAGCAGTGCGCCCGGCTGGATGAGTTGGCGACCGAAGTCATCGATGAGGAGCACACCGTTGTTGGCCTTCATCTGGAGTGGTGCCGAATACACCTTGGAGATCGGGTCCCGCTTCAGCTGGAGCATCGACAACTCGAGCTCGCCGCCGGCGATCACCATCGGCCGTTCGCAGACGACCCAACGCGGGTCGAATCCGGCTGGTTGGCTCTGCACCGGCGTGTGGATCGTCGGATCGAAGACGGTGATGATCGCTCCATCGATCTCGACTGCATGGGGCACGACAATCCAGTCGTTGTAGAGGCGGATCAACCGTTCGGACAGCGACGTCTTCCCCGTACCCGAGGGGCCGTAGAAGAAGATCGACTGCTGTGCCGCGAACGCCGGACCGATCCGGTCAATCGTGCGCTGAGCGAGAACCAGATCGGAGAATGCCTTGTTCACGATCGCCGAGTTGACATCCACCTCTGCCCGTAACTCGGTACAAATCTCCTGGTAGAGCGCCATCCCGACCGGAGCGATGCCGCTGTAGGCACATCGGCTGAACGAGGCCTCGGCCCGGTCGCGGCCACGTTCGGTAAGGGAGAAGTGGTAGTCGTTCCCCTCGAGCTTGAGAATATCGAGGTACTGGCGCGAGCGCAGATCCTCGAACACCGCCGTCACGATGATCGGTGAGATACCGATCTCCCGGGCCAGTCGCGTGATGCTCGAACGTTCGGTCCGCAACCCGCGGCGCAAGAAGAGGTCCTCGATCATCTGGATGTCGATGTCGAGCTCTCGAACCGTCGATGGCGGACGGAGATTCGCTGGGATCAGGCGCTGAACGTCCACTACGGGATCATGTCGACCCATACCCTGCCGGGCTTGAGTGTTCGTTCGGTCGCGGCGTGGTGTCGCCCATGGGTCGCCCGGCCGACCTGGCCCCACCCCGTCACCATTCGGACCAGACGGTCACGCTTTCGACCAGCACGCCGGGCGCCCACCCCATCACCGTTGGACCAGACGGTCAGGCTTTCGATCAGACGGCGGGACCGAGCACCCGTTCCACCGTTGAGCACAGGCGGGCTGCCGCCTTGGCCGCCGCGTCGACGGTCGGTGCTTCGACCATCACTCGCACCAGCGCCTCAGTGCCGCTCGGTCGCAGCAGTACCCGGCCACGGCCGGACAACTCCGACTCCACGGCCCGGACGTCGGCCCACAGTTCCTCGGCATCGGAGAGCCGGCTTCGGTCGACGCCCTTCACGTTGCGCAGGACCTGCGGGAGGCGTTCCATCACCAAGGAATGCTCGGCAAGAGAGCGGCCGGAGCGAACCACCAGGTCGGCGACGAGCGCTGCGCTCAAGGTTCCATCACCCGTCGTGGCAATGTCGGCGTTGATGACATGACCGGACTGCTCGCCGCCGAGCACAAAGCCGCCGGCGAGCATGGCCTCAAGGACGTAGCGATCGCCGACGGCGGTGTCGACGACCGTCACCCCATGGTCGGCCATGGCCAGTCGGAATCCGAGGTTGGTCATCACCGTGACTACCACGGTGTTCCCGGCGAGGCGACCCCGCTCGCGCCGGTCGACGGCAAGCATGGCCAGGATCTGATCCCCGTCGACGAGGGTGCCCGTTCCATCGACGCCAAGCATGCGATCGGCGTCACCGTCGAAGGCGAATCCCATCTGGGCATCGTGGGCGACAACGGCGGCCTGAAGCGACTCCGGATGGGTCGACCCGCAGTGGGCGTTGATGTTCGTGCCATCGGGCGAATCGTTGAGCACGACCACGTCGGCGCCGAGTGCCCGGAACACCAGCGGCGCCGCCACCGCCGTGGCGCCATTCGCGGTGTCGAGAACGACTCGCAGGCCCTCTAAGGTGCGCCCCTCGAGCGCCTCCACGACGTGCGCGACGTAGGCATCGAGGAACGCCGAATCCCCGATGACACGGCCCACGTCGGCCCCAGCCCGGACGTGAGGGTCGGCGCGCCCGCCGATCAGGGCGTCGAGTTCGAGCTCGATCCTGGCTTCCACCGCATCGGGAAGTTTGAGTCCTCCCGGGGCGAAGAACTTGATGCCGTTGTCCTCAAAAGGGTTGTGCGAGGCCGAGATCATCGCCCCGACGATGTGTTCGCGCTGGGCCCGGAGGGCAACAGCAGGTGTCGGCACGACGCCGAGGTCGACAACGTCGAGACCTTCGGCGGCGATCCCGGCACTGAGTGCGCCGAAGAGCAGCGGACCCGACCGGCGGGTGTCGCTGCCAACCGCGACCCGGGCGTGCGACGCGTCGGCTCCGAGGACGCGCGAAGCAGCCCGGCCCAGGGCAAGCGCGAGCTCAGGGGTGAGTTCGGCGTTCGCCAAACCGCGCATGCCGTCAGTTCCGAATCGAAGACCCATGCCGGGCGATGCCCCTTCCGCGGTTGACGCACACGCCGTATGCATCGGTCGTGCACGAAAGGACCGGCGGCGAAGCG
Organism: Acidimicrobiia bacterium; assembly: GCA_031406385.1. GTDB lineage: Bacteria > Actinomycetota > Acidimicrobiia > Acidimicrobiales > JANYDT01 > JANLQX01. The sequence continues at coordinate 13,499 of JANOHI010000410.1, forward strand.
CCGGTCCTCGCCAGCAAACGCGTCAGCGCTTCGAGTACTGCGGCGCCTTACGGGCCTTCTTCAGGCCGTATTTCTTCGATTCCTTCTTGCGATCGTCTCGCGTGAGGAAGCCGGCCTTCTTGAGCGCCGGACGGCGTTCGGGGTCGATCTCGATGAGCGCGCGGGCGATGCCGAGGCGGAGGGCACCGGCCTGGCCGGAGACACCGCCGCCGTCCATCGTGACGTTGATGTCGAACGCTTCGAGCGTCTCGGTGAGACGAAGGGGCTCGGTGGCGATCATGCGAAGGAGCTCCGAGGGGAGATACTCCACGATCGGACGATCGTTGATGACGATCACACCGGTACCGGGGCGGACGCTCACACGGGCGACAGCGCGCTTGCGCCGGCCTGTTGCCTGGACGAGAGGAAGGGACACGTGAAGCTCCTACTCAGGAGGCCCGACGGGCCTGGGGGAAGTCGACCTTGACCGGCGCCTGGGCGCCGTGGGGATGCGTCGGGCCGCTGTAGACCTTCAGCTTCTTGATCATCTGACGGCCGAGAGAGTTCTTCGGCAGCATCCCCTTGACGGTGATGCGGATGAGCTCTTCTGGCTTCGTGGCCAGCATCTCGCTGTACGAGCGGCTCCGAAGACCACCCGGGTAGCCGGAGTAGCGGTGGTAGAAGGTCGCATCGGCCTTCTTCGTGTCGAACGCAACCTTGTCGGCATTGATGATGATGACGTGGTCACCGGTGTCGAGGTGGGGCGTGAAGATCGCCTTGTGCTTTCCACGGAGGCGCGATGCAACCTCGGTGGCGAGGCGGCCGAGCGTGAGCCCGGTGGCGTCGACTTCGAGCCATGCACGCTGAATATCTGCTGTTTTCGGGGTAAACGTCGACACCGTTTCGATCCTCGTTACTCGCTACAACCGGTGCTCTCCCCCGGCGACGACCTGCCACCGAAGGTTCCCGGTGGTCGATCATCGTGGGCGCTAGCGCACGAACACTCCGCGTATGCGGGGCCGGACGACAATAGCCGCGTTCGCGAGCGACAAATCCCGAGGCCGCATTACTGGGCGATCTGGAAGCCGTCGTCGGCACTCGCGACTCCACGTCATCGCCGCATATCAGCCTCCCGCTGCACGCACATCAGCCCCCCGCTGCCGCACATCAGCCCCCCGCTGCCGCACATCGACACCATTGGCGCCGCAAATGCCACGTTTTGCCCGATGTGCGGCAGTGGACGAACGATGTGCGGTGGTGGACGAACGATGTGCGGCCGAAGGTATCGACGCGTTGTTACCGAGGGCCTCGGCCGAGGATGCGGGTGACAGCGACTTCGATCACGACGCGGCGGTCATTCGGCCGCGGGGCCTGGTAGCGGGCGGCGTAGCGGCGTTCGCCTTCGGCGACGGACTCCGGGTCGCGGGCTACCCGCCCCGCGCCCTCGAGGCTGAGCCAGGCGGCGCCCGCGATCTGACACAGAACCACCGTCGCGTTGCGTTCGACGTTGCGGACCTTCTGTGTTCCGTCGGAGCAGATGACCCGGGCGACACCGGTGGCCGGGTCGAAGCTGAAACCAACGGGAACGACGTGCGGTGTGCCGTCGGCACGGAGCGTCGTGAGGGTTGCTAGGTGTCGCTCGGCCACGAACTCGAGCTCGCGTTCAGTGAGATTCTCGGGGACCCGGGCCACACCCGCCTACTGACCGAAAATGGCGTCGACGGGGTCGGCGTTCACCGCCGACGCGAGGACGTCGGGCAGCGGTTGACTGGCCACGATGGCAAGCAGCCGGGTGGTTCTGGTGATCGCCACGTAGAGCGAACGCAGGCCTTGTGCTGCCTCCTCCACGATGACCGACGGTTCCACCACGACAACGCCGTCGAACTCCAAGCCCTTGGCCGACGAGACGGCGAGCACCGACATCCCGTCGCCCATGCTGCCGTTGGGGTCGAGCTCGATTCCGCGCGCCAGGAGATCGTCGGAGATGGTCGATACCAGCGATGTCGGACAGAGAATCCCGACCGTACCGTCGCCGAGGTTGTCCTTGAGGGCCAGAAGGGCGCGGGCCACGGCACCGGCCAGCGGCTCATCGGTTTCGGCGAACACGAAGGCCGGAGCGACACCCTGGGTTCGAACCGAACGCGGCACGGCAAGTTCCGGCGCGGCGACGGCGAGGACCCGGGCGGCCAGGTCCATGACCTCCGACGGTGCCCGGTAGCCGACCGTGAGCTCAACGGTTCGGCTCCGCTTCACGGGTAGGTGGGCAAGTACCTCTTCCCAGCTCTTCGGTGCCCACATGCCGGTCGCCTGGCCGATGTCGCCGACGATGGTCATCGAGCCATTGAGCGAACGACGGCCGAGCATCCGCAACTGCATCGGCGAAAGGTCCTGGGCCTCGTCGACCACCAGGTGGCCGTAGGTGCGGATGCCTTCCTCGTGAGGATCGTTCGCCTTCAGTCCACGGTGCTGCCCGGGAATCTCCGATGGGGCGATGACCCCGCCAGGAACATGCGCGCGGGCGGGAAGCGGACCGAGATAGATCGCCGCTTCGTCCAGCAGTGCAATATCGGCCGAGGTCCAGCGAACGTCCTCGATGGACTCGCCTCGTGCCCGCACCAGAGCCTTCTGCTCGGTCTCGCTCAGGATGTCGCGCGCCGCGGCCTTGATGAGCGCCGGCGCACCGAAGAGGTCGCGAAGGAGCACCGTCGGAGAAAGCAGCGGCCACATCCGGTCGAGCGCTGTGCGGACTTCATCGTTGCGCTTCAACTGGCTCACGATCGACGCCCGGTCGAAGGTGATCCCGTCGCGGTCGAATCTCGCCAGCGCCTCCCGATAGCGCTCAGCGAGACGATCACACACGATCGACTGCAGCTGCTTGCGAGCCGCGTTGTGCACCCGATGGGCACGCTTCACGGTCTGGACGAGCTCGGTGAGCTCGTCGGTCGACAGCACCAGTTCGGTGACACCGAACCGGATCCGCAAGGCTTCGCGAGGAACGCGCTGACGGGTCAGTACGGCCCGCCTGATCACCTTGGCCATCCGGGCATCACCTTTGACCCGAGCCGTCGCATGCGAATCGACGGCTCGGACGGCGACGTCGGCAACAAGATCGTCGATCGAGGCCAGCTCCACCGCGTGCTCGCCCAGCGCGGGGAGCACCCGGCCGATGTAGCGGATGAACAGTCGACTCGGGCCGACCACCAAGACGCCCTGGCGTTCGAGCGGAAAACGATGGCTGTACAGCAGGTAGGCCGTTCGATGGAGGGCAACCGCAGTCTTTCCGGTACCGGGGCCACCCTGAACGACGACCGCACCGGGAAGGCCGGACCGGATGATCTCGTCCTGTTCCCGCTGGATGGTGGCGACGATGTCGCGCATCTGACCGCGGCGAGCGCGTCCGAGAGCCGAGAGCAGCGCGCCCGTTCCGACGAGACCGGCGCCGCTGTCGTGTTCCAGGCGCTCGAGGGAGAAGACCTCATCGTCGATCCCGACGAGGTGTTCGGCCTCCGTGGCGAAGTGGCGTCGGCGCTCGAGCCCGAAGTTCTCGGCCCCCGTCGCCCGGTAGAACGATTCGGCCATCGGCGCCCGCCAATCGACGATGACGGCGTTCTGCTCTTTGTCGGAGACGGGTAAACGTCCTATATAGAACTTCTCGCCGCTACCCGGACCATCGGTGCCGGTACGGTCGATACGGCCGAAGAGCAGCGACTCGCCGCCGATCTGCAAGCGGGCCAGGCGCTCCATGGCGCGGTCTTCCACCACGTCGCGTTCGAAACGGGCCTGGTGAGTGCCACCGGCGCCGGTTTCGATCGAATACTGCAGCAGACGAGCAGCGCCACGCATGCCCTCGAGGCACTCGTAGGCCCAGAGCAAGTAGATCTGCTCTGCTGCGAACTCCGGGTGTTGAGACACGAACCATCCTTCGGCCGGACTGATCCAAGACTGGACTCAGTCGAAAAACCGGCGCAACGAAGCTAGTCCACCAAAGACGGCCCCTTGAGCGACGTCGCGGCGTCCGGGAACGAGCGAGGGAGCGTTCGGTGTCGGCGGTCGGCCCTCTGAGTGCAACTGTTCGATCCTCGGCATCGCCGGGAAACATCCCAGAAACGAGCGGGGTCGAAGATCATGGTTGATGGCTCAGGTCAACCCCGCGAACACTTCCGGCGTCCAACACGGCGTCCGCGACGAGGTCGTCGCGCGCGCGGTCGCGAAGGGAGTGGTGAAGGCGACCGCCGAGAAGTTGCTCGACGACGCTCCAGAGCCCTGGTGGGAGTCCACGTCGGTTTCCGGTCTGGCCACCGACGTGGTGCTCCTTGCCCCGGGACTTGGCCCCGACGAGGTTCGGATCCGGATCCTGCGCGGCGTGTCGAACTGGGAGCTCAGCGTGGTTGCGGCCGACCGACCCGGCCTGCTGGCAACAACAGCAGGCGTGCTGGCAGACAACGGCCTGTCCATCGACGACGCTCGCATTGCCACCTGGAAGAACCATGGCCTGGCTCTCCAGCGTCTACGGGTGAGCTCCCGTGACGTGTCGTCCAGCAGCGAGCCGGACTTCCCGTTCATCGGCCAAGACCTGCGTTCGGCCCTCGCGACCCCGCAGACCCGTCCGGACGGGGCCGGTTTCCCGGACGGATGTGCAATACGCAGCGTCGTGAACGTCGGTCAGCGCCGGTGGCGGGTCGAGGTCGAGGCGCGTGACGAAATCGGCCTGCTGGCGCGTGTCGCCAGCGCCCTACACGCGCTCGGAGCCAACGTGCTCGCCGCCGACGTGCACTCTGAAGGGCACCGCGCCCTCGACACGTTCCTAGTCGAGCTCGACGACGAAGCAAGCCTCCGCTTGCTACGGGCGCTCGCCAGTTCGAACTGCTGACGGCGCAGTCCGCAAACCCGCCATTCCACGTCCGGGGCCCGTTCGCTCAACGGGCTGCCATGCTGGAACGCAATGCGAGCCATGCACATGGGTGTCTTCTCCGACGACCTGAAGAGTAAGAAGATCGACCGGAAAACGCTCCGTCGGGCATGGGCCTTCAGCGGGCCCTACCGACGCCAGCTGACCGGCTACATCGTCGCCATCATCGTCGTCTCGATCTTCGGCGTGGCTCCGCCCCTGGTCACCCGCCAGATCATCGACAAGGCCATCCCATCCAATGACCGCGGCGCAATCACCTCCTGGGTGATTCTGCTCGTCGTTGTGGCGATCCTGGCCAGCGGCTTGTCCGCCATCATTCGCTGGCTCGGTGCGGTCATTGGCGAGGGGGTCATCGCCACCACTCGCAAGGCGCTCTACGACCACGTGCAGCGGATGCCGATCGCGTTCTTCACCCGCACCCAGACCGGGTCGCTCATGAGCCGCCTCAACAACGATGTCGTCGGTGCCCAGTCGGCCTTCACCTTCGTGCTCCGCAGCGCGCTCAGCAACGTGCTGTCCGTCATCGTGACGATCATCGCGATGCTGACGCTGTCGTGGAAGTTCACCATCGTGTCGCTCATCGTCGTGCCGTTCCTCATCGTGTTGTCAAAGCGGGTCGGACGCGTCCAGGAGAAAGCGGCCCGCGAGGCCATGAGCCGCAACGCGGCGATGAACACGGTCATGACGGAACGCTTCAATGTCGCCGGAGCTCTGCTGGTCAAGCTCTTCGGACGACCCCGGGAGGAGCGTGAGGCCTTTGCCAAATCAGCTGACCGAGTCGCGGCGATCGGTGTGCGCCGCGCCGTCACGGGAATCGTCTTTGACATCGCTCTCTCGCTGGTCGGGGCACTGCTCACCGCCTCGCTCTACTGGTGGGGAGCCAATCAGGTCCTCGACGGAAAGATCACCGTCGGCACGCTCGTGGCGATGTCGATCCTGGCCCAGCGCATCTACGGCCCGCTGACCGACTTAGCAAGCGCACGTATCGATTTCGTCACCGCCTTTGTCTCCTTCGAGCGCATCTTCGAGGTGCTCGACGCTCCGGTCTCGATCGCCGATCGGCCCGGAGCCGTAACGCTTCCGCCCGCCGCGGCCGCATCGGGCGCTCGGGTCGAGTTCGACGACGTGTGGTTCCGGTATCCGGCCGCCTCCGAAGTGTCGGTGGCGTCGCTGGAGAGCGGTGGGCCGACGCTTTCGAGCGACGAGTCCGCCTGGGTTCTCCAGGGCGTCACTGCGGTGTGCGAGCCAGGAACGCTGACCGCCATTGTCGGTCCCTCAGGTGCCGGCAAGACGACCATCTCGGCGCTCGTGCCCCGGCTCTACGACGTAACGCGCGGCGCCGTACGCATCGAAGGCCACGACGTTCGCGATGTCACCGGCGATTCCCTTCGAGGCGCCATCGGCGTCGTCAGCCAGGACGCCCACCTTTTCCATGACACGATCGCCGCGAACCTGCGCTATGCCCGACCGGAGGCCACCGACGCCGACCTCGTCGCCGTCTGTGAAGCAGCGCGCATCCACGAGATGATCTCGTCCCTTCCGGAGGGCTACGCCACCATGGTCGGTGAGCGCGGCTACCGGCTGTCAGGTGGTGAGAAAGCCCGTTTGGCGTTGGCCCGAGTGCTGCTCCGCGACCCCCGGCTGGTGATTCTCGACGAGGCCACGGCCCACCTCGACTCCGAGACCGAGGTGCACATCCAAGATGCACTCGCCGCTGCCCTGGTGGGTCGAACGTCGATCGTGATCGCCCATCGTCTCTCCACGATCCGCGAGGCCGATCAGATCCTCGTGCTCGATAACGGCCGGATCGTGGAGCGGGGCAACCATGACGAACTGGTCGAGCGGGGCGGGCTCTACGCCCACCTCACCGAGACGCAGTTCCTCGGCGCCCTCCCCACGGGATGACCTGGTTTCGTCACGGCCTCCTGTCGGTAGCCTCGGGGTGATGCCTGTTCGTGCCGCCCTCGGTGATTCCCCATTCCTCGCCGCATGTCGTGGTGAGCGGGCCCGCTACACCCCGGTGTGGTTCATGCGTCAGGCGGGGCGGAGCCTGCCCGAGTACCGGGCTCTGCGGGCTGGGAAGGCGTTCCACGAGATGCTCGTCGATCCGAGGCTCGCGGCCGAGGTCACAATGCAGCCGGTCCGACGTCACGGGGTGGATGCGGCGATCTTCTTCTCCGACATCATCACCCCGGTGCAGTCGTTCGTCCCGGGCGTGTCGATCGAGCAGGGCCGCGGACCGGTCATTCGTGAGCCTTTTCGCACGCTCCACGACGTTGATCGTCTGCGCGCCTACGATCCGGCAACCCACACACCGTTCGTGGCCGACGCTATTCGTCTCTGTGTCGACGAGCTCGATCCCCAGGGCATCCCGCTGATCGGCTTTGCCGGCGCCCCGTTCACCGTTGCGACCTACATCGTCGAGGGTGGCAAGTCGAAGGAGTTCGAGCACACGAAGTCGATGATGCACGGCGAACCCGACGTCTGGCACGCCCTCATGACCGCCCTCTCCGACATCGCCCTTGCTTCGCTGCGGGCCCAGGTCCACGCAGGAGCCTCGGCGGTCCAGCTTTTCGACTCCTGGGCGGGCATCCTGTCGAGGCGCGAATACACCCGGTTCGTGCAGCCATACTCGGCCCGGATCTTCGCCGGACTCGCCGAAACCGGTGTACCCCGCATCCACTTCGGGGTGGGAACCGGGGAACTGCTCGGCGCGATGAGCGAAGCGGGGGCCGACGTCGTCGGCGTCGACTGGCGGGTCAGCCTTCCCGACGCCCGCAACCGCATCGGAACGGGCAAGGCCCTGCAGGGGAACCTCGATCCCGTCGTGCTGCTCGGCCCATGGGACGTGGTCCGGGCGGAGGTCGACCGCGTCCTTGGCGAAGCGGCAACGGCAGGCGGTGGCCACATCTTCAACCTCGGCCACGGCGTGCTTCCGCAGATCGCCCCGGAGATGCTCACCCGGGTCGTCGACCACGTGCACTCGGTGTCCGCCGATACCCGCTGAAGAACATCGTCAGGATCGCTCCCGTCATGAGCACCATCGCTGCCAACAGTGGATCGGGGCAGGCCCCTCGGCCCCACGATCTCGACGTGCTCATCATCGGCGGAGGCATCGCCGGTCTCGCCACGGCCCATTTCCTTTTGCGGAACCGACCCGACCTGCGCGTCGAGGTCGTCGAGTCGACGTCGGTCGTCGGCGGAAAGATCTCTGGAGCGACCGTCGCCGGGATCGGCGTCGACACTGGACCCGATGCGTTTCTTGCACGCGTTCCGGGAGCAGTCGAGCTCGCCGAGTCACTCGGATTCGCAGATGATCTGGTGGCGCCAGCGACCGGTTCGGCGTATGTGTATTCGCGCGGCGCACTGCGAGCGTTGCCGAAGGGTCTCGTGCTCGGCGTGCCGAGCGATCTAGGCGAAATGCGCAGATCGGGAATCATCAGTGCGCGTGGTATCGCCCGCGCCCTTCTCGGCTCGGTCGTGCCCGGCCGCGGAAGCACCGGCGCCGACCCGTCCGTGAGTGAGGCGATCGGGCGACATCTGGGACGCGAGGTCGTCGAGCGCCTCGTCGATCCGCTTCTCGGCGGCATCAACGCGAGCGACTGCGACACCCTCAGCCTTTCCAGTGCTGCGCCGATGCTGGCTGCAGCGGCTCGCGAGGATCGACTGGTTCGGGCTCTGCGACGAGCGAACGCCGCAACCGAGCGAGGACAGATAGGCGTCACCGAGACCCGCCCCGTGTTTCTCGCACCACGGACCGGGATTCGCGCCCTCGTCGCACGTCTTGGGAACGAGGCCGCCGTCAGCGTCGGCGAGGCGGTCTCGGCGGTTGCGAGATGCGACACGGGATGGTCGGTGAGCACCGCAAAGCGGCACCTCACGGCTGGCCATGTTGTGTTTGCCACTCCTGCCGCCGCAGCGGCCGAACTTCTCCGCGTCGTCGCGCCTCGGACGGCATGTGAACTCGATGCCATACGTACGGCCTCTGTTGCACTGACCCTTCTGGCCTACCCGAAGGGGTCCGTTGTGCTCCCGCCGGGAAGCGGGATGCTCGTACCTCGGCCGGAGCGCCGGCTCGTGACGGCCTCGAGCTGGTGGAATCAGAAGTGGCCGCATCTCGACACGAACGGTCACATCCTGCTTCGGGCTTCGGCTGGACGCGACGGTGACACCAGGTTCACCGATCTCGACGACGACGAACTCGTTGCTTCGCTGCACTGCGAGCTCATCGAGATGCTCGGCATCAACGCCCCTCCGGTCGATGCGGTGGTGACCCGATGGATGGGCGGATTTCCGCAGTACGACACCGGGCATGCCGCTCGGGTCGAACGGATCGAGCGGTTCGTCACAACGGAAGCACCCGGCGTCACGTTGGTTGGAGCGAGCTACCGCGGCATCGGCATCCCCGCATGCATCCGAGATGCCGAGCGGGCCGCGGCTCAGGTGAACGAGGCCGTCGGCAGTGGTTGACCCCCGCCCGATGCTGGCCACGCCGGGACCCCTCCCCCACGGCGACGGCTGGTCGTACGAAGTGAAGTACGACGGCGTCCGTGCCCTTGTCGGTGTCGATGAGGCAGGCGCAGTGCGGATCGTCAGCCGCGCGGGCAACGACATCACTGCGACGTTTCCGGAGCTCCACGCGATTGCCCACACACTGGAAGGGAACTCCGCAACGCTCGACGGCGAGATCATCGCCATGGGCGACGATGGGCTCCCGTCGTTCCATCGCCTGCAGGAACGACTCGGCGTGTTCGGTGCCGACGCCGCTCGGAGGGCTGGGGTGAATCCGGTCGTCTTCGTGGTGTTCGACATTCTCGAACTCAACGCGCTGCCCACGACCGACGTGCCGCTTTCGGCGCGACGCGCTCTGCTTGATCAGCTCAACGGGCTCGACAACGGACCGAATTGGCGGCGGGTAACGGTCTACGACGACGGAGACGCCTTGCTCGACCTGACGAAGACCGTTGGCCTGGAAGGTGTTGTCGCCAAGCGAAACGATGCCCGCTACGTGAGTGGGCAGCGCTCACCGAACTGGATCAAGGTACGAAATCTCACGACCGACGAATTCATCATCGGTGGATGGGTTCCCGGTGAGGGACGGCGCCTGCGGACCATCGGCGCGTTGCTGCTGGGCCTCCCGGAGTCCGACGACGTTGACGCCCCGCTGCGGTGGGTCGGCAGAGTCGGCACGGGCTTCACCGATGCCATGCTCGACGAACTGCACACCCTTCTCGCACCGGACGTGATCGCCACGCGCCCGTTCAGCAACGATCCGGGCGAACGCACCGCGATCTTCGTGCAACCGAAACACCGATGCCTCGTCGAGTACCGCGAGTGGAGTCCAAGTGGCGTGCTGCGCTTCCCATCGTGGCGCGGACTCGTTCCCTAACCCACCGGAGTGAACCCTGCGCCACGTGAGAAGCATCCGCATGGTGAACGAATGAGGGGTGGCACCGACGGGGCCCCGCCCGAGGAACGGAGACCCGGTTCGACGAAGGAGAACAACGGGCGAGTACCGCAGCGGATGGGGTTCATCGGTGACAGGACCCCGGAACGGAACCGACTTGTTCGCCGAGGCAACCACCGAGTGGAGGGGTGG
>JANOHI010000423.1:0-19656 GCA_031406385.1 Acidimicrobiia bacterium
GGGGGTCGACCGGTCGGAACGGCGCTCGCGCCAACCGCGGCGGCTGGCTTCGTTCCGACCGGGACCATGGCCTGGACACTGGCACATGCCGCCATGGCGTGCCCCGGTCGAAGGCCGGTTGCCATTGGTGACCAAAGTCCCGAACATTGGGTGATCCTTGCCCCTCTCCGTTCGAGCCGACGACCGGCAGGCTGGCTGTCTACGAAGTTCGCGCTAGCGAGAGGAACGTCATGGAAACAATCGTGGTTGGACTCGACGGTTCACCGGGAAGCATCGACGCTTTGCGGTGGGCGGCTGCGGAAGCTGCGTTGCGTGGCGCGAAGCTGCGGGCAGTCACGGTCTGGGAGTACTCCTACGCATACGGGGGCATCGAGCCGGCGTTCGTCATTCCTCCGCAAACGCTCGAAGAGGAAGCCCGAGCCACGCTCGAGGCGGCCATCGCCGCCGGAATCGCTGATCCCGCTGCCGCGGCATCCGTCGAGCGGGTCGTCACGTCAGGCAGCCCGTCGAAAGCGATGATCGCCGAGTCCGAACACGCCGACCTGCTCGTCGTCGGTGCCCGCGGGCACGGCGGATTCGTGGGGCTGCTCCTCGGTTCAACTTCCGATCAGGTCGTGAAGCACGCCGCATGTCCGGTGGTCGTCGTCCGCACTCCGACAAGCCCGTGAGCGCAGCCCAGAACGAAACGACGATGGAACGAGTCGTGATGATTCTTTCGGACCCCGCATCGACGACGTTCGGCGGGTGCGCCCGACCGTCACAAGCGAGCACGGTGTGCACATGGAACCGCTAAGCGCAACAGTCGGCCAAGACGTGGGCGTGTCGTTCGACCGGATCATCGTGCCCATCAGCTTTTATCCACCCAACAACCGGGCGATCAGCGTGGCCGAATACCTCGCGGCGCAGTTCGGCTGCGCCATCGAACTCACATCGATGATCTACGACCGGGGCAACGAGGCGGACCGTCGGCGACTGCTCGATGAACTGGCCGCAGGGATCCAGCACCGGACCGTGCGGGTGACCCTCGACCACGGCACCGATCCGTCGCCGTTCATCCTCGATCTGATCAACACGACGGACTCGCTCGTGGTGCTCGCCGGCGGCACCACGGTACTCGGCATCCCGGGATCGATCACCTCGGACGTCTTGCGGTTCGCATCACGGCCGACAGTCATCGTCGGGCCGAAGGTTGCCACCGACTGGCATGGTCCGGTGAAGAACATCGTGGTCCCGCTCGACGCGTCCCACGCTGCTGAGACGGTGCTGGAGACCGTAACGGGGTGGGCCGTAACCACTGGGGCGACGTTGGACCTCGTGCAGGTCATCAGCCCCAAGGAAGCAGCGGTCGTCAGCACCCTCGACGACGATGTGGAGGAGGCGGCGTACCTCGAGCAGATGAGCAGCTCGCTCGAACACACCTCTGCTGCGCGCATCACATGGGACGTACTTCACGGCACGGCTCTGCACAAGGCGACGGTGATCTGCGAGCGGGCTCGAGAACACCCAGCCACGATGATCTGCATGGCCACCCACGGGTCGCGGCACACGCACTCGATGATCGCTTCGACGACGATGCGGGTGATCCACCATTCGACGGTGCCGGTGATGGTGGTCCGGTCGTAGGTGAACCGAGGCAGCCTACGGGCCTAGTCATGTCGGTAGCGGAAGGCTCCAGAAGATCCGGGTGCCATCGCCCGGAGCAGTCGACAGTTCACACGTGCCGCCCAGGTTCTCGGCGCGTTCTTTGAGGTTGCGAAGACCCTGCCCGAAAATGACCCCGCTCGCGGCGAAGCCAACACCATCGTCTTTGATGTGCACCGTGAGGTGACCATCCTCGATGTCGACGGTCAGCGCAACAGTTCGTGCCGATGCGTGCTTCGCGACGTTGGTCAAGGACTCCCGTACGACGGCGACGAGGTCGCCCCGCAATGCCGTCGGCACGTGACGATCGACGTCGGGCGAGATGTCGACCAGCAACGCGCAGTCAAGAATCTGGCGCGCCTCTTCAGCAGTTTCCCGGATGGAATCCGACACGCCAAGGTTGACGACCGGCTGACGCAGGGTGAAGATCGACGTCCGCAGGTCACGAATGGCCTCGTCGATGCCGGTGACGGCCCGTTCGATCCGATCGCGCACATCGCTTCGCTCGGCCGCTCCCTGGAGGCCGAGCCCGGTTGCGAACAGGCGTTGGATGACCGTGTCGTGGAGATCACGGGCGATGCGGTCGTGTTCGTCGGCAACCGCAACTCGCGCTTGTGCGGTCGAAAGCGTTAGGGCGGCCGCGAGTTCGGCGGTGAGGTCGTGGAACACAGCGACGAAGGAAGGGCGCTGAGCCGTCGTGCGCATCGCTGCAATAGTGAGCGAGGCCGGAAACGTCGAGCCGCGTCGGTGTCGGAGCGTTACGTCGATGCGACCGCTCCCGGAGTCGAGGCGAGTCAGCAACTCGTTGAGGTCAGGTTTCACCAGCCACACGCCCGACGCCCCGTCGGCGATGATCGCCTCGCGTTCGAGGCCCACCATCTCGCAGAAGCGGTCATTGACCAGAAGAACGGATCGGTTCTCGAGGTCGACCTCCATCAGCCCGTCACCGAGCGCGTCGACGATGGTTGCCAGATGGTCACGTTGGGCAGCGATCGCTTCGATCAGACCCACGCGTTCGGTGATGTCGCGGATGACGGCCACGACGAACTCTTGGGCTTCACCGACGACTGGCGTGAGGCTGATTTCGACCGGGATCTCTCGACCGTCGCGGTGCTGCGCCATGAGCGCCAGGCCGGCCCCCATCGGTCTGCTCACCGGCTCGGCGAGGAACTGGTTCCGGTCGCCGACGTGGGCCTCGCGGAGATGCGTCGGAACGAGCAGTTCGAGCGGCTGGCCTATCAGATCGTCGCGTCGGTGGCCGAACATCGTTTCGGCCGTGACGTTGGCGTGGCGGATGATCCCGGCTGCGTCAGAGACGATCATTGCATCGGGGGCCTGCTCGAGGGCCTGCCAGACGATCGCCGCGCTGAGACGCGCGTCGAGCCCGAGGTTGTTCGGCTGCCGCTGCGGGCTGCCTACCGTGTTGTCCATCCCTGCCCCCGTTCGCCGAACCGACCTTAGCGGTGCCGTCGGAGGGGCGAGGCGGGGCGCTCCAGAACGGGTGGATCAGTGCTCAGCCTCAGCGGCACGCTTGTCGGCGAGGCGAGCAGCGAACACCGCGGCTTCGGTTCTCCGCTCCATGCCGAGCTTGGCCAGCACCGACGACACGTAGTTCTTCACCGTTTTTTCCGAGAGGAACAGCCGCTCGCCGATCTGACGATTGGTGAGCCCCTCGGCGATCAGCGTAAGGATCTGGCGTTCTTGCGGCGAGAGCGACTCGAGCGGGTCCGGTTCGGACTTCGGCGGAGTCCGGAGACGGTCGAGCACCCGGGAGGTCACCGCCGGATCGAGCAGCTGCTCGCCGCGTGCCACCCTGCGGATCGAGTCGACCAGATCGTTCCCGCGGATCTGCTTGAGCACATAGCCGCGGGCTCCGGCCATGATCGCCGAGAACAGGGCATCGTCGTCGGAGAACGCCGTGAGCATCAGGCTGGCGACGTTGGGGTGGAGATCGCGGACCTCCCGGCATACTTCCACACCGTTGCCATCCGGCAGCTGGTAGTCGAGCACGGCGACATCGGGCGACGTGGCCGCTATGCGGTGCAGCGCCTCGTCCACGCGGCCAGCTTCGCCGCACACGACCATGTCGTCTTCAGAATTGATGAGTTCGGCCAAACCACGACGAACGATCTCGTGGTCGTCGAGAAGGAACACCTTGATCGTCACCAGACCAGTGTGCCCGGTCGCCCGGGGTTGTGCCGTCCCCAACGTCCCGATGTCGTTAGGACCAAGGTCGCTTTCTACCCGGGCGACGGCTACTCGCCTGGGCCGTATAGGCGAGGCCGAGCGCCGCGGCTCGGCCGCCGACCCGGATGGAGTTCGTTCCCGCCGTACCGGATACCTTGCTGAGATGACGTTCGATCTCCCCCAGGTGGACCATCTCCTCACCACGACGCGTGCCGTCCGCAAACGCCTCGACCTGACCCGGCCGGTACCTCGAGAACTGCTCGTAGACTGCATCCGCATCGCCACCCAGGCTCCCGCCGGCGGAAATTACCAGAAATGGCGGTGGCTCATGGTCGACGACGCCGACAAGCGGGCGGCGATCGCCGATGCCTACCAGCGGGCCTACGCGCCGTACATCGAGAAGCAGCGACGTGCCGTCGCAACGCGAACTCCCGACAACACGACCTCGGGTCGCATTATGAGCTCGAGCGACTATCTGGCGGAACACCTTGCCGAGGTGCCCGTTCACGTGATCCCGTGCGCGCTCGGAGCCCCGGGTGACGATGGCTTCGGCACCGGAGCCGGCTGGTGGGGTTCCGCACTCCCGGCTGTGTGGAGCTTCATGCTCGCCGCTCGGGCACGCGGCCTCGGCACCGCATGGACGACCCTCCATCTCCGTCACGAGCGCGAGATCGGCGAACTCCTCGGGATCCCCGAGACCGTCACGCAGCTGTGCCTCATCCCGACGGCCTTCTACACCGGAGACGACTTCCGCGCCGCCGACCGGAGGCCGGCCGAAGAAGTGACGTACTGGAACACCTGGAAGCAGCTGGGCTGAGCACGGGTCCCCGACCGGTCGAGCGAGTCTGCCCAGTGACCGCGCCCGAGGACCACCCGGACCGTGTTGTCACGCTCGTTCTCGTCGACGACGGCGGCGGGGTGCGCGGTGGGCTCGAGGAACGGTTCGAGATGATCGCCGGGTCGGATCGGTACGACGCCGGGCTCGAGCAACGGTTCGAGCTAATCGCCGAGTGCGGTATTGGCGACGGGCTTGTCCACGGGGACTTCCATCCCGGGAACGTCCGTGCGGAAGCGTTCGCGTTCTTCGACCGACCTTGGTTCGCCCGCACGTAGAGGCGCCCGCGTTGCTACCGTCGCTCAGATGCCTCGATTGCTTTCGCTCACCGTCTCCGATGCACCCGGCACCTGGGCCGGCCTCGGCTTCACGCTCGACGGGATCGCCGTGCGCATCGGGGCTACGGCCATCCTGTGTTCGGGAAGCGATGGAGGAAGCGAGTCGCCGGGTGGGCGCGGCATCACCGACTGGATGCTGTCGGCCGACGACGGGCCACTCCCCGAGCACATCGACGGCTTGCTCACCGGATCGGTGACGCTTGGCGACGCTGCGCCTGTCGCACCACCGCCTCCCCCACGTCATGTGAACGGGGTCGAGGCCATCGATCACCTCGTCGTCATGACCCCGGATGTCGACCGGACGGTCTCGGCGCTCGAGGACCTCGGCATCGAGTGCCGCCGCCGACGTGAGGCGGCCGCGTACGGGAGGACGGCGATGCGACAGGCGTTCTTCTGGCTCGGCAACCCCGACGGCGCCCCGCACGAGCGGGTGATCCTCGAAGTCGTCGGTCCGGAGATCATCGACCCGGCGAAGGCGAACGACCCGGCGAAGTTCTTCGGCATCGCGCTGACCTGTCGGGACCTCGACGAGAGCGCGGCGTTCTTCGGCGACCTCATGAAGCCGCCCGTCGACGCCGTCCAGTCGGGCCGTCGGATCGCCACGCTCAGCTCGCGGGCCGGCTCGCAGGTGGCGATCGCCTTGATGAGCCCGCACGTTTCCTAGGACCGGGCGACCAGCGTCAGCGGCCCGGACAGTCCCTGAACACGGAGGGGCGCACCACCCGGAACGCCCTGACGATGGACCATGGCACGAGTCTGGTGCCGTCGAACACGCAAGCGGCAGGGCCTCGACGCGAAGGCAACACGTTGCTA
The DNA here is from genome assembly GCA_031406385.1 of Acidimicrobiia bacterium. Classification (GTDB taxonomy): domain Bacteria; phylum Actinomycetota; class Acidimicrobiia; order Acidimicrobiales; family JANYDT01; genus JANLQX01. The sequence continues at coordinate 5,815 of JANOHI010000423.1, forward strand.
ACACGCCCTCATCACGGGCTCACGATGTTGGCGAGCGCCGTTCACACCGGTCCGGTCAAGTAAGGGGGCGCCAACTCGTCGGGTCCCGTTTGAAGCGTCGACCGTCGGGTACACCAAGCAACCAGACAATCGAGGAGACCGAGATGTTCAACGCCACGCAAACCACCACCAACACGAGTGCCACCATGGTGCAGATCTCCGGCGCCGTCCTCGTTCCCCCGGCGAACCCCCGACGGTCTGCCGTGCACGCCCCAGCGCCGGCTCGCAGGGTCGTCACCTCCGACACCGACGACACCAACTGGTACGAGCTCGAACGAATCATGGCGGCCCGGGCGGCGGCGATGGCTGCGCACCCCACGTCCCGACCGGTGCCCCTCAGACTCGTCTCCTAAGCCGCCACTTTGGTCGGTTGTGCGGAAGGGCCGGTATCGTTCTCCGGCCGTTACCCGCACTCAGGAGAATCCCGTGGCCGATCTGTCGTTCGAAAACCGTGTTGCCGTCATCACCGGATCTGGGGGTGGGCTCGGCCGTGAGCACGCCCTTCTCCTCGCTTCGCGCGGCGCCCAGATCGTCGTGAACGACCTCGGAGGAGCGGTCGATGGAAGCGGAGGCGACCTCGGACCGGCCGCCAAGACCGCCCAGGAGATCAACGACCTCGGCGGCGTGGCGGTTGCTGACGGCAACTCGGTCTCGACCATGGAGGGCGGCGCCGGCATCATCAAGACGGCGGTCGATGCGTTCGGCCGCGTCGACATCGTGATCAACAACGCCGGCATCCTCCGCGACAAGTCGTTCCACAACATGGACGAGGCGATGATCGATGCCGTGCTCGCCGTGCACCTCAAGGGCGCGTTCAACGTCACGAAGGCGGCATGGCCGATCATGCGCGAGCAGAGCTACGGCCGCATCGTCAACACCTCCTCGAACTCCGGCATCCTCGGCAACTTCGGCCAGGCCAACTACGGGGCCGCGAAGATGGGCCTTGTCGGCCTCACCCGCGTGCTCGCCGCCGAAGGCGCAAAGGCGAACATCAAGGTCAACGCGCTCGCTCCGATCGCCCGCACCCGCATGACCGAGGAGCTTCTCGGCGGTCTGGCCGAGAAGCTCGACCCGAAGCTCGTGTCACCTATCGTGGCGTGGCTCGTCCACGAGGACTGCCCGGTCACCGGCGAGATCTACTCCGCAGCAGGTGGTCGCATCGCCCGCTTCTTCATCGGCCTCACCGAGGGGTATTACAACCCTGAGCTCACCCTCGAGGATGTGCGCGACCACTTCGGCGAGATCCGGAACGAAGAGGGCTACATCGTCCCCGCCGGCCCCGGCGACGAGCTCAAGGCGCTGCTCAAGCACCTCGCCGGCTGATTCACCGAGCGGCGACGGTCGAGGGCCTGATGGCGACGATTCCGCTCATCATCGACACCGACGGCGGCATCGATGATGCCGTCGCCCTGTGGTGGGCATTGACCAACCCCGACGTCGATGTTCGGGCAATCACCACGGTGCACGGCAACGTCGATCTGGATCGCGTTGTCGCCAACATCGCCATCGTCCTCAACGCCGCCGGACGCACCGACATCCCCGTCGGCGTCGGTGAAGCGCATGCAATGGGCCCGGCCCCCGACCTCCTTCGTGCCAGCTTCATCCACGGCTTCGACGGACTCGGCGACTGTGGGCACGGTCCGGACCTTCCCGTCGGAGATATCCCGGCGGCGCTCGGCGTCAACGTGTCGACTGCAGCTTCGCTCTACGAGCGCTTCGCTGACGATGCAACGGTCGTCACCCTCGGCCCGCTCTCGACCCTCGCTGCCGCGCTCGAACGCAACCCGACGATCGCATCACGGTCCCGGCGCCTCGTCGTGATGGGAGGAGCGTTCGCCTCGCCCGGCAACGCCTACCCCGCAGCCGAGGCCAACATCGTGCACGATCCGTTGGCCGCACAACATGTTCTCTCCGCCGCATGGAACGAGCCGCCGCTACTTGTCGGCCTTGACGTCACCCACGAGGCGACAATGACGGCGACCGAGGTCGCGCTGGTGGCCGAGCATCGGAGCCCGGCGGCGATGTTTCTCGACGGTCCACTAAAGACGTATGCGCGCTTTGGGGGTGCCTTCTGCAGCGAAGGCGAGTTCCCCTGCCACGACCTTCTGGCCACGATGGCCGCAGTGCTCGATGATGTCGTCACCGGCCCAGTGCTGCCGGTGAGCGTGCAGACCGCACCGGGCCCGGCGTGGGGGATGACGGTGGCCGATTTTCGCCAACCGTTCTTCGAGCGGGCGGGCAATGCCCAGGCGGCACCGGAGGGATTCGTGCCGTGCCGAGTGGCGCTGGAGCTCAATCATCGGACGTGGCAGCGAAAGGTTCACCGCTTGTTCGGCGACTGAGGCACCGCCTCCAGGGCAACGTCATCGCTCCGCGTTGCTGGGTCCGCTCGAGCGGCGCTCCATCAGCGTGTCGCAAGTGCTTCGCCAATCCAGTGCAGCCGATCGACGGTCTCGACAGCGGAAATCACCGGGGTCGATATCAATGCACGCAGTCTTGCCAAGGCCCGGCGCGCCGTCAGCGGGGACGGAGCGATCATGTTGATCCATTCTGGCGATCCGGCCGATCTTGTGGCTTGTGCCTCGCGGTCTTGCGGCACGCTCGGCTGCAGGAGGAACGCCCTTCATCCTGCGCGGCGATACTGCCCTTTGCCCAGGTCGAACGCTTTACCGAAAGCCTGACTCGTTTGCTCGGCTCCGGCGGGCTGCTGGCGCTTTGGCACCACATCCGAAGGCGCCGGAGCCTGCGCCGCCTGGCCGCTGCCGGCGGCAATCAGGACCATCAAGTCGGCTTCTCGGGAATCGAGAGCAAGGCACGGCCCTTTCGAAGCGCCGCAGCAAGTGTCCGTCTGGGACCGCGCGTGCGAAGCGCAAATTCCAGACGCTGCACAAGACCGGGCGGCATCCGCGGACCTGCCACCAATCGTTCCCGCAAGCCCTGGATGAACTGCTCACGCAGCGGTTCGTCACCAGGCCGCAGAAAGCTCTGCTCCTTGGCTGCCGTTCCGGCAATTGCAAGCTCGATCACTGCACCGACCCGATCCCACAGAATCGGATCGCGAGTCGGACGATCGCGCAGGAAATCGTCAACCGCATCGCCCAGGTCGCGATCGTCGATCGGGAAGTCGAACCCGAGCTCGCGCCACAAGCCGACGCCAATATCGCGCGAGCGTGAGCGCTTGGTCACTGGATCCGATGTCCCGGTTATGCCTCTGGGATTGTAGCGATAGCGGCACAGCGGGCGGGGCAAGTTGCGAGCGCGGCAATGGGGCAGCATTGCCCGCCACAGCCGATGGTCGTGGGTCAGGTCCTGACCTGCCTCGATCCCTCCAATCTGGTCCACCAGCTCTTTGCGATAGACGGTCGACGAGTGGTAAAAGGGGTTGTGCGAGAGCAGCGTGAATCGGATCGCGAAGTCGCTTTCAGGCGTGCGGTCTATGCCCAGCGGATCGCCATGTTCGGACATCAGGGTGACCCAGGTTCCGACCAGGCCAAGCTGCGGGTCCGCGTCCATCGCGGCAGTCACTTCGGCCAGCCAGGTGGGTTCAGCACAATCGTCATTGTCCATGCGGGCAATCAAGGGGGCCCTGGCCAAGGCTATGCCCCGATTGCCGGCCTCCGCCGCACCCACATTCCGGTCAAGACGAAAGGTTCTGATCCGCGGGTCCAGAGCAGCCAGGGCAGCTACCTGGGACGGGTGGTCCGACCCGTCATCGATGATGATGAATTCGAAGTCCTGCAAAGTCTGCGCAAGAACTCCATCAACCGCCTCGCTTATGAAGCGGATGTCGTTCCAGGAGGTCATTACAACCGACACCGCCGGGCGCGATCGCGGCGCCGCGAAAACCTGGACTTTCGGGCTGAACAGGCCAGGCGGCGGTGGCGTCGCAGTCGTCATGACCCGCCAGGATCGGTGGAAATCGGTCCCGCAAGCGCCGACTTCGGGAAGGGCCGAAGTCGGCCACCTTTCAGTTGATAGACGATGCCGAAGCAATCGAACAGCGTGGGCCGATGGCTGACCAGCACCGATCTGCCGGGCTTCTCAAAAAAAGGTGCCATACCAATCCAGTCGCTTACGGCCATCTCAGCCGATGGACTGTCGCACTTTTGTCCAACCGATGACAAAGCGGGATGAACTGCCGACACTTCACGTCGAGGGACTTCGTGTGTATCAGTCGCGGATGGCTGGATTGGACCGCGAAATTACGGTGGTGATGCCCGTTTATAACGCGCTGCCATTTCTGGGTGCCGCGATCGCAAGTATTCTGCGCCAGACCCTGACCGGTTTCCGGCTGGCGATATACGATGACCATTCGGATGACGGATCTTACGAGAGCGCGCTTGAGTGGGCGCAGCGCGATCCGCGCATCAGTGTTACAAGGGGCGAACGACGCCTCGGTCCGAGTGACAGCTCGAACGCCGCTGCGATGCTGGCGACAACCGAATTTGTCGCGCGCATGGATGCCGATGACGTCGCGATGCCCGAACGCCTGGCCCTGCAACTGGAGATCATGAAGGCGAACCCCGAGGCAGTCATGGTGGGCTCTCTGTTTGAGATGATCGACGGCACCGGCAAGGTGATCCGCACGGCAATGCGCAGGCATCTGAACGCGGTCGCGCCGCCGATCGCGCATGCCAGCATCTTCTACCGTCACGCCGCGTTTCACTCTGCCGGCGGATATCGCACGGACACCGACTATTTCGAGGACCAGGACCTTTACCGGCGGCTCGGACAGGTCGGCCCGCTGTTGTTCATCGATATTCCTCTTGTCCAGTTGCGCTTTGCCGGACAGCACGCGCGACTGCGCGATAGCCGGACGGAGGTGCTTGAGCGGATCAGTCGCTATTACCAGCCGGAGGGTTGCATCAACGCGAAGACGGCACACCGACTTGATCCGGTCGCCTTTTACGCCGTGGGTGTGCTTGCTGTTCTGGGGCTTGAGCGACCGAACCTGTTCTGGATGATGATCCACCGTGCGAGCTTCAAGCGACCCTTGAAGACCTTGGCAGTGCTGGCCTTCACCGGCCTTGCCGAAATTTCACCGCGCCTTGCGCGCGGGTTGAATGCCTTGATCGCCAGACTGCGATCGGGCTGGTTTGCAGATCCGGTTACGGCTCCGTCAGTGCGGGCCTGGACGTTCGATCCACGGTGAGGATCTGAGGTTCAAAGGGTACCTTCCGCGACCAACCGGGCGGCAAAGCTGCCGGTCGGGGCTGCGGTCAGGTCGTGCTTTTTGATCAGCTCGTTCCAAAGGTGCACCGCTATGGTGTCGGCCTTGATGACTGTCTCGAGAGGCCGGTCGGGATCAAGGATCCAGTCGGCATCGGTCCAGGGAACCGGGTAAAATCTCGAAGGCGGCTGTACGTGCTGGGTCCAACCATGCTTTTTGGCCAGCCAGTTCAGGGCGTTGGGGCCTGCGCTTCCCCAAGGCATGTCAGACAAGCCCGATCTGCCGGTTGTCTGCAGTCGCCACCAGGCAGCGATCGCGGCGCGCCAAGGCAACCACGGCGGTACCGAGCGCTCGTCGAATAGGGCGGAAAGCGGCTCGAGCATGGGGCAATCGCTTGGCAATCGCAGGATTCCCATGGCGAGAACACCGCCGCCCTGATCGCCAATGATCGTTTCTGGCTGCTCGCCCAGCGGACTTACGAAATAGAGGTCGCAATCGATCCAGATGCCCAGGCTTCGGCGCTGCAATTCATAGCGAAACCGGTTGGAAAACAATGAAGGGCTGCCCCCGCGATGCGTGATGACCGCAGATTCGGAAAACAGCGCGCTGGCATCACGAAGCTCGACGCCTTCCGGCACGCCAGCGGGTTCCCGGTAGCAATAGAGCGCAACCGCATGACCCCATTTGAGCGCGGATCGCAAGCAAGCCCGCTCCAGAACGGAAAGTTGTGGGCCTATCCACAAGGTATTCAGCTCAGTCCGGCCCATAACCCGCGTAATCCTTGTCAACGTACACTGACACAGTCAGCGCTCTCACGCATTAGGACGACCCACGATGCAGCGTGGTCGCAAGAAGGGCACCGGAGGGATCATGGCCAGTCTGCCAAGGTACGCTAACGCCGCCTGTTCCGTCCCCTGGGTTGGCCTGGCGGTTCTGCTAATCAGCGAGCGGTCGATGCTCCTCTCGGCGCGCGGCTGGCAGCCACATTTGGCCATGTCGAGATGCGCTTGCCCCTAACGGTGAAGACACCCGCGCCGCTTCGCATCCTGTCGATATCGACGTTGTTCCCCAGCCCGGCGCGACCCGATTTCGGACTGTTCGTGGCGCGCCAGGCCGAGGCACTGGCGCGACGCGGCGATGCGGAGATGGTAGTTGTCCATCCCATTGCGCTGGCGTTGCCCCCGTTCGACCGGTTGCTCAACCTTCCTGCCCTGCGCGGCCTGCCAGCCATGGCTCATGAATGGGGCGTCCAGGTCCACTATCCCCGCAGGGATCGAGGATCACGCCACGTGCGACATCCTCCGGGCCATCGGCCGCGACAAGGGACAGGGGTATCTGTTTTCCCGGCCGGTCCTTGCCGCAGCGGTGGACGATCTCGTGTCGGCGTCATTCCAACCCACGCTTAAGGTTTGATCGGTCGGCTCAGGCGAGCATCGCTTCGAGGTGGGCCCGGACCGACGGCCATTCGGAGTCGATCACGGAATACATCGCCGTGTCCCGTTGGGCGCCCGTGCCGATATCGCCGTTGCCCGGTTGGTAGTTGCGAAGCACACCCTCGAACGTTGCGCCGAGACGCAGGATCGCGGCGCGGCTCCGATCGTTGCGGGCATCCGTTTTGATCTGTACACGTAGGACATGCAGCTCGTCGAACGCGCGCGTCATGAGGAGGAGCTTGGCCTCGGTGTTGATGGGGGTCCGCTGCGCAATCGGGGCCAACCAGGTGCCCCCGATCTCGATGGCGGTCGGTGGCGACGGGCGATCGAGCCGACCGTCCACCATGATGTAGTTCGTCATTCCGACGACGAGTCCATCGTCGGCCCGCCGCTGCACGAACGGGATCCACGAGCCGTCGGCCAACGAGGCGAGCCGTCGGGCGATGTACGCCTGCGCATCCTCGGCGCCGTTCACTGTTCGATCGGCCGAGGGCACGGGTCCGTAACCGTAGGTTTCGCGTCCGCCCGACGCCGCGGCAGCAGCGATCTCGGCCGTGTCGTTCACGTGAAGGAGGTCCAGGCGGACGAAGCGGCCGACAAGCGGTTTCTGGGACACCGACGATGTCGTCATGTGGACAATCCTCGCGTCGATGATCGGGTCTCCCAACTGGTTCGTTCCATCGCCCAGACGTAGGTGATTCCCTGTTCGTCGGGCGCTTCGATGTCGCGATCTTCTTCTCCGATCTTCACGAACCCCAGACGGGCGGGAACCAGTCCGCTCGGCACATTGGCGACATCGTGTTTGATCAACACCCGGTTGACCGTCGGAGCAAGGGCGAACACGGCTGTCGTCAATTCCTCGGAGATCCGCGTCGCCAGACCCTGGCGTACCGAGTCGACGCGAACCCAGTAGCCGATCTCGAGCTCATCGGGACCGTTGCGGTCATGCATGCCCGCCCCCGCGACGACGCGACCGTCGCGATCGAAGACGCCGAGGAAGGTGTCACGCTCATCGGCAACCCACGTTGCCAGCAAGTCGAACCGCTCCTCGAGCGTCATCGGCGGGTATGACGCCCATGGCATCCAGGGCAGCAGATGCTCGCGGCTCTGATCCACCGCCTCGTTCAGGGCGAGTGCGTCGGCCGGGGTGACCGTGTAGTTGCGGATTGTCGTGCCGTCGCCGATCGGCAGGAAGACCGTATAGGAGGGCATGAACCATTCTCTGCCGCGTGGTGACGTGAATGCCGCGGATTTGTGCTCTCGACGAAAACCCGAGGGTGGGCATCATCACCGGACTTCAGGTTGCCCAACCGCCGGCGTAGGGGAAGAACTGCGCGGTGGCGAAACGGCTCGAGCCATCGAGGAACGTGGCGCGTGAAGCAGAGCGGTCGGACCTTTCCTACGAGCTGCGGTAGGCGTCGCGTCGATGTGCGATCGTGACGACTTCAACGAGTACCAGGTCGTCAACAATTCGGTAGAGCACGCGGTACTCGCCGCGTCGAGCGGAGAAGAGGGGATACAGCGGTGGCGCGAGCTGCTTGCCCACCCGGTAAGGATTGTCGGACAGAGGACCATCCAAGAAGGCGAATACCGCAGCTGCGACGGACTCGGGCAGAACCTCTGTCAGCGCTAGTCGAGCTGATCTTGTTAAGCGAACTTCGTAACGTTCCGTCACCCGCGAAGTCGTCCGGTGGCACGAAGTTCATCAGCAACCTCGGCAAGGCTGGACGTCCGACCCGATGAGAGGTCATTGAGTCCTTCTCGAAGATCGTCGAGAAGGGTCGAGTCGCCCAGAATCGCGATCGTCTCGACCAAGCCGTCAAAATCGTCGGCGCCGAGCAGCACCGCCACTCGACCGCCGTTCCGAGTGACCTCAAAGCGTTCGTGCGTCGTTGTCGCAGCGTCGACGATCTTGGAGAAGTTGGCTCGAGCCTCGGCCACGGACAGCGTCGTCATGTACACAATCGTAGCGTCTTCAGGTTGCCCAACCGCCGGCGTAGGGGAAGAACTGCGCGGTGGCGAAACGGCTCGTGCCGTCGAGGAACGTCGCGCAGAACGAAGCGAACTCCGTCATCGTGCCGAGCCGCTTCATCGGCACCATCGACTCGACGCGGGCGCGATCCTCGGGAGTCTCGACCCGGTTCCCGCGGAGGAACTCGGGAAAGTCCATGAAGTTCGTGCCAACCACGTTCAGTTGCACGCCGGAGGCCGCGACCTCGAGGGCTGCGGACTGCAGCATCACCGTCGCTGCGCTCCGGGTGGCGGCGTAGACCGATGCGCTCGGGGTGGGACGAAGCGCAGTCGCGCTCGTGGCAACGAGGATCTGACCGTCGCCTTGGCCGACCAGGGTGGGAAGCACCGCCTGCACGAAGTGGAACGGGAGCTCGACATTGCCGTGAAACGCCGCTTGCAGATCGTCGGTGGACATACGCCCGAACTTGCCGAGGGCAATACGACCCGAGGAGAAGAACGCCGAGTGAAAGGTGCCGAACACCACTTTCGCGCGCTCGACCATCTCGGGACCGATCTCCGGGCCGAAGCGCCCCATGGTCGGTGTCCCGTCATCCTCCCCGCCAACCACTTCGACACGGGCCCCGTTGGCGCGCAGTGATTCGGCGAGGCCGGCCGATGGCGAGGCCAGCACGAGGTCGTGCCCTCGGGCCGCGAGCAGTCTGGCGAGTTCGGGTCCGACGTAGGACCCGGCGGGGGCGATGAGGGCAACACGACGTTCAGCCATGTGCTCGGTTTAGACGGTCGTTCTCGACGTTGTCGAACCGACGAAGACGCTCGACCCGGTCCGTTGAACATGAGCGTGACGAACCAGGTCGAAACGACAGGACCGGTTCGACCCCAGTACCGTGAGGCTCATGAAGATCGGTGCACTGATGTTCCCAACCGACCTCGGCATCCAGCCGATCGAGCTCGCCAAAGAACTCGAGGCCCGAGGGTACGACGCTCTGTGGTTTCCGGAGCATTCGCACATTCCGGTCTCGCGTCGCACCCCGTGGGGCGGACGCGATGGTGCGCCCCCGCTTCCTCAGGAATACTGGCGCACCCACGATCAGTTCCTTGCACTTACGGCTGCCGCCGCGGTCACGACGAACCTGAAGCTCGGCACCGGGATCACCCTTGTCGCCCAGCGTGATCCGCTCTGGCTCGCCAAAGAGGTTGCCACCCTCGACCATCTCTCGAACGGTCGATCGATCCTCGGCATCGGCTATGGCTGGAACCACGAGGAGATGGAGAACCACGGCATCGACGTAAAGCGGCGCCGCGCACTGGTGCGGGAGAAGATGCTCGCCTGCATCGAACTGTGGACGAAGGACGAGGCCTCGTTCGATGGCGAGTTCGTGCGATTCGAGTCCAGCTGGGCATGGCCGAAGCCGGTTCAGAAGCCCCATCCGCCGATCGTGTTCGGTGCTGCCGCCACGCCGACAACGCTCCGGCACCTCATCGAGTTCGGCGACGCCTGGATGCCGATCGAGGGCCGCTGGCCCCTCATCGAGTCGTGGCAGAAGATCCTCCAGGCCGCCACCGACGCCGGACGTGACCCGGCGTCGCTCTCACTCGGCATCTATGGCGCACGACCCGACGTAGCGCACCTCACCACGTTGTCCGAAGGCGGCGCCTCGTTTGCCGCCCTCGGACTCCCGGCACTGGACCGGGACGCCGCGCTGGCCACTCTGGACAAGTATCAGCCCATCGTCGACCATTTCAACGCTCGATAGCGGGTCTCGCCGAATTGACGACGAGGGATCGGCGACCAACCGTCGCGGGGGTCGCGGACGCACAGAAGAAGCGCTCGCCGCATGACGAGTCCGGCCCGTTAGTTTCGCCGGCCGACGAGGTGTCATCGGGAAATTCCGCGGCAGACCAAGGGCACGGCTTGCTCCGACGACGAACGTAAGGGCGAGTCGCCGGTAGCGTTGTCGTCACGATGCGTCGACGATCCCTCTTCCTGATCGGGACCGGCGTGACAGGGCTGGCCTACCTCGCCCAGCGCCGCCGCCGAACGCGAGCAACGTCCGATCAGCGTTTCGGTGAAACCACTCGCGCTGCGCGCAACACCCAACTCGTCCGACTCGGCGCCACCGCCGCGGCCTCTACCGCCGCACACCAAGTACGCCGCGCCGCCGCGTCAACGGAGCGCCGAGCGGAGCTCGACGCCGCCCATGAGTTGAAGACGGCGGAGCAGGTCGCCGAAGCGCTCGGTCAGATGAAGGGAGTGTTGATGAAGCTGGGCCAGATGGCCAGCTACCTGAACGACGGCTTCCCCGAGCAGTTCCGCGCCCAGCTCGCCACCCTGCAGGCCGACGCACCACCGATGAGCGCAGACCTTGCTGTCGCCACGCTCGAGAAGTCACTCGGTGGACCGATCCACACGTTCTTCTCCATGTTCGACGACACCCCGCTCGCAAGTGCATCGATCGGCCAGGTGCACCGAGGGGTACGTCTCGATGGTCGAGCCGTAGCCGTCAAGATCCAGTATCCCGGTGTGGAAACGGCTATCCGCGCCGACCTCGACAACACCGCACTGCTCACCCAGATCCTCGGTGTGGTGTTCCGTGGCCTCGACACCGCGCCGTTCATTGAGGAGCTGCGTCTGCGCGTCGGCGAAGAGCTCGACTATCGGCTCGAAGCGAGCCGTCAGCGGATGTTCGCCGAGATCTACCGGGGGCATCCCTCGATCATCGTCCCCGAGGTACACGACGACCTCTCGACCGGCAACGTTCTCGTCACCGACCTTTCCCCCGGTCAGCGCTTCGACGTCGCGCAGGACTGGACGCAACACGAACGCGACCTCGTCGGCGAGACCATCTATCGCTTCGTATTCCGTTCGTTCAACCGCCACAACATCTTCAACGGCGATCCCCACCCGGGGAACTACCTGGTGGAGCGCGGCGGTCCGCTCGGCGTGAAGGTCACCTTCTTGGACTTCGGACTCGTGAAGCAGTTCACCGACACCGAGATGCAGACGTTCTGGACGATGATCCGCCATCAGGTGTCCGAGCCCGATCCGGCCCGCTACCGCAAGACGCTCGAAGACGCTGGGCTCCTCCTACGCAACGCTCCGTATTCGAACGATGAACTGATGGAGTACTTCGGCTGGTTCTACCACCCGGTGATGGACGACAAGCCATTCACCTACACCAAGGACTACGCACGCGAAGCGTTGAAGCGGACCTTCGATCCCACCGGCGAGCACACCAAGATGATGAAGTCGTTCAATCTTCCCCCGTCTTTTGTGGTGTTGAACCGCATCCAGTGGGGACTCAATGCCGTGCTCGCGCAGCTCAATGCGACGAGGAACTGGCGAGCCATCTCCGACGAGCTGTGGCCGTGGGTCGACGCCCTTCCCTCGACCGAATTGGGCGAGCTTGAGCAGCAGTGGCAGGCGGACCGGGTTCAGTAGACCCGATCGAGAGCCACTACGTTCGTCCCGGTGACAATGCTCCGGTTCGATTCCCGTCAGGGGCGGATGGTGATCTTCGCCGCGGTGCTTGGCTCGGGCATTGCCTTCCTCGACGGCAGCGTGGTCAACAGCGCGCTCCCGCAAATCAGGCGGACGTTCGATTCCAGCCTCGCCGGGCAGCAGTGGGTCGTCACCGGATACCTGCTCACCCTTGGGTCGCTCCTTGTCGTCGGCGGTTCCCTCGGCGACCTCTACGGCCGACGACGGATGTTCGTCTACGGGCTCGTCGGCTTCAGCATCACGTCGATGCTGTGCGGGCTCGCCCCCTCGGTCGGGGTGTTGATCGCCGCAAGAATCCTGCAGGGTGTCTCCGCCGCGCTCCTCGTGCCGGGGAGCCTGGCCATGCTGTCGTCGGTGTTCCATCCCGACGACCGGGCCAAGGCCATCGGTTCGTGGAGTGGGTTGGCGGGTGCCTCGACCGCGGTAGGACCCTTCCTCGGCGGATGGCTGATCGACACGGTTTCGTGGAGGTGGGTCTTCCTCATCAACCCTCCGATCGCCGCAGCGGCGATCGTCATCGCGCTTCGCGCCGTACCGGAAACCCGCGGGGACAATCACGGTGCCCGTGTCGACGCGCCGGGAGCACTCACGCTTTCGCTCGGACTGGCCGGTGTCGTCTACGCGCTGATCGAGGGGCCGGCTGCGGGCTGGGAGCCGACCGCCGTTTTCGCCGCGACAGTCGGTGTCGTGATGCTCGTGGCGTTCGCGTTCATCGAGGTCCGCTCCTCCCATCCAATGGTTCCGCTGTCCCTCTTCCGGTCACGACTATTTGCCGGCACGAACGCCGCAACCTTCGTCATCTGGGGCGCCATCGGCACCGTGTTCTTCTTCCTCACCATCCATCTCCAGGACGACCTCGGGTACTCGGCGCTCGAGGCGGGATCGGCGAGCCTGCCGGTCACGGTGATGATGCTGTTCTTCGCCGCGAAGTCGGGAGCGCTGGCGCAACGGATCGGGCCACGGTTGCAGATGACGGTCGGACCGCTTGTCGTCGCCGCGTCGTTCCTCCTCATGGCGCGCATCGAGGCCGGTTCGAGCTACCTCATCGGAGTTCTACCGGCGGTTCTCGTCTTCGGCGTCGGTCTCGTGATCACCGTTGCACCGGTCACCGCCACCGTTCTCGCCGCCGTGGACGACACCCACGTCGGCATCGGCTCGGCCATCAACAACGCCGTGGCCCGGGTTGCCTCGTTGCTCGCCATCGCCGTGCTTCCCGCCCTCGCCGGGGCAACGGGGAGAGACGCCTCCCTGAGCGACGGCTACGCCAAGGCCATGGTCATCTGCGCCGCACTCGCCGCACTCGGCGCCGTGATATGCGCGCTTACCGTCGACAACAACGAGGCTCGCGCCCGATCAATCTCGACCGAACCCGCCGGCGTGCACTGATCGAGACTCCCGGGGTGTACCCTCGACGAGGGCTAATCGACGAAGTCATCCTCCAGATTTCTTCGGTTTTCTTCGGTATCGGCACCGACATTGTCACACCCCCAACGTCACAATGGACACATGAGCTCAACGGTTTGGGACGGGGTGAAAATCCCGACGAGTGATCCATCTGTCACCACCCGCGTGCATGCCGCCGCGGCCCTACGTCAACTCGAACGTCTCCGCCGCGAGGTCGACGCCGCGTCGGCCAAGGTCACGATCGTTCTCGGCGCGAACAGTCGTGACACCGCCGCCGAAATCAGTCGGGCAACGGGCAGGTCGAACCGTCAAGCCCGCCGCGA
>JANOHI010000431.1:0-1248 GCA_031406385.1 Acidimicrobiia bacterium
AACGCCCGTGGCGGCGCCGGCCGTGATCACACCACCGGTGTCGTCGCCGTGCGGCCGATGGTGAATCGTCAGCTCCGGATCACTCGTCACGTCGCGGAGCAGTGCCTCGACCTCTTCGGGCACGGCGCGCCCGTTGCCCAGGTCGTCGATGAACTGTTCGACCCGGTGCAATGCGTTGTAGCGATTCCGGTCGAAGCGGCTGTCGACGAGTGACTGGGCGCGTCGGTGGACGGGCCGGAAGACGGCGGCCGCAGCGAGGGTTGCGCCCGCGGTGGCAACCGCCGACGTTCGACCAAGGAGCGCGCCGAGTGTCACGACGCTGATGACGTACACGCCGACTGTCACGGCCGTGACGAGGCCATAGCCGATGGTGCGCGAGATCACCCGGTCGACGTCGTAGAGGCGGTACCGGAACATGGCGACGCAGACAGCCGCGGGCTGAGCCAGCAGCACGATCGCCACTATGGCGCGCATGATCGGATAGTGGTCCCACAGGAACGGCCCGAGCGGGAGCACGATCACTGCTGCGACGACCGCGAACACGACGTACTTCAGCTGTTGGCGTTCGACGCCGTTCGAGCGATGGAGACGCACCACCAGCGCCGCGGCCGAGCCGACCATCGCGATGACAAGGAAGACGTTTCCGATGACCCACATCGCGCTGGTGGGCAGCCACTCGACGGTGTACGGGTTCAGCCGACCCACGAAGTCGCTGTCGGCGCGGTGGCTGAACGAGCGGCCCCCCACCGCGAGCACCGACGCGACCACGCCGGCGGCCGCCACGCTTCTCCAAGCCCGGCTGAGCAGCCGGCCCGTCGGGAACACGAGCCACAGCACGAAGGTCGGCGCCATCTGCATCACGACGCTGCTCGTGGCCGTCCACTCGCCGGCCCGACCGGCCGGCCAGCCGCGCTCGATGGCCCGCAAGCCATATCCCTGGGCAAGATCGGCAAACACGGCATTCGAACCGCCGAGCCACAGCATCAGCCAGCCGATCGGAGAACGCGGGTGCCGTGAGGCCACCAGCAAGCCCGCGGCGGCGAGCGCCGGGGAGTACACGCCGTAGATGGCCGTGTCGGTCCACGGTTCGAGCCCCCACGACAGCGCCACGGCGGCGGCCTCGGCGAGGGCGGTTACGACGAACAACGTCAGCGGCAACGCCGCCAGCCGCACCGGTCGCACCGACTCACTCACCACGTAAGTGTCCTCCACGGCCCGACGAGGGGCAATCGTGGCAGCTCGCATCGC
>JANOHI010000438.1:0-7829 GCA_031406385.1 Acidimicrobiia bacterium
ATTGGGATCTTGCGTTGGATGGATTCCTCGGCAGCCTGAACCGAACGAGCACCGCCATTGGCTCCGCAGAAACGCTGCGTCGAAGCGCCAGAGTCGGTCTTAGTCGGGGACCTCGAGCCATTTCGCCTGGATGCTGATGGGGACACCGGTCATTCCCGGCGCTCAAGGACCTTGAGGCCGAGGCAGAGCACGCACGCCCCGACGAACGCGACGAACGCCGATCCGACGTTGAAGCGCAGAATCGGCTTTGATCCCACGAAGGAGAAGAGCGCGCCTCCGATGAATGCCCCGATGACGCCAACCAAGACCGAGAAGAGACATCCTCGTTTCTCGAATCCGGTGACGGTTTGGGCAAATGATCCGGCAATGAGTCCGAGAATGATCCAACCCAATACGTTCATGAGTAGTCGTTTCCTCTTGCTGGTAGGATTGCTGCTATGTCCGACACTACGCAATCCGCTGATCTCGCAGAGCAGGCCGTTCGTCGGTACCTGGAGTTCCTAGCCGATCCCTCGTCGGCCGTTGACGGTGCGCGCGTGGCCGAACTCGTGACGGCCCTCGCGTCGTCCGACGACGTCATCGCCAAGCTGAAACTCCACGGTGAACTCGAGCGTTCTCGCCAAGGTGACGTCGCCGAACTCCGGTCGGCGTTCGCACGCCACGCCCGGGCCTGGGCGCAGCGCAACGATGTGGGCGTCGAGGCGTTCCGATCGCTCGGGGTCAGCGACATCGCCCTGGCCGAGTCGGGCTTCGACCTAGGCCGAAACACCGCCGGCCGGGCCAAGACTGCCCCGGCGGCACGCGCTCCCAGGGCGACCCGAGGGCCGCGGTCGACCAACGTGTCGGCCAAGACGATCCGCGAAACGATCCTCGCCCGCACCGGGACCTTCACCCTGGCTCTTGTCATGGCCGATGCCGGGGGGTCGCCAGGGACCATTCGCAAGGTCGTTGATGAGCTCGAGGCCGACGGTCGAGTCCGCAACGAGGGCGCAGATCCGCACCATTCCGGACGCGGTCGCTCCCCGCACCTGTTCCGGGTGCTCTGACCGGTTCGGCTGGCGGAATCAGACCGGATCGTCCCCTCGGCGGATCTCATCGACTTGTTGGCGCATGGGTGAGCACTGGCAGGGACGAAGCGGGGGAGTGCTGAACCCGGCGATTGGCGAGATCCGCTCGGCGCTGGGCACATGCCGAGGCAGAACAAGCCGTTCCTGATCGCCAGGAACTGGCCAAGCTTGCCGCAACGATTCGAGAACCTCGCTACCGAGTCACCGACGATGGAACCGTCGAACGGCGCGTTCGTGCTGCGGAGTTCATGCCGACGGGGAGGCGTTCGTCAACGACGCAATGGCGAGCGATCGCACTCTGAACGTCCGGCGTCGCGGCCGCATCCCAGATCGCCTAGAGCGACATCCCAGATAGGCGTTCAACATGTGGTGTTCTCCGGGGAAGGCGGCGAACAGAGTCTTTCCGGGCGGATGAGCGTTCCGTAAGACCGCCGGCCTTCGGTTGTGTTCGCCTGCACTGCTCGTCCCCCGGGTGGACCCGCCTCCTCCCGTGGAACGACGACAGCCGTTCCGATGCCCCGTACCCTGGGACGATGCGAAGGTGGCTGCGCCGACACGAGACGGTGGTCGACGTTTGCCTGGCCGCAGTGTTCCTTTTCGCCGCGCTGATCGTGGTGCGCCAAGTGCATGTTGGGGCCGATACCCGCGCCCGAAACGGTTGGAACGACGTTCTGCTCGTGGCCGTACTCGGTCCGATCGCCGCGCGACGCCGATACCCGATCGGGGCCTACGTCGTGACCGCCGCTGCGGCCGTCGCGTTGTGGTCGATGAACAGCGTCGATGGTGGGAGTGCTGTCGCCGGACTGTTCATGACCTACGGTCTCGGCTTCTACGCCGACCGCAAGCGGGCCCTGCGGGTCTTCATCGTGGTGGCGACCGGTCTCTCGGCGGCGGCTGTGCTCCTTGCGCTCATCTACGACACCGAAGGGCGCTGGTTCCAGTGCGCATCGCGCATCGCCGTCGTGCTCGGGCCGTACTTTTTCGGAGACAGCAGACGCACGCGAAACGAGCTCCTCGAGTCGCTACGCGAGCGAGCGCAGCGGGCGGAGGAGGATCGAGCCAGGGAGGCACGCCAGGCGGTGGCCGACGAGCGCACGCGCATCGCACACGAGCTGCACGACGTGGTCGCCCATTCGCTCAGCGTCATGGTGGTCCAGGCCACGGCCGGCCAGCGCCTCATCACTCGTGATCCAGCCCGCGCCGCAGAGTCGCTGGGGAGTGTCGCCGACACCGGGCGCGAGGCCCTGGCCGAGATGCGGCGCATCCTCGGCGTGCTCGACAATCGGCCCGAAAGCGAACAGGGTGCGCACGAACTTGTCCCGCAACCGGGGCTGAGCGACATCGACGCGTTGGTCGAACGTTGCCGCAGCGCCGGCATGCACATTGATGTGCAGCGAAGCGGAGCCGACGTTTCTCTTGGCGCCGGCATCGAGTTGGCCGTCTACCGGGTCATCCAGGAAGCACTGACCAACGTGCTCAAGCACGCCGGAACTGCGCACGTGAAGCTTCAGCTGCGGGTCGAGGAGCCTTTGCTCATCGAGGTCGCTGACGACGGCCTCGGTCTTGTCGCCGCGAAGTCGTCGGACGGTCGCGGGCGCGGTGTCATCGGCATGCGAGCCCGCGTCGAGTCGGTGGGTGGCGAGTTTCATGCTGGCCCCCGACCGGGGGGCGGATTCATCGTGCGAGCGGTGATCCCCTGGCGTGCCGATAACCATCGCGGCGCTTCGGCCGCACGTGGATCGGCTCTTCGGTGACAGCGGTCATCCGCGTTGTGGTCGTCGACGATCAACGTCTGGTCCGCACGGGGTTCGCGGCAATCCTTTCGACGGAGGACGGCATCGAAGTCGTCGGCGAAGCAGCCAACGGCGAAGAAGCAATCGCCTTGGTCGAGCGGACGCGGCCCGACGTCGTGCTCATGGACATCCGCATGCCGGTGATGGACGGCGTGGAGGCAACCACGCATCTTGCCGGGCCGAAGGTCGCCCGCCCGACGAAGGTGCTGATACTCACGACCTTTGATATCGACGAACTCGTGCACAAGGCGCTGCAGGCGGGAGCGTCCGGATTCCTGCTGAAGGACGCGCCACCGGAGGAGTTGGTGCGTGCCATTCGGGTGATCGCGGCCGGCGAAGCCCTGCTCGCCCCTTCGGTCACGCGTCGCCTCCTCGACACGTTCGCCGGGCAGCGGCGCGAGAACGAAACGTCACCTGCGGCACGCGAAGCCGTCGCCCGCCTCACTGATCGTGAACGCGAAGTGCTCCTGCACATGGCTCGTGGTCTCTCCAACAGCGAAGTGGCGATGGCGATGTTCCTCGGCGAGACGACGGTGAAGACCTATGTCGGCCGCATTCTCTCGAAGCTTGCCGCTCGTGACCGCGTGCAAGCGGTGGTGACGGCGTTCGACGCCGGGCTCGTGGTACCTGGGAAGGACTGAGACCGCCCCGCGATCAGCCCACGAGACGACACCGGATCCGTCTCGGGCCGGACGACCGGCGGGACCTTGTTCCGCACGATGGAGTCACCAAACGGCGCAACAGCCGTCCATCGTCTCGGAGGTCTCACCATGTCGCTCGCCACACTCCCAACCCAGTCATCCACCCGTCCCTCGAACCCTCCCGAAGTCGCCGTCCAGGCGATCAGGGCCACCAAGGTCTACGGGCGAGGTGACACCGAAGTTCGGGCACTCGATGGCGTGAGCGTGGCATTCCAGCGCGGCGAGCTCACCGCGATCATGGGCCCGTCCGGTTCGGGCAAGTCGACCTTGATGCACTGCCTGGCCGGGCTCGACACCCTGAGCGATGGCGAAGTGTTCCTGGGCGATGCCGCCGTTGGGTCGCTGTCGGAGAAGGCGCTCACCGCGTTGCGTCGCGATCGCATCGGGTTCGTGTTCCAGGCGTTCAATCTGATTCCGACGTTGAGCGCGATCGAGAACATCACGTTGCCGCTCGACCTCGCCGGTCGGACCGCCGACAAGGCGTGGCTGGAGCGGGTCATCGCCACGGTCGGCCTGGAGGATCGGCTGACCCATCGTCCGAGTGAGCTCTCCGGCGGAC
This sequence comes from Acidimicrobiia bacterium, assembly GCA_031406385.1. Lineage (GTDB taxonomy): Bacteria > Actinomycetota > Acidimicrobiia > Acidimicrobiales > JANYDT01 > JANLQX01. Next base: position 4,121 of record JANOHI010000438.1, read on the forward strand.
AGCAGCAGCGTGTCGCCGTCGCTCGTGCCCTGGCGGCCCGGCCCGACGTGGTGTTCGCGGATGAACCGACCGGCAACCTCGACAGCCGTGCCGGAAGCGAAGTACTCAGCTTCCTCCGGTGGGCCGTGCGTGAGCACGGCCAGACCATCATCATGGTCACCCACGACCCGGTCGCCGCGTCGTACGCCGACCGCGTGGTGTTCCTCGCCGACGGCCGCCTTGTGGACGAACTACGTAACCCGACCGCCGAAGTCGTCCTGAGCCGCATGGCTCGCCTCGGAAAGTGACCGCCGCCATGTCGTCGCTCTCCACCATCACTGCTCCGGCATCGCCTCGACGCGCCGGTCGATCCGTCCTCCGCCTCGTGCGCAAGAACCTCGCCGCAACAAAACTGCGCCTCGTGCTCACCGCCCTGTCCATCGTGCTCGGCGTCAGTTTCGTCACCTCATCATTCGTGCTCGCCGACGGACTTCGGGCCAGCTTCCAGACCCTCAGCGGGTCGATCAACGAAGGTACCGACCTCTTGCTTCGCTCGATCGACGGACTCGGGGAGCCCCAACCGATCAGCGATGAACTGATCGCCAAGGTCAAAGCCGTTCCCGGCGTTGCCGCAGTTGCCGGTCAGCTCCAGACCGATGGAGTGCAGCCGGTGAAGGCCAACGGTGACCCGTTGATCGTTCAGGGCCCACCCCAGTTCGGCTTCGCCTGGGTGCCCGACAAGAAACTCAATGCGTTCACCATCGTCGAAGGACGTGAGCCCCGCGCCGGCGCCGAGTTCACCCTCGACCTCGACAGTGCCGCCAAGAACGACTTCGCCGTGGGCAAGTCGTATGACATCCTGACGCCGACCGGTCGCCACCGTGCCGCTCTCGTCGGACTGGTCAGGTTCGGACCGGAGAACGCCACCCTCGGCGCCACCCTCACCCAGTTCCCGCTGGCGACGGCCCAGCAATGGCTCGGACTTCCGGGCCAAGTCCGTGTGGTCGACGTGCGCGCCGACGGCCGCGAGAACATCGCTCGAGTGCAACAGGCGATCGAGTCGTTCGCTCCGGCCGGGACCGAAGTGGTGAATCAACGGACGCTGACCAAGGAAACCGAGGACGAATACATCACCAACGTGAACCTGATCGGAAACGTCCTACTGGGCTTCGCCATCGTGTCGCTGTTCGTGTCGAGTTTCATCATCGCCAACACCTTCGCCATCGTCGTCGGTCAGCGGACGCGCGAACTCGCGTTACTCCGTTCGCTTGGTGGTTCCCGCAAACAGGTGCGCCGAATGGTTCTGGGCGAGGCTGCCATTGTGGGGCTCGGTGCTTCTGTCGTCGGCATCGGCGTCGGGGTGCTGGTCACCATTGGGCTGCGGGCGGCGTTCAGCGGCCTTGGCATCACCCTCCCCGAAGCCGATCTCGTCGTGTCACCTCGCACATGGGCGATCGGCTTGCTGCTCGGGCTCGGCGTCACGATGCTTGCCGCCATCCGCCCCGCAACGCGTGCGGCAAAGGTCGCGCCGGTCGCCGCGATGTCTGCCAGCGTTGCCGGTGTCGAAGCTGCCGTGTCGAGCCGGTCGGCGGGCGTCGGTCTCGGGATGATCGTCGGCGGAGCAGCCATGATCGCATTCGGGCAACAGCAGTCCGGAACTGCTGAACTGCTCAGCGTCGGGGTCGGCGTGTTCGCCCTTGTTGTTGGCGTGCTTCGTCTCGCTCCGCTCCTGGTCCGACCGGTGTTGCGGGTGATCGGCGCACCGGTTCGCCGCATGCTCGGCCACAGCGGGAAGCTGGCGCAGATCAACTCGATGCGCAACCCTCGTCGAACCGCCAACACGGGCGCTGCTCTGATGATCGGCCTGTCGGTCGTTGCCGGGGCACTGGTTATCGGAGAGTCGATCAAGGACCATCTCTCGAACGCCGTGGCGAGCACGGTTGTGGCCGACGTGCTGGTCACTTCCAAGACCGACACCGGCGTTCCGCTGGTGCTCAACGAATCGATGCGGGCGACCGGGGCGTTTGTTGCGATCGGTGAGATCCGATCCGGTGAGGTCCTGCTCGACGGCAAGAAATCGGCCGTTCAGGGGCTGGCGTTCTCGACGTCGGCGCAGTTGTTCAACCTCGACTTCGCCGAGGGCAGCCTGACCGGCGACCGCAACGCCATTGCGTTGTCAGTCGAAAAGGCAGAACGCCTCGGCGTCGAAATCGGAGACATGGTCGACACCGAGTTCCCGATCGGCGCCGCCCGAGCGTTGAAGGTGACGGCGATCTATCGTGCCGACGCCGTCCTCGGTGACGCTGTGTTGGATCTCGCGAACTGGGATCAGGTCTCGACGGCGTCGACGGCCAACATCATCGCCGCAAGGTTCACGCCGTCGGTGGCTCCCGCTCAGCGGTCCCAGTCGCTCACCCAACTGGCCGAAGCACTCCCACAGATGAATGTCGAAACCGGCAAGCAGTTCACCGAACGAATCAGCGGACAGGTCGATCAGTTGTTGGCAGTCGTCAACCTGATGGTGATGCTCACCATCATCATTGCGTTGCTCGGTATCACCAACACCCTCGCCCTCGCGGTGATCGAACGAACACGGGAGCTCGGTCTGCTCCGAGCCGTTGGCATGAGCCGTCGGGCCATGCGTCGCACCGTCCGTTGGGAGGCCGCGCTCATCGCAGCCTTCGGTGCGCTCCTGGGCGTCGGCCTCGGCCTGGTGCTCGGCTGGATCGGTGTCCAAGCACTCCCCAACGACATCGCCACAGCCTTCAACGTCCCGTCTTTGTCACTCGCGGTGCTCACCAGTGCCGCGATCGTGTCGGCCATCCTGGCGGCGCAGTTCCCAGCCCGCCGCGCCGCCCGCCTCGACGTATTGCGAGCCATCGCGCACTGAGCCTCTCGGATCGGGGAGGGGTTCGGTGTCTCGGTTGCGCCGGTGAGCTACCGCGACTCCGAACCCTGGTCGCGTGTCGTGGTACCCGAAGGCTTGGAATCGTGACTGACGGCGAGGATCTTCGTGGCCGGGTCGTAATCGCCCGTCTTCCAGACACCCTCGTGCCAGTACGGGATCACGGCTTCGGTGGCGTCGCATCAAGGGCATCGATCGAGACTCCTACGGCGAGGGCGATGAGCTTCACTGCGGCGGCATGGGAGTCGGCGATGGCCTTGGTCGTGAACGTGGCGAAGTACCCATATGGGAGCTGGAACGTCCCCCTGTCGGACCACACCATGGCCGAGGACTTTCCACCGCTGAACTGGGGGTTGAGCGTCGGTTCGCATGGAAGACGGGCAGCGCCCAAAGCAATCGCGCATCCTCGATCTCGAGTATCGGGAGGACCGCGGTGTCCGCCTGTACTGCGGGCGCGCTTCCGACGGCCACCCGCGCGCCACGTCGATCAGGTGACAGGTCCGCCGTCGCCGCTTTCAGATCGAGGTTCCCATCGGCACGAACGTCGTTCCTCCCGAGCCCGAGTTCGCAGCGCGCCGTGTGCGCGACACTGCAGGGGATGTCCTCGAACACCAACGCGCCGCAGACCACGTTCCGCACCACGATCTTCTCGCCAGGTGGCACGAAGGTGGGCATCGTCGTGCCACCCGATGCCGTGGCGGCACTCGGCGCCGGTCAGCGCCCGCCGGTGACCGTCACCGTCGGGTCGTAAACGTACTCCAGCACGGTCGCCGTCAGGCCCCCGGCCGTTGGAGCTGCCCGCTGATTTCGCCGCGGCACTCGACG
>JANOHI010000010.1:0-27664 GCA_031406385.1 Acidimicrobiia bacterium
CTGATCCCGACATCGACCGGGTCGGCGACGGCGATCACCCTGATCTACCCGGAACTCAAAGGGAAACTGAACGGTCTCGCAGTGCGCGTTCCCCTGTTGAACGCATCACTGACCGATGCCGTGTTCACGATGTCCCGCGCCGTCACCGTCGATGAGGTCAACGCGCTGCTGCGAGGGGCCGCCGAAGGTGAACTGAAAGGAATCCTCGGGTACGAGGACCGTCCACTGGTGTCGGCGGACTACACGAACGACACCCGATCCGGGATCGTCGACGGACCGTCGACCATGGTCATCGACGACACGATGCTCAAGGTGCTCATCTGGTACGACAACGAATACGGCTACGTGTGGCGGATGGCCGAGCTTGCGGCGATGGTCGCGTCCTCGCTCAACCCACTTGGTCCTGCATGAAGCTCCGCAACTACACGCTGGTGACCACCGGCTACTGGGCGTTCACGCTCACCGATGGTGCGCTTCGCATGCTCGTGTTGCTCCATTTCCACGAGTTGGGCTACTCCCCCGTTTCGATTGCGTTTCTTTTCCTCGCGTATGAGTTCATGGGGATCCTCACCAACCTGCTCGGCGGATGGGTTGGCTCACGAACCGGCCTGAATCGAACCCTCGTCATCGGGCTGGGTATGCAGATCGTGGCGCTCAGCGCGCTTAGCTTCCACCACAAGAGCTGGAAGGAATGGATATCCGTCGCATTCGTGATGTCCGCCCAGGCCGTGTCCGGCGTGGCGAAGGACCTGACGAAGATGAGCTCGAAGAGCGCAGTGAAGGCTCTCGCCGGCAACGGTGAAGGAGCCCTGTTCCGTCTCGTCGCCATCCTCACGGGTTCGAAGAACGCATTGAAGGGTGTCGGCTTCTTCCTCGGCGCCGCGCTGTTGTCGTGGCTCGGCTACCGGACAGCACTGTGGTCGATGGCCGCCATGCTCGGTATCGTCACGCTCGGCCTCGTTGTCCTGCTCGACGAGGAGATCGGCAAGTCGAAGAAGAAGGCGCCGCTGCGCTCCATCCTGTCGAAGTCCGAGGCGATCAACCGCTTATCGGCGGCGAGGTTCTTCCTCTTCGGATCACGCGACATCTGGTTCGTTGTGGCGCTTCCGGTGTTCCTCGACGAGCGCCTCGGTTGGTCGTACTACGCCATCGGCGCGTTTCTCGCGATGTGGGTCATCTTCTACGGCATCGTGCAGTCGATGGCACCGAAGCTTCTGCGCCGTGCCGGCAGGACCATCGATGAGATCCGCGCCGCCCAGCAATGGGCCCTCGCCCTCGCCTGCGTGTCGGGCGTGATCGCCTTGGCTGTTGCCTTCGAAGCGGGGACCACCGTTGCCGTGGTCGGCGGTCTCGTGGTGTTCGGCGTCGTGTTCGCGCTCAACTCCTCACTCCATTCGTACCTGATCCTCGCCTATTCCGACGACGACGCCATCTCGTTGGACGTCGGTTTTTACTACTCCGCCAACGCCGCCGGCCGTCTCGTCGGCACGCTCCTCTCCGGCCTCCTGTACCTGTGGGGCGGACTCAGCGCCGCACTGTGGGGATCAGCGGCATTTGTGGCCGTCACCTGGCTACTCACCCTTCGGCTCCCGGCGCTTCCAGGACGCGAGGCAGACCGGGTCTCCCAACTCCGAACGAAGGCGGCGCTGGCCAGCGAATAAGGGCTCGGGTCCGCGCCCGTGTGCGGGCATGATCTGTTCATCTATACAGATATAGTGTAACCATGAGCTCTGCCGGCGGTCCCGTCGTTGGTATCGATGAGTGTGTTTCGCATGGCGGTGAGCCGATGAACGTGTTGGCGCTGAGGGAACGCATGCCTGACCACGATGCTCGGCGACGAACGGCCGAGTTGTTTCGTCTGCTGGGTGATCCGACTCGCGTTTCACTCCTGGTGGCTTTGCTCGAAGGTGGCGAGCTCTGCGTGTGCGATCTGTCCGCGGCGACCGACGTGGCCGAGAACGTCGTTTCGCAAGCGCTTCGTCTGCTTCGAACGACCGATGTGGTCCGAACCCGTCGCGACGGTCGTCGCATCTACTACCGGCTCGCCGATGCCCACGTGCGCATGCTGTTGGAGTTGAGTGCCGCGCACTTGGGCCACTTGGACGGACCTGCGCAGCAGTCGGACCGCCCTCGGACGAGACACCCGGCGGAGGTTCGCCGTGGCCGCTGACCTTCGTGGCGCAACGGTGTCGATGTTCCGGGTTGAGGAGCTCGACTGCGCCACCGAGGAGAACGATCTCCGTGAGGCATTGACTCCGTTGGAAGGCGTGCGGCGCCTGGAGTTCGATCTTGTGGCGCGCCGCGTGAGCGTCACGCACACCTTGGAATCGCCGGCTTCGATCGACGCCGCGATTCGATCTGCCGGGATGCGCCCGAGGTTGCTCATCGCCACACCGTCCGACTCGACCATGAAGCGGCCATCGCTGGCAACTTCGACCATCGTGATCACTGTCGTAGCCGGCCTGCTGGCCATCGGATCCGAAGTCTGTGTCATTGCCGGACTCGATGAGCAGTCGGTTCCTGTTGCGGTTCTTGCCTTGGCGGCAATTGCCCTGGGTGGTCGCGAGACGCTGCGCAAGGGTTGGCAGGCCCTTCGGTCGCGTCGCCTCACGATGAACCTCTTGATGTCCGTCGCCGCGATCGGTGCGCTGGCCATCGGCCAATGGCCCGAAGCGGCCGTGGTGATCTGGCTGTTCGGCGTGGCCGAACTCATCGAGGCACTGAGTCTCGAACGAGCCCGTAACGCCATCAGATCCTTGGTTGCGCTAGCACCGGAGAGCGCGCACGTCCGAGACAGCACCGGCAACTGGACCGACACTCCAGCAGCCACGATCGAACTCGGCTCCGTGATGTTGATCCGGCCCGGTGAACGCATTGCCCTCGACGGGACAGTCGCCTCCGGCGGAAGCACCGTCAACCAAGCGCCCATTACCGGTGAATCGATCCCTGTCGCGAAGGTGGCTGGTGACGTGGTGTTCGCCGGCACGATCAACGAACACGGCACCCTCGAAGTCACGGTCACGGCCGAAAAGGGTGAGGGCACGCTCGATCGGATCGCCCGATCCATCCAGCAGGCGCAATCGCAAAAGGCTCCGGCCCAGCGTTTCGTCGACCGCTTCGCGGCCGTGTACACGCCAATCGTGTTCGTGATCGCGATTGTCCTCGCCGTGGTCCCTCCCCTACTCGGCCACGGCGCCTGGCACGACTGGTTCTACAAAGCACTGGTGTTGTTGGTGCTCGCATGCCCTTGCGCGCTCGTCATCTCCACACCCGTCACGGTGGTGTCCGGCTTGGGTGGTGCGGCACGACGAGGGATTCTCATCAAGGGCGGCATCCATCTCGAGCAAGCGAGGCGGATCAACACCGTTGCCTTCGACAAGACCGGCACGCTCACCCACGGTCGACCACAACTCACCGACCAGATCAGCGTCAGTGACATGGCGATCGATCAGGCCCTGCGGATCGCCGCGTCGATCAACCGGCTCTCGCAACACCCGGTAGCCCACGCGATCATACGTGCGCATACTGGTTCTATAGAGCGTGTTGAGGACTTCGAATCTGTGCCCGGGCGTGGCGTACAGGGAACGGTGAACGGTGTGCGGTATCTGCTCGGGAACCACCGGCTCGCAGAAGAGACCGGCGTGTGCACGCCCAAGTTGGAGGCACTGCTTAACGGATTGGAGTCCGACGCGAAGACTGCGGTGGTACTGATGAGTGACCATCACGCTGTGGCGGTGTTTGCTGTTTCCGATACCGTTCGCCCGAATGCCGCCGAAGCCGTGGCTGACCTGCATCGCCTCGGTGTCAGAACGTTGATGCTCACCGGCGACAACCAACTGACCGCGTCGGCGGTGGCCCGCCAAATCAACATCGACGATGCCCGGGGCGATCTCCTCCCCGACGACAAACTGCGCATCGTCAACGAGCTCATTCACGCCGGCCGACGCGTCGCCATGATCGGCGATGGCATCAACGATGCGCCGGCTCTCGCCAGGGCCGCGCTCGGCATCGCCATGGGCGCCGCCGGCACCGACACCGCAATCGAGACGGCCGACGTCGCGCTCATGGATGATGACCCCCGCAAACTGGCGGAAACGATACAGATCTCTCAACACACGTCACACGTGTTGTGGCAGAACATCGCCGTAGCCCTCGGCGTGAAGGCGCTCTTCTTCGCCCTGACCCTCAGCGGTGTTGCGTCGCTGTGGCTTGCGGTGCTTGCCGACATGGGTGCCAGCCTCGTTGTCATCGCCAACGGTTTACGCCTCCTGCGCAACCCGTCCCACCTTCACCGTGTCCCACGCTCGCCTACGCCGGCCACGGGCCCTCCAGCGCGAGATGCCAACTGTTGCGGTGCTGGGGAAGCAAGTCAAGGTCCCGCCGGCCGCATATGCGGCCCGATCGGGCAGTCGACAGGTGAGCCGGTGCTCCCGTTTCTCGAGTCGGGTGACGCTGGCGACGGATCGCGAGTTCGGTCAATGACGGATCGCGGGAGTCCGCCAGGTTGACGACGCGGCGGCGCCACCGTGCGCTGCTTCAGCAGCCACGGCGACGCCGGGGCTCCCGAAGGCGGAGCAGTGAGACGGACTTGTCGGCTCTGAACGTGAGGTCGAACGCGATCACGGCGGCGATCGATGGTCGCCGTCGGGACCGCATACGACTCGCGGTTAGGTCAGTGGTGTCGGTTTTTCGTCACCGTGTCCTTCACCTTGTCGACCACATCGTCGACCTTGTCCTTGGCATCATCGAGAAACTCCTTGACCTTGCCGGCAGCCTCATCGGCCTTGCCCCTCGCCTTCAGATCCTTGTTGCCGGTGAGGTCACCCACCGCCTGCTTGACCTTGCCCTTGGCCTGATCGAAATCCTTGTTCATGATGTTCTCCTTTTCCGTGTCGAACCTGACAGTCCCCGAGTCGTTGACTCCGGATCCCGTTTCCATCTGTCACGTTGATCTGATTCCCGGCCTCCTGCTAGAGGAGAACGTCCTGCCTCGGACCCGCGTTCAGCCACTCGCACGGGAAGAACGGCCCACGTACACGGGGAGCCACTCCGATGGTCGCCGTTCGGCCCGGGTCGGTAGGGTCTTGCGCCCGTGTCGGCAGCGCATGGGTGAACGTACCGTCAACCTGCAGCATCGTTGCAACAGCAGTTGCACATCGTTGGGAGGACACATCATGGGAATCTCGTTCAGCATCCTGCTCATCGCCGCCGGAGCCATCCTGCGTTGGGCGGTCACCGTCACGATCGCCGGTGTCAATCTCCAGACCGTCGGCCTCATCTTGTTTGTCGTGGGCATCCTCGGGGTACTGCTGAGCTTGGCCTTCTGGAACAGCTGGGGCGGATTCCAGAATGAGTCGCTCCGTCGCAGCAACCACCCGGTCAGCTGACTAAACCGGCCCACGACTACAGAAAGGAGCCACCATGTACATCGGAGGCGGACTTCTCGTCACTGTCCTCGTCGTTTTGCTAATCATCTTTTTGGCAAAACGCGTCTGAATCAACAAGCTCGACAAGAACGGTTGGACTTGTCTGGACTCGGCGTCGGCACGGAAACGGCGCCGGGTCCGGACACCATGAACGCGTGTCGAGGGGGCTGAACCCCAGAAAAAGAGGTGTACTTGCCAGTGCTGGGCTGACCCGACCCCCTAGAGCGTCCACGAGTTACCATCGGACGATGTTTCGCTCAGACATCGGGATCGGCATGCGTCGAGCAGTCTGCCTTGGTCTCGCAACCGCCTCGCTGACGTTGACGGCACACGGGGGCGCAGCGGCCGAAGGGACGGCCAAGACCTACTCGCTCGTCGCCGAGGGCACGTCCCGCCGGGCCACAGTCGCGTACGGCGAGGTCGGGAACACCACGACCAAGGAGGTCTCGCTCCCGTTTCGTGTCAAGGTCTCCCTCGAGCAGGGGCGCGGCGCCATGATGCAGGTACGCAACCGCGAAGAGGGTCGGTCCGTGACCTGCAGAATCCTCGGTACCGACGTGCTCGGCTCGACATCGCGTACAGCGAAGGGCTCGGTCCAGTGCAATCTCGTTCGCTCGTCCGATAACGAACTGTTCACGTCGTTCGGGGACGACCGCGTATTCGTGTCGCCTTCAACATCGGGGTCGACGTCGGGTTCAACATCAGGGTCGAACGCGTCTGGCGCGACGAGCGGCGCCACCGAAACGGCAGACCGGGTGGCCGCCGCAACCACCACATATCCGGGGGCGCCGGCGTTGTCGAACGAACGCCTGACGGTCGGCCCTCGCCACGTCGTGTTCGTGAAACGTGGTGTGGTCACGTTGCTCGACCTCGACACGGGGCGCCTCGGCGACGCCCCCTATGACGGACGCATCAGCGAGGTGACCATCGCCGGCGACCGTCTGGTGGCTATTGCATCGGGCGGGATCGTGCTCTCGGCGTCGATCACCGACAAGGCATGGACGGAGATCGCAACCGTCGCCGGGGCCCGTGACGTGGTCGGGTTCGGGGATGCGGTCCTGATCATCGCAGGAGTGACCAACGAGCCGATCCGCCTCGACGCCCGCACGGGCCGGCGACTCGGCACGGTGCCGCGGTTGGAATCCGTCCTCGACGTCACCGAGACGTCGATGCTCGCCCGCTACGGCTCGGAGTTGGTCGTCGTGGACCGCGGAGGCAGGGTCACGTCGAGGATCGTGCTGCCGCGCTCGCCAAGGTCTGCTGCCTTCATCGACCGGTCGACAATGGTGGTGGACGTACGCGGCGAGCAACTGCTCGTCCCGCTCACCGGCGGTACACCGACGAGGATCGGCGAGGAGTTGGTGGCTGATCTCTCGGGCACGGCGAGCGACGGCGCAGTCATGCTGATCGGTCGCCGGCTGCGGGTGTGGTCGCCGGGAAAGCGGTCCTTCGTGGACGTCGGCGCGTGTGCCTGCCGTGATGTGGTGGTCGCCAACGGAGCGGTCTGGGCGCCCACGACGAAGGGCCCGATCCGCATCGACCTTGCTGCACTCCGCCGCGCCGTCGGCTGACACAACGACCCGACGAGGCGCCGGATCCGGCTCCGACGGCATCGGTCGCAGAAGCCTCACGTAACCAGTCATCGGGTGGTCGCGCGGGTCCACCACTGGGCGCGCTCGGGGTTTGTAGAACGGGGTGCGTGGATCCCTATGCGCGCATAGCGGAGTTGGAGGCGGAGAACGCCTCGCTGCGTGATCGGGAGGAGCCGAGCTGACTGGATACACCTAGTCTGGCCTGGTGGCGAACATCGACGCCCTCGAACCTGCCGACTGAACGTTTGGTGAGAACAGCATGGAAACAGCGATCGGCATCACCCTCGGTGGCCTTGGTTTTGGTGGGTTCTTCGCTCTGTTGGCGGTGGGTCTCGTCATCGTCTTCCGAGGTTCGGGGGTCATCAACTTCGCGCAAGGCGCGATCGCGATGTTCACCGCTTACGAGTTCCATTGGCTTCGCACGAAGGGAACGGTCCAACTCCCGTGGGTTGATCCGCTTCCGACGAAGCAATTGAATCTCCCGGTTCGACTGACCATCAGGGAGGAAGGTCTTGGGCTCTGGCCGTCGTTCGTGCTGGCGTTGCTCGTGGCGCTGCTTCTGGGTCTCCTGGCGCACTTCCTCGTGTTCCGACCGTTGCGAAACGCGGCACCACTGGGCAGAGTCATTGGTTCACTTGGGCTGATGCTCTATCTCCAGGGCGTGGCACTGAAGAACTTTGGCACCGGCAGTCCGCAACCAGAGAGGGTGCTTCCTGGCGGGTTCTACAAGAACTTCCTCGGTCTGGGACGTGACCTTCCTAGAGAGTCGTTTTGGCTCGCCGCGTTGGCGATCGTCTTCGGCGGCGCGCTGTGGTGCTTCTACCGCTACACACGCTTCGGACTGGCGACCCGCGCTGCGGCTGGAAACGAGAAGGGCGCCATTCTGCTCGGCTATTCACCCGAGAAGCTGGCGCTGTCGAGCTGGCTCATCTCCTCATTCCTGACGGGACTCGCAGGCATTCTTGTCGGGTCAATCACCGGGGCTTTGAACCCAGTGAAGTTCACCAGCCTCCTCGTGCCGGCACTCGGGGCCGCGCTCGTCGGTCGCCTGTCCTCGATCCCGATCGCGACCGCTGCTGGAATCGTGATCGGGCTCTTGCGGACGCTTGCTTCCGTCTGGCTCCCGACGAACAGTTGGTTTCCACTTGCGTGGCAGGCGCCTGCCGTCGACGCAGTACCGCTTCTGATCATCGTGTTCGTGCTGTTCATGCGCGGGCTGTCGCTGCCGATTCGCGGTACGGTCGCGGAGACGCGACTACCGCTATCTCCGCATCCGAAGCGCGTCTGGCAACACGCCCTGATCTGGAGCTCTGCGGCACTTCTGCTGGCGTTCCTCGCCGATCGAAGCGGCCGATTCGCGGTGTATCAACCAATGGGCCTTGCGTTGACGACGACGATCATCGCCGCAGTAGTCATGCTGTCGTCTGTTGTGCTCACCGGCTACGTCGGCCAGATTTCGCTCGCACAGATGTCCATTGCGGGATGCGCAGCGTTCGTGACCTCGCGCATGCTCTCCGACGGAAGCCCATCGAAGTTACTCCCCTTCTCCGTGAACGGACCGGGTCTTCCTTGGCCACTCGCTGCACTCGTCGGCGTGGTGTTCGCCGTGGTCGTCGGCATGCTCCTTGGGTTGCCTGCATTGCGGGTTCGCGGCATCCAACTCGCAGTGGTGACACTGGCAGCAGCGGTGAGCATGCAAGGCATCTACTTCGAGAACCAAACTCTCACGGGGGTGCCGGCGGGCTCTCCCGTGGAGTTCCGTGATCCCTCGATTCTCGGAATCAACTTTGGCGTGGTCGGCCACTCGGGCTTGAACAACAACTTCGAGTTCGCGGTGTTCTGCACCCTTGTCCTGGTGGTTGTTGCCCTTGCTGTTGCCAACATCCGAAGAAGCGGGACCGGTCGCCGGTTCCTCGCCGTTCGAGCGAACGAACGAGCCGCCGCGGCGGCAGGAGTCAGCATCGTGCGTACGAAGATGCTGGCCTTTGCGATTGCGTCGGCGATCGCAGGCATTGCGGGCGTGCTGACCGGGTACCAAGCCCGACAGGTGAGTTCAGCGAACTGGGTGTTCCTCTTCGGCTTGACCGTGCTCGCCTTCGGATACCTGGGAGGCGTGACATCCATCAGCGGGGCGATCGTTGGCGGCATGCTCTTCCCGAACGGTGTTGTCGCCATCTGGGCGGATACGCATATCGACAACGCAAATCACGCGGATCTCACCTATCTTCTCGGTGGACTTGCGCTGATCGTCACCGCGATCCTGAATCCAATCGGTATCGCCCCGAAGTTTCAGCCCGTGGTCCAGCGTCTCGGCAGGTTCATCCGAAGCGCCGGCATCCACGACTGGACCAATGCGGTGAGAAGAGTGGCGCCAGGGGCAGTTCTGGCCGGCACGCCGGTGATCGTGCTGCTCTGGACGAAGGCGGAAGAATGGAGAAACTGGTTTCTGCTCCTCGTACCGGCGTTGTCGCTCGTCATCCGAAGCATCGTCGCAAAGCTGGCGGGCTTCCGGCTTTCTCGTATCACCGGCTCACAGAATCCGGCGCAGGCGGCGCGAGCGGCGCGAGCGAACGATATGGACACCCAAGTGAGGTGAGGAGCCGGCGCGGGTTCGTTGGTGCATTCACCGAGGAGTGCACCGCAGAGCGGTTTCGAGTGGGGCGTTGCCTGCGGAAATACTCGGTACTTCTGGTGTCGAAGGGGGGACTTGAACTCCAGAAATACGTGTACTTACTAGTCCTGTGGAGAACCTGTTTGTCCTGGTCATCGGCACATTTGCCAGTACGTGCGCTTACGTTCTGATGTCTGATACCCGCTCGTTTCGGGTCGTTCGCGGACAAAGTGATGACAAATTGCTGACAAGCGACACAAGATTGCCAACCCCCTGCGTCAGCGCGCGTATGAAATTGTGCTTCGTGAAGGCGGGCCGGAAGACATCGAGCAGTACATCGACGGTGCCCTCCTCGTCGACAGCTGGAACGAACTGTTCTTGCCGAAGTGGATCCGCGCCGGTTGGCAACCGCTGATCGACCGACACTCAATGCTGACGATGTCCTGCAACCAGCGCAACGAGAAATCGTTCGACTGTTCTTCTCGTTGCCCGAGTCGCAGGGTTTCGTACTCGTCGGTGGCGCTGCCCTCGTGGCCCTTGGTTTGACGGATCGACCGACCCAGGACGTCGACTTCTTCACCAGCGATTCTGCCCGAGTCGGAGCTGCAGGCGCCGCGCTCAGCGTTGCAGCCGCGAGTCACGGCTGGGAGACGACGCTCGGCCGAGGATCCTCCACGTTCCAGCGAATGGTTCTCCGACGTAATGACCTAGAAGTCGCGGTCGACATCGCCTTCGACACTGCCGCCTTGCGGCCCATCGTGGATTCTGAACTTGCACCGACATTCGACCCACTCGAACACGCCGCCCGAAAGGCACTGGCCGTCTTCGATCGTGCCGAAGCCCAGGACTTCGTGGATCGGCAGCGGCGGATTGCGAGTCTCGGCAACGAGGCGCCGACGCCCTCGGGCGCTGACCCTCGCAGCGGCACGAGACGTGCTGCGAGGGTCAGACCTCGGCCGATTTCAGCAGCCGAGCGCGGCTCGAATCGCCGTCGCACTGGCGATGAGCGCGTCAGCTTGCGTCTTGGTAAGCGCCTTGCCCGACTGGGCCTTCACCTGGTTGATGAAGTCCTGCAGCGTCTGACACGCGGTGGCGGTGTTGCCGGCCGCGATCGACGCCTGAATAGAGACGGCCTTCGACGTCAGGCTGTTGCCGAGCGTCTTGAGGCCGAGCGCTTGGACTTGGGCGGCGAGCGCCGACGCCATCGTCGCAGCCGACCGGACGGTCACGGTGAACTGAACAGCTGCGCTGTTGCCCGCCGCGTCGCTTGCCGTGCACGTCACGGTGGTCGTACCGATCACGAACAGCGACCCTGACAACGGGGCGCAGGAGTTCGATGTGACACCGACGGAATCCGTTGCGGACGGAGTCGAGTAGGTCCGGCCGGCGAACTCGCGTCGACAGTGATGTTTGGTGCCGCCCCGAAGAATGGCTTGGTCGTGTCCTGGATGGTGACGGCGAAGGAGTTGGTCCCGGTATTGCCAGCTGCATCCGTGGCACTGCAGTTCACCGTCGTAGTCTCCCAGAGCGAAGACTGTGCCCGAAGCAGGCGCACACGTCGCCGTGCGCGGGTTCGTCACCGCGTCGTTTGCCGTCGCGCTAAAGGAAACGGCTCGCCCGGCCGCGCTCGTCGCCTCGGCAGTGACGTTCGCCGGAACACTCACGACAGGCTTGGTTGTGTCGGTCGCATCGGGCGGGTACACGTAGAGCGAGAAGAGGACGATCCCGGTGTCCGTGGCCGTCGTCGCCGTGACCGTGAACACGGCGTACTCGTCGGCCACTGTCGGCGTTCCGCTCAACAGACCGCCGGACGTCAGCGTCATACCCGACGGAAGGGCACCGCTCGTGACCGAGAACAACGCACCCGCGCCGGCGCTCAACGCTTGGCTGTACGGCACGTTCTGGGTCGCGTCGGGCGGGATCGACGGAGTGATCGACAGTCCGTTGAACGCGGTGACCGTGATTCCTGCGGGAACGTTCATGGTGTGTGCCCCCGTCGCGTTGGCCCCCGAGCTGGTGATCACCAACTGGAACTGGGTGTTGAAGAGCAAAGGGCCGATCGGACCGGTGGACATCGAAACGGGGTTGGCGGTCAACGCGCCGTTGTTCCAGAGGTTGGTGATCGCGCCGAATGACGGGATGAAGGAGCCCTGGTATAGGAAAAGACCGCCCTGGAAGCCGGTCGTGTTGAGGGAGAAGGTGTAGGGACCTACCCCCGTCGGCTGAAACGTCAACACGTCGTAGTGGACGGTCGGTCCGTAGACCCCAAAGACACACGGGGACGCGCAGCGGTCGAAGGTCGGGTCGCCGGATGATAGGGAGCCGATGATCGACGAGCCGCCGACGGCGGAAGCGGGAGTCACCCTGATACCAGACGCGACCGGCAGCATCGCTAGGGCGCACACGATCGAAACGAACGCACGACGAATCGACAAGTCTCTTGTCATCGCTTTCGTCCGCGATCAGTCGCTAGCCCGCCTCAATCCCGATCGAATCCGAGTTGCACACACGCGACACGGCGCGGTGGCCGAACGAAAGCTCCGCGAGAACGTCGGACAGCAGGTCTGGGTTGCAATAGGCGTCCTCGATCCCATGCTTCGCTAGCCGCAAACATGACTGACGAGGCGTTCGCCGTCCCAAGTCCGGATTCCGGCAGCCGAACCTGTTGCTGTCGGCGTGCCGCCCTCGGGCTTTTGACTCAGGCTGATGACAAGTTGCTGACAAATGGCCCGCCGGCCGACCGCACGTCGGGGCGAATGCCGGCTCGGCGACCTGAATTTGCCTTGCGGTTCGGCTGGGGCTGTCTTGGCCGTCACCTCCCGGCCAACTCCTGTCCTTACCATCCGCACCGACGAGAGGAGATCGCACCGTGCGAAACCGTTCCACCTTCGCCGCGCTCGCCGCGGCATCAGCGTTGATTGCATCCATATCGACGGCCCAAGCGGCACCGAAAGAGGACGACTCGCGTCGATCGAAGGTCGGCGTCGAGTCCATCGACCTCCTGGGTCAGGTCGTATTCCCGACGGGGACGACGTACAACTCGACGGTCGTCGGCGGGCTGTCGGGCATCACGTTCGACCCTGCGACCGGTCAGTACCTGGCGATCTCCGACGATCGCAGCCAGTCCAACCCGGCCCGCTTTTATACGCTCGACATCGACCTTGCGGATGGGGCTCTCGGAGCGGGCGACGTGCAATTCACGGCGGTCACCGAGCTCAAGCGAGCTGACGGCTCGACCTATCCCGCGCTGAGCATCGATCCGGAAGGGATCGCCCTTGGGCCGAACGGCACCGTGTTCATCTCCTCCGAGGGTGAGGCCAACGTCGCCGCCGGACGCGTCTTTGCCCCGTTCGTCAACCAGTACCGGCGCGCTGACGGCGTCCTTGTCGCGGAGCTTCCGGTGCCCTCGGCCTACACGCCGACGCCGCCCACGTCGGGGATTCGCAACAATCTCGCGTTCGAATCGCTCACGATCAGCCCTGATGGCAAGACGCTCGTCACCGCCACGGAGAACGCGCTTGTTCAGGATGGTCCGGCCGCCACGACGACGCTCACGAGCCCGTCGCGCGTCCTGGTGTACGAACAGGGCAAGCCCAAGGCCGAGTACCGGTTCGACACGAATCGAGTCGTGCGGGAGCCGATTCCGGCGACCAACTTCGCCACCAATGGGTTGGTCGAGCTGCTCTCCATCAATGACAACGGCTCGTATCTCGCCTTGGAGCGATCGTTCTCAGCCGGTATCCCCGGCACCGGCAATGACGTTTCGCTGTACGAGTTCTCCCTCGACAACTCGTCGCGCCTGAAGCAGAACGGCACCATCGGCGGTGTCGCTCCGCTGCGCAAGGAGCTGGTGCTGAACCTGGCTGATCTCGGTATCCCGCTCGACAACTTGGAGGGAATGACGTTCGGCCCGAGGCTTGCCGATGGCCGCCGATCGCTGGTCGTCGTCTCCGACAACAACTTCTCGGCCACGCAGTCCACGCAGTTCCTGGCATTCGCTGTCGACGTGAGCGGTGACAAGGACGACAAGGACGACAAGGACGACAAGGAGTCGCAGCTGTCGCGATTCGCCACGTTCAACGTCTCGTTGAACCGCAGCGCGCCCGGGCTGTTGGTGTCCGATCTCTCCTCGGCTCTGGCCGCTGACGCGGTGCAGGAGCTGCGGCGCCAACAGGCCCGCAACGTCGCCGAGGTGGTGCAGCGGGTCCGCCCTGACGTGCTGCTCCTCAACGAGTTCGACTACGTGGAGGGCAACGTCGCCGTCGACCTGTTCCGAGACAACTACCTCGAGGTCGGGCAAAACGGAGCCAAGCCCATCGAGTATCCGTTCGCTTACGTGGCGCCATCGAATACCGGCGTTCCTTCCGGGTTCGATCTGAACAACAACGGTGTGATCGGTGGCGGTGACGACGCGTTCGGCTTCGGCTTCTTCCCCGGTCAATTCGGCATGGCGGTGTTCTCCAAGCATCCGATCAGATACGACGACATCCGGACATTCCAGCTGTTCAAGTGGAAGGACATGCCCGGAAACCTCATTCCGACGCCGTTCTACAGCCCGGAAGAGGTCGCCATCCTGCGCCTGTCGTCGAAGTCGCACTGGGACATCCCCGTTCAAGTACGCGGCCGGATCGTTCATGTGCTGGCAAGCCATCCGACGCCGCCCGTGTTCGACGGACCCGAGGATCGCAACGGCCGCCGCAACCACGACGAGATCCGGCTCTGGGCTGACTATGTGGATCCCGTCCGCTCCGGGTACCTCTACGACGACCAGGGAAGAACGGGTGGCCTGGCGGCGGGCGAGTCCTTCGTGATCATGGGTGACCAGAACGCCGACCCCAAGGACGGCGACAGCTTCGCCGGCGCCATCTCGCAGCTGCTCGGCCACCCGCTGGTGCTGCAGTCGCCGGCCCCGAGCTCGGCAGGTGGGGCGGCGGCTGCGGCGCTGCAGGGCGGCGCGAACACTGGCCACCTCAGCGACCCTCGTTTCGATACGGCCGACTTCAGTGACGCAGCACCGGGCAACCTGCGGGCCGACTACGTTCTGCCGTCGGCAGGTCTGACGACCTCTGGTTCCGGCGTGTTCTGGCCCGCGCCGAGCGATCAGCTGTCACGACTCACTGGCGTGTTCAACCCGGCGTGGAATGCGGTCGGGGGGTTCCCGACGTCGGACCACCGCCTGGTGTGGGTGGACGTGCTTCGCCCCCCGAAGAACTGATCGCCGGCTCACGTCGCAACCCGCACGGCCCCCTCGTTCGGATGGGGCCGTGCCGTCTGCGCCGGTGGCTTCCGGTATTCCGTGAGCCCAAGCCTGGGACCACGCACCGACCATACGTGCACGTACATCTGGAAGCGCGGCGAGGCGCTCGATACTGCCACGGCTGTCGAGCGCGTCCACGGCCTTGTCGACCGAGCCGATGCGGAACTACTGCAAGGCCGCTCGTTGCCACGGTTCGCGATCGCGTCGGTTCTCGGTCAGCGTGAGGACTGGCACTCGTGAGTGCGAGACCACCGAGCACTCCGGCCTCCGTCATCGATGATGATTTCTACCTCATCGATCGAAGTCATCAGGTCTGCCGGAAAATCGTGCCGAAAGGGAGAGCCGAACTCCAGAACTACGTGTACTTACTAGTTCTGTGAAGAACCTGTTTGTACTGGTCATCGGCACATTTGCCAGTACGTGCGCTTACGTTCTGATGTCTGATACCCGCTCGTTTCGGGTCGTTCGCGGACAAAGTGATGACAAATTGCTGACAAGCAACAGAAGGAGTTAGTAGGCGCGCGTATAATGTTCGTTGAGGCTGAACTGTGGACCCTCAACCAACCACCGTCCGCTCAAGCGAAGAGCGCCGTTTCTTCTGTGGTGTCGCGGGCGCCGCACGAGTCGCCGATCCGAAGCTCCGTCGGCAGGATGACTACGTCGGGCCCTGTGCGGTCTTCTTGCAGCAGATGAACAGCCGAGCGCCCGACCCCGACCACGGGCTGGACGACCGTGGTCAACCGCGGGTTCGTGGGCCGGCTGTTGGGCAAGCCGTCGAAGCCGACGACAGCAACATCGTCGGGAACCCGAAGTCCGGATTCGCGCAATGCCCGGAGCGCACCCTCCGCCATCGGGTCGGTGGCCACGTACAGGGCGTCGGGGTGCGCAGAAAGCACCGCAAGAGTTGCCCGGTATCCGCCCTCAACGTTCGGCTCGTCGAGTCGTATCGCTCGATCATCGGGGTCTCGGCCGGCGGCCACGATCGCGTCACGGTAGCCGTTGAGCCGCGCGACGCCGAAGAGATACCTGGAGGTTGGCCCGACGAAACCGACGCGTCGTCGGCCGAGCGAACAGAGATGAGTGGTGGCGGCAACGCTTCCCGCACGGTGGTCGACGTCGACACGACGGAGGCCGTCAAGACCGGCCGGTTGGCCGACGACGACCACGTTCTTGCCGCGTTCCTGCAACGTCGCGATCAAGTGGTCGCTGTGCGGGCCCGCAGTAACGATGACACCATCGAGGAAGCCGCGTGCGACCAGGGTCGGCATCAGGACCGCCTGCCCTTCCGGGCCGTAGAACGGGAAGATGGAGAAGATCGAACCGGTGTCGGCGCAGCCTTCCTGGATGCCGGCCACGAGCGCTGAGTAGTACGGGTCACCGAACAACTCGATGGCTTTGGTCGGCATGACGAGCCCGAGTAGTCCGGTTCGTTTCGAGGCGAGGGCTCGGGCCGCCTGGTTCGGGAGGTAGCCGGTCTTCTCGATCACGGCCTCCACGCGGGTCCTTACTTCAGGGCGGACTTCGGGATGGTCGTTCAGAACCCTCGAGACTGTCGACCGCGATACTCCGGCCAGTTTGCCGATCGCTTCGAGCGTCAGGCTTTTCATCGTCTGATCGAGTCGCCTGGGATGAAGACGTCGAGCCGCACGACGACTCCGGCGTGATCGAAGATCTGGCGGGAGCTCAGTTGGTCCAGGGACCATCCGGCGACTTCGCGGCGACTCCCGTCCGCGAGGGTGACCACCATCGCAGGATGGGTTCCCGCGGCGTGTACGACAATGGGCACTCGGCAGATCGTGAAGGCCGCGCACCCGGATGGCACCGAGAGATCGGAGTTCCGATCTGCGACATCGAGGTAGGACAGGCTGCCGGGCTCGGTCCTGAATTCACGGTCGCTCAGGAGCATCGGTGAGAAGCGGATCGAGCCCTGCGCAACGGTGAGTCCCAGCTCGGCCCAGCGCGTCAGCAGCTCTTCTTTGACCCCGCCGGTCATGCCAGGCTGCTGCGCTCCGGCGTGGGCCGGTGTGTGCGAATAGGGATCGGTCGGGAACGCGCCGTACTGGGCGGCGGTCTTGTTGAACCCGAGTCCATCGCGTACGCGGTCGTACAGCCGGATCAGTTCACCGAGCGAGTCGCCGCTCGTTTCCGGTGGCGCATCCAGGATCGACTCCTGGACGGCCAGGAGTAGCTTCCCCACCATGTGCCAGTACACCGAACCGATCCCCTCGTACCCATACATGGTCGAGGACCGACCGGTGAACTCGTGATGGTTGAACACCTGTTCGAACAGGTCGAGCGTCTCGTCTCCGTGGCCGGCGACATGCGGGCCGAAGTCAGTCCCGCTGAGCGAGTCGAGCGCGGCCGAGACATCTGCTGCGTTCATGAAGTCGGCGCAGAAGTGGTAACTGCCGGTGAGGTCCCGAACGATGATGTCGTCGTTGCCGGCGGCGAGGAGTGCGTACAGCAACGGGTTGGACTCGACGGCTTCGGAGGGCACGCGGTTGCGTTCGAGGAACGCTGGTCTGCGGCGCGCTGGGTACAACACGAAGCTGTCGACGTCTTCCCGGTACAGCTCGGAGTCGTACATTGCCTGGACGAGAGCGACGACCTCGTCGACGTCAAGCAGCCCCGAGCTGATCGCCGCGACCTGACCTTCGAGCATTGCCTCGAGGTGGGTGACGGCGGCCTCGCGGTCGGCGTCGGAGAACCTCACGAGGTTGTACGCGTCGTAGAGGCCGTCGGGGCGACGGGCAGCTCGCAGCGAGTCGTCGAGATGTCGCATCGAGGTCCGAAGCAGGCGCCGCAGCGTCGTCAGAGCGAGCGGTTTCGGCGCCGAAGGCCCGGCTTCGTACAACCGGGCGCGGTAGTCACTGAACGCTCGCCCCAACTGGTGAACGACCTGCGACCGCTCCTCATCGTCGATCGACGACGCGCCGACCAGATCCTCGTGGTATTCGAGCACCGTGACGACGTTGTCGAGCCAGGTGATCACGTCGTCCGAGACGAGATAGGCGTCGTCGATGTCCACGGTGACGTCGTCGATCAGCTGCAGGTACCGACGCAGGTGGGCGAGCGTGACGATCGACAGACCGAACCCGACGAGGGCGTTGTTCGCATCGTTCCACTCGGGGCGCTGGGTGTTCATCCAGATCCCGCCACGCGGCACGAAGTTTGAGAGCTTGGCGAGGGCAGGAATGAGGAGTTTTTCCAGCAACGTGACATGCCGGACGATGCCGGTCGCGTCGAGGACCAATCGCCCGTCGGCGCCGAGTCGGTCGACCTGCTCGTCGACGGCGGCCGCCGCAGCCGAGTCGAACTCGATCGTTGCCTTCGGGTCCCGTACCAGCTGCTCGAACGGCGCTATTCGATAGGGCACGTTCGCGAACGAGAAGGTGCGCTCCCCCAACTCGCTCGCCAGCCAGCCGGGATCGAACTGGCACTGGGTGCGCAGCAGACGGTAGAGGTAGACGATCTGGTGGTCACCCCAGTAGCCGATCCCGCTCCAGGGATTCTCCGGTTCGTGAACCTCCCAGTCGATCCCCTCGCTGGTGATCCGGTAGGGATTGAAGCCGTCTGCGGTCGAGGCGTTGACGAACTTGGCGATGATGGAGGGCAGGTATCCGGGGAAGCTGTGACTCAAGGCCTCCCAGTTCTGGAAGATGTCGCGCCAGTTACCCTGGTAGCTCAGCAAGCGCTCACCGTCCGCGTCTCTTACTCGGATCGCAAACTGGTTCCACGGTCGGCTCGGATCACCGTGGCGTCGCGAGAACTGCAGCGGCAGGTACTCGTGGGCCAGCCTTGTCAGGTTGGGATCACCGGACTGGGCGGCTCGCACCCGGAGGTCGGCCACCTCGATCGATTCCGGAAGGTCTGCGAGCCAATCGGCGTGCCGGACGGCGACCTCGGTGTTGCGCTCGCCGACGAACGAACGGAACCGTTCGGACTCAACCGAGTAGCCATTGGCGAAGGTGCCTCCGCGCATGACGTTGAACAGGCTGTTGGCGAGGTGATGGGCATCGACCTTGGGCGACGCGGTCGTTTGCACGCCGTCGGCACTGGCGATGATGTTGCGGAGCCCGGCCGCGCACCGTTCGAGGTCGTCGTCGAGTTGCTGCGATCGATCGTCGGTCGACCCGAGATCGCTGATGAGCCGAGCGATGTCTGCATGGCTCTGAGCCACGTCTGCGACAACGTGCCATCTGTGGGTCTCGCCGGGGGCGATGGAAACGGAGGCATTGATCAGGAATGCGCCGGGGCGTCCGGTCAGCAGGGCCGATTCCTGAAACGGCCCACCCTCTCTGGCGGCGGTCACTGCGCGTGGGTCGACACTTCGCCGCGGTGCCCCCAAGCCCGTCGACCACACGGTCGTCGCCCGGAGCGCCTCGGCCGGCTCGGGCAGATCGACGATCAGCGCCTCGAGCGTGTAGACACCGATCCCGGACTCGTCGATCTCGCTGCGCCGGTAGGCGTTTCCGAGATTGCTCATCTGCTGCTGGAACGGCACGCCGATGCCCCAAGGCATCACATCGAGCAGGCCGTCGACGATGGCGACCGTCAGCGCTTCGTTCCCGCAATTGAGCAACGACACGGTTCGCACCCAACCGAACCGATCGGAAGGCGCCCACCGGCACCGAATCGTGAGCCCGAGGTCGAGATGCTCCTCTTCGAAGATCACGGCGTTGCCGAGGAGGCTCTTGAGGAGGCTTCGGCGGGTGGCGGGGTCGTTTCCCGTGAACGGTTCCCAGCGCACCGTGCGTTCGACTTGCTGCACGCTCAGCACGGTCACGGGACCGACTCTGCCGCCGGTGTAGTGGAGACGGTCATCGGTCTCGTACGGGAAAATGCATCGCGAGGGTTCGACGCGCCCTGCAGTCAGCCCTCCCGCGCTCGAAACGAACATCCACAGATCCGAGTTGCTGACCACCGTCATCAGGAATGGTTCAATTCGGTCGACGGAGGCGATCCGGTACATCTCGACACCATCTACGAACTCGACGCCATCTGTGGCCGACATGCGAATCTCTCTCTGCTCCGCGATTGCGGCGGCGGGGTGTCGACGTCGTCGCTGGGAGCGCTCTCAGACGAATCGTACTATTGACTTTGGTCACACGTGAGCTCTTCGCTGGGAGCGCTCCCAGGCCGTGTTCGGTCGGGGCTCGCAAGCCGAGGGGAGAGCACATCATCACAACGTCGATGCAAGTCGAAAGTTTCTCTGGTGTGTCGCTCGAGCCTTTCGGGCCCCGAGTTGGCGAGCGGGGCCAAGGTCTTGGTGAAGCAGCTCGGTGGCGAGCCCTCCTTGAGCAGAATTCGAGAGCCGGTGATCAAGCAGCAGGCGCTGCCCTGCGCCGTGGCCGCGAACGCGCAACGCCCACGACCCTTCGGGCGTATCACCGGCCTCGCCCTCCATCTGCCTGTCACCAACTCGATACGTACACACGCTTATCTCGAGGCGGTCCATGCGATACGTCTGCTTACTTTCGAAACGGCCTGAGCCACCCCGGGATCACCACCGAACTTCACCGGAGTTCAGGGCGAACCCCCTGAGCACAGGTCGTCATCTGAATCGCCCGTTCGCGAACTCACATCAACCAACACACACAGGGGACAAGAAACATGAGAATACGGAAGAAGTCACTACTCGTACCCATGCTGGTCGTCTTCGGGCTGGCAGCTTCTGCATGCAGCTCTGACGACAAGAGCGCGGAACCGGCGTCCACCGATGCACCAAGTGCCACCGAAGCTCCCGCAGCGGGCGACGCACCGGCGGCTGAGCTGACGGGCACGCTGCGCGTCCTTATCCACCAGAACCCACCGATGGTGGATTTCGTGAAGGACTTCAACCAGAAGTTCGAGGCGGCCAACCCGGGGGTCAAGGTCGACCTGTCGATCGTGAAGGCCGACGTCCTCGCGACGGCGAACCAGACCCGCCTGACGGCCAACGACATCGACGTCACCACGATCACCGTGACTGGCTTCGCGAACCCTGTACAGCCGTACATGAAGGACGTCGACAAGCCGTATTGGCAGCAGCTCATCGAGGGCGGCCTACTCATGGACCTCACCGACCAGCCGTTCGTCGCAAACTACGACAAGGCGGCGATCGATGAAGGTGGCTCGTTCGATGGCAAGGTCTATTCGATCAACCTCGGCCGCACGACCTACAGCGGCATGTTCGTGAACCTCGACCTGCTCGACAAAGCCGGCGTCAAGGTTCCGACCACCTGGGACGAGCTGGCCGCAGCATGCGTCGCCGTCAAGGCTGCCGGCGACAAGTGCATGATCGCCGGCGGTCAGGATGGATGGCCGGTCTTCGTCGGTAGCTACGGGCTCCTCGGTGCGCTCTATCCCGACCAAAAGGGCCTCGTCGAGGGACTCTGGACGGGCACCGCCAAGTGGAATGACGAGCAGGGCATGAAGCTGTTCGAACGCTACGGCACCTACGCCAAGGACATGCTCGACGCCGAATCCGCCAGTCTCACAGGCGACGCAGCGGCCCAGCGCTACCTGGCCGGCGACATTGCCTTCGGCCCGATGGGCGGGTGGAATGCCGGCGTCATGGAGCCACCGGCGGACTCCGGTAAGGCCGGCGCCACATTCAAGTGGACCTACATCCCGTTCCCCGGCAGCGACACTGCCGCGGACAACCAGACCCTGTTCGGCAAGTACGACCAAGGCTTCGCGGTCGCCTCGGGCACCAAGGTCAAGGACCTTGCGATGGCCTACCTCGCAGCGTTCTCAGAGCCCGACAACTACAACGCCTTCGCCAACGCGGTCAACTTCCTGCCGACCCAGCCCACCGCAACGCTGGACAGCACCATGGGTCGGGCCGTTGCTCCGATCCTGCAGGCGGGGCGATTCACCGTCGGCTACGAGCAGTGGTTCGCAGGGCCGAAGGGCGCTGGTCAGAATGCCAACGGCGGCCAGGGTTCGCTCTGGTTGTACAACAAGGATTTCAGTGATCCGGCTGCGGCCGCCGCCAAGGCCCAAGCCGACTTGGAGTCCGGGCTGTAATTCAGGCGGAAGGGACTGATCCCGACCTGAATGGGTGCGAGCCGGCCTCTGGTCGGCTCGCACCTACCGAGCGAGTCATGTCCTCGACATCACCCGTCGAACACAACGATCGAGAGATGAGCTATGGCTGTTCAACAGCGAAGTCGCTTCGGGGGACATAGAAACCGCCTGCTTCCGTGGCTGCTTCTGATGCCCGGGCTCGTCCTTTACCTCGTCACGTTGCTTGGGCCTTCGTTGGCAACGATCGTCTACGCGTTCACTGACGCGACCGGGATCAAGGGCCTGCCAATCCGCTGGGTCGGATTCAAGAACTTCGACGATTTCCTCCTCGAAGGCGCTCGATCACGCGACAACTTCCAGGCGCTCAAGCGGACATTGATATTCATGGTGCTGGTCACCACGATCCAGTTCGGGATCGGTCTCTTGATGGCAATACTTGTCAACCAGAAGTTGCGGGGTCGAATGGTTTTCCGCACCCTCTTCTTCGTCCCGGTGATCCTGGGCGTCGCCGTCCAGGGCCTCATGTGGAAGCTGTTCCTGCGTCCCGGCGGCGGGCCGATGGACTCGATCTTCGAGTGGTTCGGAATGAGTTCCCAATTCCTCGCTGGGCCGCAGGCGTTCTACTGGGTCATTGTCGTGCAGATCTGGGCAAACGCCGGATTCACGATGGTCATCTTTCTGGCTGGGATGCAGGCCATTCCTGCGGACCTTTACGAGGCCGCGTCGGCCGACGGCGCAGGCGGATGGCAGCGCTTCAAGAACGTCACCTGGCCCCAGCTCACGCCCGCTGTCAACACGAACTTCCTCCTCAACATCGTCGGGTCGCTCCAGGCATGGATGCTGTTCCTCGTGTTGACCGGGTTCAAGAACGGCACTCAGGTGCTCGGTTATGTCGTCTACGCCGAGGCGTTCGGACAGACCGGCACAAGCTCGTTCCGCCAGGGCTATGCGGCAGCGGCCTCGGTCGTGCTGTTCCTGCTGGTGCTGGTGCTCGGGATGGGCGCCAACATGGTGGTCTCTCGTCGTGAAAGGAAGTACATGGGATGACTGCTCTCACGGAAAGCGGTGCCGCAACGGATCTCGGCGGTGCTAGTCGGGCAAGGCGGCGCCGCTTCGGGAACAAGGCGATCTCCTACTCGATCTTGTTGCTTTTCGCCGCTTTCTATGTCGGCCCACTCCTGATCCTCGTCGGCGCGTCGTTAAAGTCTTTGCCGGAGTTTTTCAAGAACCCCACCGGCCTGCCGAGCGGATTCAATCTCGACAACTTCACGGAGGCCTGGAAGCTCGCCAGTTTTCCGAGGTTCATGCTCAACTCACTGATTTACACGTCGGTGGCGACATCTCTGTTCGTGATCTTCTCGATCTTCGTGGCCTTCCCGATCGCTCGAGGCTATGTGAAGGGCTCCAAAGCGCTGATCACGCTGTACGTCGTGGCGTTGTTCCTTCCACCGGCGCTGATCCCCCAGTTCCAGCTGATCCTGAATCTTGGTCTCTACAACACCCGCCAGGGCTACATCCTGTTGTTCCTGGTCAACCCGATCGGGTTGGTCATTCTCGTCAACTACATCAAGTCGATCCCGAATGATCTCGACGAATCGGCCGCCGTCGATGGCTGCGGCTACATCAGGTTTGTGTTCAACATCCTCATCCCATTGCTCCGACCCGCAATCGCCACGGTCACGGTGATCCACGCCATAGGGATTTGGAACGAACTGATCCTGGCAACCGTCTACCTGAACGACGAGGATCTGTATCCGATCACGCGTGGCCTCATCGTCTTCGAGGGCGTGTACGGCAGCGACTGGCCCAAGCTCGCCGCCGCAGTGCTGATGTTGATGTTCCCGATGATGGTGCTCTTCCTGTTCCTGCAGCGCCACATCATCTCGGGCCTCACGTCCGGCGCAGTCAAGGGCTAGCCGGTCTGAGGCCATGAAGCAACGAGCGCAGTTGAGAAGTCACGTCGCTCGATTCGCGCTGCTGATCCTCCCGCTCGTCCTTGCCGCCTGCGGTTCAGGCGAGACTCGTGATGCTGCGTCAGACGTCGTATCCACTGAGCCGCCGGTAGCCGTCGTGTCGGCGACCGTTGTGCCGACAACACTGGTGTCCCCGATGACAGCTGCGCCGACTTCGACCATCCAATCGCCGACACCGATTCCGATCGAACCCCCAGAAGGGATGGAACTGGCCTGGAGCGACGAATTCGACGCGCCGGCGATCGACCGGTCGAATTGGACCTATGACATCGGCGGTTGGGGCTGGGGGAATGGCGAGGCGCAGTATTACACCGATCGGCCCGAGAACGCCCGGCTGCAGAACGGTCTCTTGGTCATCGAGCTCAGACAGGAGAAGTTCGAAGACTCGTACTACACGTCCGCCCGGCTCAAGAGCAAGGGTCTGCGGGATTTCCAGTACGGCCGGATCGAGGCGCGTATCAAGGTGCCGAAGGGAGCGGGAACATGGCCGGCGTTCTGGATGCTGGGAGCAGACTTCGACCCGGACTCGCCCGATCCGGAGCGCCAGTGGCCCAACGTCGGCGAGATCGACATCATGGAGTACGTCGGACGCGAAGCGAATCTCGTGATGGGCACCGTGCACGGCCCGGGCTATGCCGGTGCCGGTGGGAAGTCGAAATGGAATCGCCAGGAGTTCGACATCGGCGACGACTTCCACACCTTTGCGGTCGATTGGGACGCACGGGGGATCCGCTGGTTCTTCGACGGCGAGATGTACTTCGAAATCAGTCCCCAGGATCTGGTCGAGCGCAAGTGGGTGTTCGATCGGCCGTTCTTCATCATCCTCAACCTGGCTCTCGGAGGGACCTTGGGGGGGGAACATCGCCTTGGACCTCGAGTTTCCGATCCAGTACTACGTCGATTACGTGCGGGTCTACCAGCCGATCTCGAATCGCTGACAACACCTCGATAGCCTCACGACGCAACCGATTCACGATTCTGTCCGGACCTACCGGAACGGCCCCATAAGGGCTGCCCAGGAGCCGGAACTCCAGAACTACGCGTGCTTACTAGTACAGGGAAAGCGCGTTCGTGCTGCTAAGAAGCGGTTTTCGCCAGCACGTGCGCTTACGTTCGGCGGTCTGATACCCGCTCGTTTCGGGGAACCGGACCCGACCGGAAAGTGTCAACCAGGAACCGGAACCACACCGTCCATCATGAGGCGGAGAAGTACGGTGCGGAGCCAAGCGGCAGAAAAGTGGCTCTGAGGAGGGGATTCGCGGAGCCAGGCGCCGCTTTCTTCCGCTGGGCTCCGCTGCGTTCCACGAACGGTCGCTTGCAATTTGCTTGCAGCGCGACACCCCCGTCACCTGCTTCCGTTCCGGTGACCGCGCTTGCCGAAATGCCCCACTGATGCTCGTCGAAATTCCCCACCTGTGGGCGTGTTCAGCGTAGTGGTTGGCGGGTGCCGGTCATGGTGGTGCGGAGGGTGTTGTTGCGGGCGTGGTGGTCGCGGAGGCGGTAGGAGTCGCCGTCGAGGTTGAGGACGACGGATCGGTGGAGGAGGCGGTCGAGCATGGCGGCGGCGACGGTGGTGTCGCCGAGGATGTCGCCCCAGGCGGCGACGCCCCGGTTGGTGGTGAGCACGATCGAGGTTTTCATGTAGCGCTGCGACACGACTTGGAACAGCGCGGAGGCGGCTTCGGCGGGTAGCGGCAGGTAGCCCAGTTCGTCGATCACGAGCAGCGTGGGTCCGGCGAAGAAGCGCATGGTGGTCGCCCAGCGGCCTTCGATGGCGGCGCGGTGGCAGCGGGCGGCGAGATCGGCGGCGGTCGTCACGTAGGTCCGATAGCCGGTCTCGGCAGCGCGTCGGGCCAGACCGACAGCGAGGTGGGTTTTGCCGACGCCGGGCGGTCCGATGAGCAGCACGTTGGTGGCGGTCTCGAGGAACCGACACGTGCCGAGCTCGTTCATCAGTTGACGGTCGACGCCCGGTTGGGCGTCGTAGTCGAAGTCTTCCAACGATGCTGGCGATGGCAGACACGCGAAGCGCAAGCGCCCGGCGAGGCGCCGGGCTTCAGTGGCGGACACCTCGATCGCCAACAGCCGTTCGAGCGTGGCGGTGACGGACAGCTTCTCGGCTGCTGCGGCGTCGAGAACGGATGGGAGCGCTTCAGCGCAGTCGTGCAGTCGCAGCACGGCGAGATGCGATCGGAGTGTCTGGTAAAGACTCGCCTGGGCGGCGGTCGACGGCATCGGGGTCGGCGGTCCGGTCGTGGTGGTGGTGGTGGTGCGGGTCATGTGAGGGTGTTCCTTCCTTGAGCGGCTCGGGCATATGCGGCAAGATCAACGACGACGTCGTCTCCAGCCGCCTTCCGCCCAAGCTCTGGGTTATGAGATGTAGTAGGTGTGCTGATTGTCTGTGTGCTGATGATCTCATCGGCGGCTTGGCGAGCGGCCGGGCCGGGTGGGATGCGTTGTTTGCGGCGGTGTGGTGGCCCATCGTTGAACGCGGCCAGGGCGGCGTGTTCGAGGGCGACGACGTGGCCATGGTGTCGGACCATGACGCCGGTGCCGTCTGCTGCGAGGGTGTGGCGGGCGATCACGATCCCTGACGTGGTGGCGATGTCGATGTGCGCCCGGTGGAGCAACCGGGTCACGGTCACGGTGGTGTGGGCGAGTTCCGGTGGGACGGAGTAGCGGTTCCCTCGGAACGCGACGAGTGCCTGCGCACTGACGCGTCTTTCGACCTTCAGGGTGGCGGGGAACGGTGGCGGCATCGGGCGGAGTCGCTCAGCCTCGGCGTGGACGGCCACTGTCGCTCGCAGTTCGCCGATCACGCGGGTCCGTCCGTCGCCTCGCAGACCGGCGCAGAAGCGCTCCAGTGACGCCTGCGCGGCCTCGAGAGTGATGTCGTCGGGGAGCGTCCGCCACCACGCCTGGGCGGCGGTGTGGTTGGCCTTCTCGACCACGCCCTTGCGGTTCCCATGGCGTGGCGGGCAGATCCGCACGGTCACGCCGTAGTGCTTGGCGACGTCGGCGAACGAGGCCGTGATCCGGCCGGTCGCTGGATGACAGACGGTGGCCATGCGGTCGAAGCGCCACTCGTTCGTGACACCGCCGAGCATCCGGCCGACACGGTCGAGGCCATCGACCACATGCGCCTGGTCCATCGATTCGGCGAGCACGCCCCGCCACCGGCCCGAGTGCGCGAGCGCGCCGACAAACAGTCGTGCCGCCGGTCCGAAACCCCACAATGGCGGCGGGTCAGGCAAGCGACCCAGTCCCACTGTGTCTCCGCGCCCGGCGGATGCTCGATCACCGCCACCGCCCGATTCTTCGCGGGCGAGCATGGCTCGCAGTGTGGACGCAGGTTCCGGCGGCGGAGATGTCGGGTGAAGATCGGATACGACCGGTCGAACCCAAGCGCGACGATCTCGTCGAACAGCACCGACGCCCACACATGCGGGTCCTCGAGCAGCCGGGCCCGCACGTAGTCCTCGAAGCGGTCAAACGGGTCGTCGTCGACGCGCCGGCGCACGCCGACGCTGCGTTCACCGGCCAGATAGGCCCGGATGGTCTTGCGGTCATGGCCGAGGTGACGGGCGATCGCGGAGATCGTCCAACCTCTCTTGCGGAGCGCGTGAGCGTCCACATCATCCTCCCGTGTGAGCATTGAGAACGGGGCTCCCTTGGTCGCTGTTGCGTGGTCAGAGACCAACAGCATCAAGGGCGCCCCACCCTCATTGGTGGAGCCCTACGGGTGGGGAAATTCAGTGAGCAACTCTGAGGAACTTCAGATGAGCGTGGTCACC
>JANOHI010000015.1:0-4963 GCA_031406385.1 Acidimicrobiia bacterium
GGTTTCTTTCCCGCGACGGCGAGCGCGTCGTGCTGCGCAACGCGCAGGGCGGCAATCGGGACGTGTGCCGTCGAGGAACACACCCTTCGACAGGCAGACATCGGGGAGCAGGTAGCGATGCCCGATCGGCTCGGCGGCGAGAACGCGAGCAAGATCACTGCCCACCATCAGTCCGGCCACCGCGGTGTTGCCGCCGAAGAACTCGTTGACCACAGGAACAATACGGACGTCGTTGCGCCCCAACTCGGTCAGCACCGGCGCGAGGACCCCGGCGAGCACCTTCGCGCCGTATTCGCCGGTCAGGATCGCCACCGGTGCATTGCGGCGCGGAGCGAAGACGACGCCACCCTGCTCGCCCCCTACAGTGCGCGGCGCACGATAGCCCTCGGCCGGAGCACCCTCGACCCAGGCGAAGAACCCCGAGGCCACATCCGTCGGCGCGTCCGTCAGACCGAGCAGCTCGCGCTCGAGCGTGCGTGTCATCCCGATGCCGTTCTCGTGCTGACAGAAATCCTCGTAGGTCTCGGTCGGCGGGAACTCGACGCCGGCCATCAGGTAGTACTCGTCAGCGGCAAATACCATCCGTCGACCGATCGCTGACAGGAAGATCTCCTGCCACCGTGCCACCGCGTCGACGACGCGTTGCGCCTCCTCGACCGTATGCACGCGTAGCGACGGCTCCTTGTTAAACTTCGAGAGGCCGAGCGGCACAGCATGCAACGACGCCAGCGACGGGTATTCGTCGAGCACCCCGCACAACGTGTCTTCAAGGATGTCGCCGTCGTTCACCCCGGGGCACACCACGAGCTGTCCGTGGACCTCGACACCGTTGGCAAGCAACGCCTTCAGCCATCGCAGGCTCGTGGCACCCCGGCGATTGCGCAGCAGTGCCGACCGCACGTCGGGGTTGGTGGCGTGAATGCTCACGTTCAGCGGCGACAGGCCCTCGGTGATCACCCGCTCGAGATCGGCCTCGGTGAATCGGGTCAGGGTGGTGAAGTTTCCGTAGAGGAACGAGAGACGGAAGTCGTCGTCCTTGAGGTAGAGGCTCGGCCGCATCCCCGGCGGCAACTGATAAATGAAACAGAACGAGCAGTGGTTGTCGCACGTGCGCAACTGATCGAACAGCGCCGACTGCACTTCGATACCCAGCGCCTGGCCCGCGGCTTTCGCGATCTCGACATCGAACTCGAGGCCGCCCCGGCGCACCACGAGGGACACCTCGGCCTCGTCGACCAGGAGGCGGTACTGGATCACGTCGCGCACGGCCTGGCCGTTCACCGTCACCAGTTCATCGCCGCGGACGATCCCCGCATCCTCGGCCGCCGAGCCGGGAGCGACACTGACCACCGAGGGAAGCGACACGCCGTTGGCGCGGCGCTGCGCCTGTTCGCTTCGCTCCGCTACGTGCACCCCATCCCCCTTCGGCCTGGTCTGTCCGGTGACAGAACCCATCAAGCCTACCGGTCACCCCCGTCGTTCCGGTCGGGACGGCCCAACGGTGCCCACCGTCACGTCTGCGCAGGACCCCGGCGATGGGCGATCGGCGGCTCCGAGGCCGGCGTATACCGCCGACCCCGATACCCTCGATCGGGTGAACAACCCGTCCACGCCGAGCGGCGTCCCCATCGATCAGGCTGGCGGCGCCGGTGGCGTCGAACAAGTGCTCCTTGCCGCGCCGCGGGGATTCTGTGCAGGAGTCGAGATGGCCATCAAGGCGCTCACGTGGCTCGTCCGGATGTTCGAGCCGCCCGTCTACTGCTATCACGAGATCGTTCACAACCGGCTCGTCGTGGACCGCTTCCGCGACCTGGGCGTGGTCTTCGTCGACAGTCTCGACGACGTTCCCGTCGGAGCTCCGCTCATGCTCAGCGCGCATGGTTCTCCTCCCGCAGTCGTCGCGGCGGCGCAGGCCAACGGCGGCTTCGTCGTAAATGCGGTGTGTCCCCTTGTCACCAAGGTCCATCACGAAGCCAAGGTGCGTGCCGGGAAAGGGTTCAACATCGTCTACGTGGGCCACGAGGGCCACGACGAGGCAGTCGGGACCATGGCCGTCGCCCCCCACGCCATGCACCTGGTCGAGAGCGTCAACGACGTTGCGGCGCTCGACCTCGAAGGGCCCGTTGCCCTGCTTGCGCAGACGACGCTGAGTCATCACGACTGGGCTGGTGTGCTCGATGCGGCGAGGAGTCGTTTCCCGGAGATGTGGGTGCCGGGGCACTCTGATCTCTGTTACGCCACCACCAACCGTCAGGATGCCCTCACGTCGATGGCTCCGCAATGCGATGCGATCGTGGTCATCGGCTCGGCGAATTCGTCGAACACGGTGGCCCTGGCGAAGGTCGCGATCGCCGCAGGCTGCCCGAAAGTGTTCCGCGTCAACAGCGCAGCAGAACTTCCTACGGACCTGAGCGGCATCGTCGGGGTGACGGCTGGTGCCTCGGCGCCGGAGGAGTTGGTGAACGAAGTGATCGCCCGTCTCGCACCGAAGCGGGGCGTGTCGCTCGTACGCGTCACCGACGAGGATGAGTACTTCCCGCCACCCAAAGAGCTGCGCGAAATGGTGCCGGCCATCGCCGCAGCGCTGGCGTTCGGTCTCGGTGCACCGCCGCCGCAACAAAGCGCGCTTACCAATGATCGGAGCACCGCAGCGAGCGATGTGCTCGCCGCGTTGCGGTAGCGCGGGCTACCCGGCGTTCGGGGAGCGGGGAGGCACTCCCTGTTCCGACCAGTAGCGCACGATGGCGGACTGGCTCGCCGTCGCCATCAACGTGCCGTCCTCCGCCCACAAATGCACCAGTCCGTGGCCGAACCCGTGGTGGACGCCGTGGACGCGGATGTCGCACAGCACCCAGTCGGTCGGGACGAGCCGGATCACCCGCAACGTGTTGTCCAACGAGTTCCCACCGGCCCGCGCTCCGAGCGCCTGCCCGATGCCGAACGGCACGAAATCACCGAGGACCGCCAAGCCGGCCGCCGTGCTTGCACCTCCATCGGGAAGGCGCGCCCACATCGCCGACCGACCATCGGGGGCGGGCACGCCGTCGAGGTCGTCGAGGTCACGGCCGATGGCGATGCGCGACTCGAAGAGCTCGTTGATCGAGTTCTGGGTGCCGAACCGGTGTCGGCGTTCCATGCACTCCTCGGGACGTCGCACGTCGGGCTTCACCGCGAACGACCCCTCGGCTTCGGTGTCGCGGCTTCCCAACGCACCGTTGACCGTGAGGATCTCGTTGTTGCGGTGCCGGACGACGACCCTCGCCTGCGTCGTCGCCTTCCCGTGAACCGCAAGGGTCACGTCGAGGTCGAGGATCGAGCCGACTTTGGCGAACGACAGGTACTGGCCCGTCGCCCAGATCACCGGGCGGCCGGACACCGACTCCATCGCCTCGATCGCTGCCGCCAGACCGGCCCCACCGAACAGATTGCCGGCCCACGTGCAGATCGACTGCTCCACCGGAAGCGTCCAGCGGAACTCGTTGTGGGTCGGGACCAGCCCAAGGAACGGCAGCTTCACCGGGACCGGGGCAAAGGGTCCGGTCGAGCCGACGACGGGTGACTCGTGACTCACTTGCGACGCAGCATCCCCATCAGCTTGGACAGCATTCCGCCGGCACCGCCCCGCGAACCGCCCGTGGCTCGCCCACCGGTGGCCATTCGGGTGAGGTCGTCGACAACCGAACCGTCCTTGTTCTGGTCGAGCATCGACGTGACCTTCCCTAGCGGCGACGACCCTCCACCGCCACCGCCACCGCCACCGCCACCGCCACCGCCACCGCCACCGCCACCGAGCAGGCCACCGAGCATCCCGCCGAGGCCACCACCACCGCCGAGGAGACCGCCGAGCATGCCGGACAGGCCCTGTGCCTGAACGCCCCCGGCGCCCTGGCCGGACCTGCCCAGCGCACCGAGAACCATCGGGGCGAGTGCACCGAGGAGCCCGGCCGCTTGACCCTTGTCGATGCCCCCCTGCGCCGCGACCTGCTCTTGGGCTGCGTCGGCTTCATCGCCGAACACATGGCCGATGATCTTCGAACCAGTCTGATCATCGCCGCCGAACAACCCACCGAACCGGTCGCCGGCCGAGTCGAGGAACGAACCGTCGTGATCGCGGTTGACCGCGGCGGCCAACGCCTCGGCCTTGGTCGGGTCATCGGCGTTCGCCTTCAACTTTCCGAGCAGCGCCGGCAGCGCCGCGCCAACGGCTTTCTGGGCGCCTGATTCGCCGGTGTTCAGCCGGCCGGCGATCTTCGCCATCATGTCGCCGCCGAGGGCACCACCGAGGAGTTCTTCGAGTCCGCTCATGGGAGAGCCTTTCTTCGTCAGGAATGGATCGTAGCCCCGCTGAAACTGGGTATTCCCCTGGTCACATGGGTAACTCTCCCGCCACGCCCGTCCGCGCAAGAGGGATTGCGGCGACGCTCAGCGAGGCGCCGAGCCATAGACGCGGGTCTGGGCCGCGTCGAAGAGACGCTGCACCTCCGCCTGCAACTCGACCGTGCATTTCCGCAGCCCGGACCGACCGGTCGTGGGCGGCGGCGCGATCGGGCGGCCCACAATCAAGTGCACCTTCTTCGGCCGCGGGAACCTGTGCGACCGGCCCATCGCATCCGCCGAGCCGCCGATGCCGACGGGCACGATGATCGCTTGTGAACGAGCGGCGAGCCACGCGACGCCATCGAAGAGGTCCTCGACGACGGGACCCTCTTTGCGGGTGCCCTCGGGGTAGACGACCAGCGGTTCACCACCGCGAAGTGCGTCGAGACACAGCGCCATCGACTCCCGGTCCGCGGTCCCTCGATGGACCTTGATCGCGCCGAGCCGATCGAAAAGACGGCCGATCGGGCGGATCTTCCACATCGAGATCTTGCCGAGCAGGCGGACGCGCCGCTTGGTGAGGAACGGCCCATACGCCGGTGCCCGCCGGTCACGATCATTTCAATGCGGAGATGCTTTGGGCGTA
>JANOHI010000193.1:0-12612 GCA_031406385.1 Acidimicrobiia bacterium
AAGGGCATCGTCGACTTCGACGACCTGCTCGTCATGTGCGTGCGGGCGATGGAGTCCGACCGGGAGTTCGCCGTGCGGCAGCGGTGGCGGTTCCGCCACCTCTTCGTCGACGAGTTCCAAGATGTCAACCCGGCACAGTCCCGCCTGCTCGACGCCTGGCTCGGTCTGGGTGCATCCGGCGACACGATTGCCTCTGATGCCCTCGACCTTTGCGTAGTCGGCGACCCGAATCAGGCGATCTACGCATGGAACGGAGCTGACCCGGCATTTCTCACGGGCTTTCGCGAGCGGTTTGCACAGGCCGAGGTCGTCCGCCTGGAAGACAACTACCGGTCGTCACCGGAGATCCTCACCGTCGCCGACGCCGTCCTCGGGCTGGCCCCGCGAGACACCCGCGCCCTGCGCGCCAACCGGGCGTCGGGGATCGTCCCCGTCATCACGTCGTTCGCCAGCGATATCGACGAGGCCAAGGGCATTGCCCGGGTGCTCCGTGACCGCCACTCGTCGCAGACCCCCTGGTCCCACATGGCCATCCTTACCCGCACCAACGCCCAGAGCGTGCTGTTCGAAGAGGCGCTCCGTGCTGTGGGGATCCCGCACCGGGTCAAAGATCGCGGCGCCTTCTTGAACCAGTCCGACGTGAAAGGCGCGCTCGCCCAGCTTCGTCGTGCCCCGGCCATGGTGGTCTTCATTTCCCGCCTGGCCGATCTCGAGGAGATGGCCCGCGATGCGACGGAGACCGGAGTCGTCGGTCCCGAAGGCGTGAACGAGCGAGCAGCGAACCTCGAGGGCCTTGTCCGTCTCGGTGCGGAATACGTCTCGCTCGATCCGACCGGCACCACCGAGGGATTCCTGTCCTGGATCGCCGCCACGATCACCTCGCGTGCCGACGAGCCCGATCGTCATGCCGACGTCGTCGAACTCACCACGTTCCACAGGTCCAAGGGCCTCGAATGGCCAATCGTCGTGCTTGCCGGATTGGAGAGAGGCTACGTTCCGATCGGTCAGGCCGACAATCAGGATGCGTGGGACGAGGAACGCCGCCTGCTCTACGTCGCGATCACGCGCGCCGAACGCGAACTCCACATCACGTGGGCAAAGTCGCGCACCTTCGGCAGTCGCACTACGAACCGCACCGAGTCGCCCTACCTCGCCAACGTCACGGCGGCCATCTCATCGATCGAGGATCCCGGCCGGGGCGACTGGAAGACCTTGCTCCGAGCGCAGCGCGAGCGGCTCGCTGCGGCGAAAGCGGCGGGAGTGCCAGGCATTCGCGGCACAAAGAACGCACTGGTCGAGCTTGGGGCGAATGCCGACCCGAAGGTGCTCGAGGCACTGAAGAAATGGCGGGCCGGCAAGGCCCGACAGACCGGGGTTCCTGCGTTCGTCATCTGCCACGACACCACGCTTGCGGCGATGGCCGAGGCCAATCCGCAGCAGCGCCGCGACTTGCTGCTCGTCCCCGGCATGGGCCCGGTGAAGATCGAGCGCTACGGCGACGACATCATCGCCGTCATCCAAGCCGCGGCCAGCTGACGACGGCTCACGTCGTTGGGTCGGCTCACGTCTCAAAAATGCACAAATCCCGACCCAACGCGAGGAGCTGACCCAGGAGTACGCCTCCGACCGGCGACGCCGGTCACGCCGTGTCGGCGACCCAGCGTTCGAGCAGCGGAGGCTCTTGCGCGAGACGCTCGCGAAGTCCACTCACGATGGCCTTCTCCACCTGTCCGCCGACAAACGGCACCGGTGAGTTGACCTTGAGTTCACCGTCGATGACCCGGCTCGTCAGACCGAGGCGCTCCACCAGTTGCCAGGTGCCTCGACACGTGAAGAACGACGCGTAATGCGTCGGTGTCATCGTGAACACCGCCGTCCAACTCGACGCGTCGATCGTCGTCTCCTCGATCCAGCTGAGTTTGGCCGGGTCGATCACCCGCCGAGCGATGCTGGGGAGCGAACCCCCGAAGCGGTACTCAAGTTCCAAGTGGGTGGCACTGCCGACGACTCGGTGGCTGCGGACCTCCGGGCGCCCGATGTCAGGGAGCTCCGCCATCGCCATGGTCAGATAGTCAACGCTGCTGAGTGCTCGTCCCACGTCGGCCGCTGCCACCCGAAAACGCTGCTCGATCCGAAACCGCATCGCCGACAAGCTATCGGGCGCCCGAGGTCCTTGACCGTAGTGCATTTCGCAAAAGTTCCTCTCACGTCGAAATGCTCTGATTCCTTGTGCTTCGTGCACTGTCAGAAGGATCGACGTGAAAGGAACTTCCGACTCACTGCACTAGAGAGCCGTTTGCGTCTACGTTTCGTCAATGTCCACTCCCGAAGCTCCCGCCACCCCGCCGACCGGCGTCACCATCACGCTGCGCCCGAACGGCCCGATGCTCGTGCAGGGCGATGTGACCGTCATTGGAACAGACGGAAACGAGCTCGAACGCGGCGGGCGCGTGGCCTTCTGCCGCTGCGGCGCAAGCAACACCAAGCCATTCTGCGACCGATCCCACATGGCAAACGGGTTCGTCGCTCCGTAGGGTCTGCCGTCGATGGCGGGCACGCCGACGGTAGAGTCGTGTCCCGTGTCTGCAGACGGGTGCGTGAATTGATGTCGATCAACGATTTCGCGATGGAGTTCTTCGGGCTCCGCGGGAAGAACGCCATCGTGACCGGCGGGAACAGCGGTCTTGGGCAGGCGTTCGCGCTTGCCCTCGCCAAGGGTGGGGCGAACGTCTTTGTGCCGAGCATCATCGATGACGACGGCCGAACGCGTGAGCTGATCGAGGGGGCGGGCGCCGAGTACGAGTTCCTCTCGGCCGACATCACGGTGCCCAGCACGCCCAAGCAGATCGTCGACGCGTGTGTCGGTCGGTTCGGTTCGATCGACATCCTGATCAACAGCGCTGGCGTGTGCCCGATGGCCGAGGTGCTGGACTTCGGCCGTCCCCAGTGGGACGCAACAGTGCAGGTGAACCTGACCGCAGCATTCGAGATGAGCTTCGAGGCTGCGCAGCGAATGGTCCCGCAGCGGAGCGGGAAGATCATCAACATCTGTTCGATGTTCAGCTTCCTCGGCGGACGCCTGTCGCCGGCTTACTCGGCCACCAAACACGGCATCGCCCCGGGCTATTACGCCACGGCGATCACGACGAACACCAGAAGCAACCCGGTGACCAATCAGCGTGTGCTTGATCACATTCCGGCGGGCCGATGGGGAGAGCCGATGGACCTCATGGGTACCGTCGTGTTCCTAGCGAGCCGAGCATCGGACTACGTGAACGGCCACGTGCTCTGTGTCGACGGCGGCTACCTCGTCCGCTAGGACGGGTGCGGCCGAGACAGCTCTGCGCATGGACGGCCCGTTTCTCATCGGTGTGGATTGCGGCACGCAGAGCGCAAAGGTGGTGATCTTCGACGCCGCCGGGAACGTTGCGGCCCGTGGTGATCAGCCGCTGCGAGCGATGCTCCGCCCGCGTCACGGGGTGGTCGTGCACCCCGAGGATGATCTCTGGGACGCGATTTCCGTCGCCAGTCGGGCCGCGCTGTCACGCTTCACCGGCGACCGCGATGAGATCGTCGGGGTCGGGATCTGTCCCATCCGCTGCAACAAGGCATTCCTCAAGGCGGATGGTTCGCTGGTCGAACCGGTCATCAGCTGGATGGACGACCGCGCCTACCAGCCCTATATGCCGAGCGACCCCTCCACGGCCTACGCCACCACGTCATCGGGCTACGTCTCGCATCGATTCACCGGTGAGTTCAAGGACACCGCGGCAAACAACATCGAAATGCAGTGGCCGATCGACACCGACACGTGGCAGTGGAGTGACGATCCGTCGGTCTTCGAACGATTCGGCGTGATGCGCGAGATGCTCGTGACCCTGCAGATGCCCGGCGACGTGATCGGTCCGGTCACCGCTGAGGCTGCCCTCGCCACGGGGATACCGGTCGGCATTCCCGTTGTCGGTACCGCCAACGACAAGGCGGTGGAGATGCTCGGGGCCGGCCCGCTCGGGCCGGGCACCGCACTCATCTCCCTCGGCACCTACATCGCTGCGATGGTGCCGGGAACGGTTCGTTACCCGAATCCGCAGACCTTCTGGACGAACTTTGCCGCTGTCCCGAATCGCTACATCTACGAGAGCAACGGCGTGCGCCGGGGGATGTGGACGCTCACGTGGTTCCTCGATCTGCTCGGCGCAGAGCTCGCCGACCGTGCGGCGTCCGTCGGCGTTTCCCGCGAGGAGCTACTCGAACGAGAGGCACGTGATGTTCCTGCCGGGAGCGATGGCTTGATGACGGTGCTCGACTGGTTGGCCCCAACGGACCACCCGGCACGGAAAGGCTCGATGCTGGGCTTCGACGCACGCCACACCCGGGGGCACATCTACCGGTCGATCCTCGAGGCGATCGCACTCACGATGAAGTCCAACGTGGACGCCATGTGCGGCGAGCTCGAGATCATGCTCGACGAGATCGTGGTCTCCGGCGGCGGTTCGCACAGTCCACTCTTTATGCAGATCTTCGCCGATGTGTTCGGTATTCCTGCGGCCCGGAGCACCGGACCGAGCGGAGCCAGTCTCGGTGCCGCGATCTGTGCTGCGGCCGCAACCGGCGTGTACCCCGACATCGAAACCGCTGCGGCCGCGATGGCCAGCGGCCGTGCGGTGTTCACTCCCGACATGGCCAGCTTCGGCGTCTACAGCCGGATGAACGAGACTGTGTACCAAGACATCCGCTCGGCCACCGACGCGCTGTACGGGCGCGCGTACCCGATCTTCCACACCGTCGATCAACCAACCACCCTCTAGGAACGTCACCATGCCGCTCTCACGCGAAGCCATCGTCAAGCACCTTCAGAACATCCTCACGCCCGAGCAGGTCATCACCGACGAGCAGGTGCTCAAAGAACGCAGCATCGACAACTTCCGCAAACTGCAGAGCATCTTCCAGGTGTTCACCATGGAGATTCCGGCGGCGGTCGTGATGGTGCGCAGCACCGCTGAGGCTTCGGCAGTGCTGGCCTTCGCCAACGAACATCGCGTGAACGTCGTGGCCCGCACCGGAGGCACGGCGACCGAAGGTGGCCTGGAGACGGAGGTCGTGAATTCGATCGTCCTCGACGGCTCGCTCATGAACGAGATCGTGCAAATCGACGCTTACAATATGCAAGCCACAGCCCAGTGTGGCGTGGCGCTGCAACTCCTCGAGGATCAGGCTCGGGCAGTTGGATTGACCACCGGTCACTCGCCGCAGTCCAAGCCGATCGCCAGCATGGGTGGCCTCGTCGCCACCCGCAGTATCGGCCAGTTCTCCACGCTCTACGGCGGGATCGAAGACATGGTCGTCGGCTGCGAAGTGGTCTTCCCCGGCGGGCACATTTCGCGGATCAAGAACATCCCGCGTCGGGCTGCCGGTCCCGATATCCGCCACATCGTTATCGGCAACGAAGGTGCGCTTTGTTTCATCTCCGAGGTCACGGTGAAGCTGTTCCCGTACATGCCGGAGAACAACACGTTCCTCGGGTGGACGCTCAAAGACATGACGCTCGGCTTCGAGATTCTCCGTGAGGTCATGGTGGCCGGGTACCGGCCGTCGGTCGCCCGCCTCTACGACCCCGAAGACGGCCAACTTCACTTCTCGCACTTTGCCGCACCCGATGATTGCATCGTGTTGTTCATGGCCGAGGGCAATCCCGGTATCGCCAAGGCTACGGCAGAAGGGATCGCCGAGATCGTGGCGAAACATCGGCAGTGCAAGTCCGTTGACAGCGCGTTGATCTCCGAGTGGTTCGATGATCTCGTGTGGGGGCCCGACAAGGTGACCCGCGAGGACGATCGCATTCGCACCACTCGCAACGTGAATCGCACGACTGAGATCTCCGCCGATTGGAGTTCGATCAACGACATCTATGAGGCCGTTCTCCCCCGCATTCGAGCCGAGATCCGCGGTATCACCCTCCTCGGTGGGCACTCTTCGCACAGCTACATCAACGGCACCAACATGTACTTCAACTACTTCTATGACCTCATCGACTGTGCGCCGGAAGACGAGAACGACAAGTACTACCTGCCGATCATCAAGATCATCTGCGAGGAGACGCTGCGCTTCGGGGGCTCGATCGTCCACCACCACGGCATCGGCAAGTCCCGCTCGCGCTGGGTCAAGGAGGAGTACGGCTCGTCATACTCGATGCTCGAAACGCTCAAGCGGGCCTTCGATCCCAACAGCATCATGAACATGGGAACGATCATCCCCCGCACGTAGCCGGATGCAGCAGGAGTCCCGGCGATTCGCGGTAGTCCGCGTGGCGGCGGCAATGGAGATATCCGGCAGGAGTAAGCAAGACATCCGTAGAAGTTGATAGAGATATCGCAGAACAAGCTGCTGCCATTCTCGGCACAACGACGCTGCGGGACACGATCCACGCGTCATTGCTTTAGATCGTGAACGCCAACGACGCCGACTTCCAATTGGTTGCCGAGGTGAGCGACCTGTCTCAGCAGTGGTTGTCCCAAAGGGCACGGCAGACTGAATCTCCGCCTTGCGGTCACTTCGCTCAATCCATTATTCCGGTGCGGATGGAGTCGAGCACCCAGTCCGGGTGTTGTTCGACGAGGCGATCGAGCCAGCGGGGGCTTTCGAAGAGCGCCAGCATCTTGCCCTTCGACCCGATCAGCACTTCGAGTCCCGGCGTGCCCCGCATCTTGTCGGCGGTCTCGCGATCGGTGAGCCGAGCGATGCGCTCGCGGGTTGCCCCGAACTCGACCGGCGAGTTGAACTCGTTCGCGAGACGGTGTGAGAACACCTCGAACTGCATCTGACCGACAGCGCCGAGCACCGGCGTGGGATCGCCCTCGCGGTGCATCACCTGCACGACACCTTCTTCGCCGAGTTGTTCGAGTCCCTTCTTGAACTGCTTCTGCTTCGACACGTCCCGTGGACGCACGCTGGCGAAGAGCTCAGGAGCGAACGTGGGGATCGGCGGGTACACGACGGATTGGTCGACGTAGAGCGAGTCGCCG
This sequence comes from Acidimicrobiia bacterium, assembly GCA_031406385.1. Classification (GTDB taxonomy): domain Bacteria; phylum Actinomycetota; class Acidimicrobiia; order Acidimicrobiales; family JANYDT01; genus JANLQX01. The sequence continues at coordinate 7,023 of JANOHI010000193.1, forward strand.
ATGTTCACGTCGGTCGCATTCACAAGGGCGACAATGTCGCCGGGAAACGCAAGTTCCACGGTGTCACGATCCTGCCCGAACACGGTGGCCGCGTATTTCGTTGCGAAGGGCTTCCCGGTGCGGCCGAGCGTGACGGTCATGCCGCGCTCGAAGCAGCCCGACTGCACTCGAACGAACGCCACCCGATCACGATGGTTCGGGTTCATGTTCGCCTGCACCTTGAACGCGAATGCGGAGAACGGCGAATCGAGAGGACGAAAAGTTCCGGCCACATCGTCTCGTGGTGTCGGTGACGGAGCGAGATCGACAACGGCGTCGAGCAGTTGGCGAATGCCGAAGTTGGTGATGGCCGAGCCGAAGAATGTCGGCGTGGTCTCACCGGCAAGAAACGACTTCTGGTCGACGTCGGCGCCGATCTCCGTCATCAGACCGGAGCCCTCCAGCGCAGCAGTCCAGACCGGGCCTTCCTCCACCTCAGCGACGGCAGGATCGACGATTTGCTCCTCGGCCATCTTGGCGCCGCGAGCACTCCGGGAGAAGCGAATGAAGCGTCCGGTGCTGCGTTCGATGACCCCGCGGAAGTCACCGGCGATACCGACCGGCCACGTGGCTGGTGTGCAACGCAGTTTGATCTTGCTCTCGATCTCGTCGATCAGGTCGAGAGCGTCGAGGCCGGGGCGGTCGAACTTGTTGATGAACGTGATGATCGGGAGCTGCCGGGACCGGCAGACCTCGAAGAGCTTCAACGTCTGTGGCTCGATGCCCTTGGCGGCGTCGAGCACCATGATGACGGCGTCGGCGGCGGCGAGCACCCGGAAGGTGTCCTCGGAGAAGTCACGGTGGCCGGGGGTGTCGAGCAGGTTGATCACGTGGTCGCGGTAGGCGAACTGCAGCACCGTCGAGGTGATCGAGATGCCGCGCTGCTGCTCCATGTCCATCCAGTCCGACGTGGCGCGCCGGCGATCCGAACGCGCTTTCACTGCGCCGGCTTCCTGGACGGCACCGGCGTAGAGGAGGAACTTCTCCGTGAGGGTCGTCTTGCCGGCGTCGGGATGGCTGATGATGGCGAACGTGCGCCGACGGCTGGCCTCGCCGACGATGTCGTGTTCGGACTTCTCTGTGCTCATCGGGCGATCTTCACGCTTCTCATCAGGGGTTGCCGCGGCTTTCGCCCAAGAAGGGCAGAACAGTCTCTCACCGCCAGGTTCCACCGAGAAGCTTCCCGTCCCGGGCGTACCCCGGGCCGCCATGCCGGTCGAAATGAGAAGCCTTCAACACCTCATGGACCATCAGGGCTTTGCGACCCTCGGCCGGTCAGGTTGCGGTGGAGAGCGCAGCGGCGAGTTGGACGCGGTTCTTCACGCCTAGTTTGGTGAAGACGTGGGTCAGGTGTGCTTCTGCCGTACGCGCGCTGATGAACAGCCGTGCGCCGATCTCGCGATTCGTGAGGCCATCTGCGGCGAGGCGGGCAACAAGCTTTTCCGTTTCGCTCAGCTCCGACCGTGACCGCTGCCTCGTCGGACGAAGGTTCACGCCAATCGTGCGGGCGAGGGCGCGTAGTTCGTTGCTCGCAACTGGCGCATTCAGCGCATCGAAGCCTTTGATGGCTTCACGAATCGCTTGCTCCGCAGCCTTGGCAGGGGCGAGTTGGGTGTCGAGCGCAGCGGCGTCACGCCGGGTCCACATCCCACTCAAAACGTTGCCGGTGCAATCGAGCTCAACGGCGACCGAACGAAGAGCATGGGCATCGCGTGCAACGAGCGCGGCAGCGCGACGCAACACAATCCCGTTTCGCTTGGTCGGCGAAGCGTTGTGTCGAGCCTCGAGAGTGTTGACGACGTCAGTTGCCACCTCCGGCTTCCTGTCGACTGCCAAACGCACGAGATCCGCAGCCATGACCACGGCGCCGGTTGCTCCACCTATCAGGCTCCACACCAGATGCATGAGATCAAATGCTTCGTCGACGCGTCCTACGCCTTCGTACACCCCGGCAATCAGCCAGGCGACGAGATCGGCAATGGCGACCTGGGCGCCGGAGTCCCACATCTCTTGCGCGGCGCGATCGACGAGCTTCACGGCAGCGGTTGGATCACCGCGGAGCCAGGTGACATATCCGACGATGGCTCTCGTGGCCGGAGTCGGGTGATTCGGGCACCAGTCGTCGACCAGTTCATTGGTGAGCGCGGCGAGTCGAAGCGCTTCGTCGAGATTGCCGCCGATGAGGTGGAACACGGCAAGACAGGGCAGAAGATAGAGCCGCGGCATCAGGTGACCCGACGCTGTGCAGATGTCGATTCCATCGGAGCAGATGCGCATCGCCTCATCGAGTTCACCGAGCGACACGAGGACCAGCGATGCAGTCAGGTGCGGGGTGATGAGCATTGCCCACGGCCCATTCGACGGTGCGAACCACGCCAGGGACTCGTCGACCTGAGCACGAGCCTCGGCTGCGTCGAGGTCCACGAGAGCGGCGAGCGCAAGCGTCTCGTGGGCTCGGCTCCGGGCGCTTCGATTGCCCGACGCAATCGCCTCCGCAATGGCCTCGTTGGCGAGGGCTTTGGCTCCGACGATGTCACCCGTGTAGAGAACAATGAGGGCTTTCCCGGCAAGCGAGTCGGCCGCCACCGACGCGTCACGGTGGCCTGACCCGCCGAGACCGACCAGAGACTGCACGGCGTCGAACTGCTCGATCGCGGCTGGTGCATGAGCAGGTCCGCGCAGTGCAAGGACCGCTGCGAGCACGCCGCGCGCCGCAGTTTCAGCGTGTGGATCAACTGGGGTGGAACGGTCGTCCAGAAGTGACCGACACAGCAGCTCGGCTTCACTATGCCGGCCGCCGAGAAGGTAGAGCGTGGCCAGCGAAATCCGGCGTGCCGTTGCCGCATCGCCGGGCGGCGACAAGCGGACGGCGCGATCCAGGAGACTCATCGCCGTCGGCAGCGAGGTCGCCTGCGCGTCCGTTGCGGCACGGGTCAGCCACATTGCGGCGTGCTCATCAGCGGTCGGCGGAGCGCCGACGCCAATCGCCGCGCGGACGTAGTGCTCGGCAACCCGCTGAATTGGTACCCCGCGCCCGGCCAGCACTGAGGCGATGTGACGATGCATGGCTTGACGCAGGGCCGGCGGCTGGTCGTCGCGGATGCAGTCCCCGACGAGGGCGTGGCTGAAGCGCAGCTCGTGGCGTTCAGCAGCGAGGATTCCTGCCTGGAGAGTTGTCCGAAGTTCAGCGACAACGTCAAGGACCGGACGATCAGCGATCTCGGCCAGCTCGTCGACCGAGAACCGCGAGCCGAGGAGTGAGGCCAACCCAAGGAGCTGGCGCTCCGAAGTCCCGAGGGCCGCGAGGCGTGCCATTACGGCAACACGTAGAGAACTCGGAATAGACGCGACCTCGTCGGTCTGCTGTCCAGCAGCATCGGAGCTTCCAGTTTGCGCCGCCTCAGTCCCACGTCGGGCCTCGTCGCGGACATAGCGAAGGAGTTCTGTGACAAAGAGCGCATTCCCGCCTGAACGCTCGAACAGGAACGCCTCGTCGATCGTGGAGCGGTCCCCCAATTCCAGTTTCGTGAGCTCACGCACCTCTTCTGCCGTGAGATCCTCGAGCGAACAGTGAACAGCACCATATGTGCGCAGACGATTCACTATGGTCAGTGCGTCACCGTCGATCGGCGTGCGAATGATGACGGCCAACGACAGCGGGACATCATTTCCGAGTGATGCCATCGTTCGAATGACCCGCCAACTCGCCGGGTCGGCCCATTGGAAGTCCTCGGCGACGACAACGAGTGGGCGCTCACGGGCCACGCGCTCAATCTCCTCGGCGAGGCGGGCAACGAAACCGGGAGCGCCGGTGATCAGAGCGTCGCGCAGCGAGGGATCTCCCACGAATCGAACGAGTTCGTGCACGGCAGAAAACGGTTGATCCTGGTCAAGGGCATCTGCTCGCGCCCACACAACGGAACAGGAGTCGCCCATCGCGTCAGTGACGAGTTCGATGAGCCGGGTCTTCCCCACCCCTGCCGGGCCTTCGACCACGGCAAGACGCCCGTTCGGCTTTCGAGGATCGAGCGCCGCGGCGAGGAGTCGGCGCTCTGCGAAGCGACCGACATAAGGGGAGGCGGGCGCGATCACAACAGTGTCGATGCTTGCTCACCTCAAGATGCAATGGCAAGGGCATCTTCGATCGCCGCCAGGAGCTGCATCCAACCGGAGAACGACGTGGTCACATCGGGGCCAACGAGCCGCCCGATCGGCAGTGGACCAGGGCTCAGCTCCAACACCAGCTGCACCGAGACGGCCGGGTCACGGCTCTGATGGGACGAATCACTCATGAAGCCATCGTCGGGGTTCCCGAGCAAAACCACATCGGGCAAACCCCGAGTCTCGGGGGGTCCCGGATGTGGAGCGGCACTCGGATCCCGGAGAGTGTCTCCATGCCTCTTCTCCCCCGGCGCTGTCGTGCAGTTCGTGGTGCTCTCGCTGTCGTCGGCGCCGCCGCCACAGTCACCTTCGCCCTCTGCAGTGTCGCTTCCTCACCTGTCGACGCCGCTTCGAAGAAGAAGACCACGACGATCAAGCCGCGCGGTCCCGTGGCCGGCGGGGTGTGTTCACCGCTGGGCTCCCGAGCCCCAGGCGCCGCCCTCGACTGCATCAAAGTCGGAACCAAGCTGCAGTGGCAGCCACGCGGCGTGAAACTCAACCCGTTCCGGGTAGGTGACACTTTTGCGTGGACGCAGTCATCGAACCAGCGCAATCCCGGCGCCCTCATCAGTTCCCGCACCATCACCGTGACGGAGTATCTGCCCGATGCATCGGGATGGGTTTCGCAGTGGGCCGACAACCAGCCGAACGACATCTTCGACGCCGCCAAGGGCGTAAGCGTGCGGGGTGTCCGGGTCAACTACACGCTGGTCGACGCGACCGACGCGTCGTCTCGCAACCTCGGTTCGCTCACCACCCTGTGGCTCGGCGACGACCGTGAGGCGGGCTGTTGTACCCAAGGCATCCTGCAGTGGGGATCGAATACACCCGCCGAAGCAATCGACGCGTACACCAGCCTGGCGGATGGCCAATCCCGCAGCGGCGTGGTCGTGTTCGCCCGACCCGATGAAGCCCTCGGGCCACGACCCCTCCTGCGTCTGTCGTGGAATGACGCCGCAACAGGACGCATCAGCGCCGTCTTCTTCGAGGTCGTCCCCCGCTAGGCCAAGGCCGACAACGAAGCCGGCAGTTGCGACGATCTGCCGACGACAGTTCGGGTCGCCATCACAACGACGGTGGGCGTCACAACGACGGTTGCGCCCACCGTCGCCCCACCAGCACCGGCAACCGAACTCTAGAGTCCGGGAGAGTGTGCCCTCGGTCGCTTCCGAAGCGACTCAGGCTGCACTCTCACCAGGATCTAGTCGGCAGCGAGGAGGAGATACAGCTTCTTGCGAGCGTCCTTCACGATCTCCGCTGCGGCCTCGATCTGTTCCGGGTTGCCGGCGCTCGCGACCTGCTTCAAGGCGATAGCCAGACCCTTCATCGATTCGAAGAGCGTGCCCGCCTGCGATCGACCGCGGCCGTCTCGGGTCCATGGGTTCTCTTC
>JANOHI010000041.1:0-19183 GCA_031406385.1 Acidimicrobiia bacterium
CGAACTCGACCAACGCGATCGATCTCGAACGGGTGGCGAGCGACCGGAGGACCTCATGGCGTTGCGAAGCGGTGAGGGTGTGAAATGCGAACGTCGACTGAACCAACGACCAGGTACTCGACGTGGCGAGATCTGCGACGAAGGCTTCGGCCGTCATCTGATGCGGCGAGGCCGCACGTCGTGCACCCTGAAATGCTGCGACCGCTTCGGCGAGCAGCGCTTCGGACGGCTCCACGAGGGTGACGAGATCGATCGTCTCGTCCGTGACCGCGGCCGTCACCCGGCCGTCGCCGCACCCGATGTCCAGCAGCGACGTCGGCCGCAGCTCCCGAACGACGTTGCGGAGTGCATCGATGGTCGCGGCATAGAGCGCAGGGTTCGCGCCACCCTGGATGAAACTCTCGAAGCCTTCCGGCTCGGCGTAGATGTTCCCCTCACTACCGCCGTCGAGGAATGCCGCCAGCGCTCGCGGGAGCAACGCGTCCGGTTCGGCCGCCGCGACGCTACGGGCAGCTCGAGCACCCGCCGACCAGTCTGACCGGGCTACTGCAAGAAGCGCTTCGATGGCGGACAAGACAGGTGCTCCTCGGCGGTCTTTGGCGGGCGCGTCATTCTGGTCGATTGCGCATTGGACGGGGACTTGGCAGTGATCGCCGGACGGCCTCGGCGACGAAACTGACGAAACACATCCTTGCGACGAGCGACACAGCGCCGAAACACTTCCTCCGTATCGTTGTCGGGACATGAACGCGCCCCCGATGAGCTCGCAAGCCGAAACCATCTCTCGGGCGCTCGCGGATCTCGAACGCGACGGCTTTGCGGTCCTGAAGAACCGCTTCACCGACGAACAGATGGACGAACTGACGGCGGCGATGGAGACCCTGCAAGCGCGCGTGGCGTCGGGCGACCTTGATCCGTGGTTTGCCGGGAACGAGTTCGTGGCGGACTTCGAAGGTCCGATGCCGCCCTTCGTCCACTACGTCGTGAACGTGGAGGAGCTGTCGTCGGAGGCCCACACCGCGTTCTACGACCCCCTGGTGATGGAGATCGTCGGACGCGCTCTCGGTCCGGACCACTGGCTCTTCCGTCCCGACGATCGAACGGTTGTCTTCCAGGACGCACGGCCCGGGCAGGGGATGACCTATAGCCGGATCGGCTGGCACACCGACCATCAGTCCCGTCCGACGTCGGACATCTGGCCGGCCATTGCCGTGACCGTCCACTTGGACGCGACGTCCCCCGCGAACGGGTTCCTCCGAGTGCTCCCGGGGAGCCATCGGATGACGACGGACGCGATGCCGTTCGGGTTCGAGAAGGTCCCGAACGAGATCGGGCTGTACTGCGACCGCGGTGATGTGCTGCTTCATCACAGCGATCTGTGGCACTCGGCCGCTCGTGCGACTGAAGACGCGCCGGGCGGGATTCGTCGCCATCTCCGCGGTTCGTTCATGGGTGGTCGTCAACCCGGTCCGGGCGAACTCGAACCCTTCAACAAGAATGCGATGCGCTGATGAGAACAGATACGGACGTGTTCGGGGAGTTCGGGGTATGCGTTGCGCTCAGAGCAACGCAAACCCCGAACTTCGCAGAGCCCGCGCAGGCGGTGTCGTGATCATGTTCCCCCGTGCATCGGTGCCGTACCCGCAGCTCGGAGTCCTTCCGACGACGGTCTCCGACCCCGGGCAGGCGCTCGACCGGGTCAAGCGCGATGGTGCTGTCATCGTCTCCGGCGTCGGTCGCACCGCAGAAGATGCCCGCGTGTTGGGGCATGGCATCTTCGGCGACTCCGTCCTCGCCATCCCCGATGCTGCCGAGGTGCGCGAAGGCGGCGTCCATGACTACCGTCCCGCCGGTCTGACGCTGCATACCCGCTCGAAGCTTCACACCGACGGGTTCAGCTACGGCAATCTCTATCCGGACTACTTCCTGCTCCTCTGCGATCAGGACTCGCCGGAAGGCGGCGAGTCCTTCGTCATGGACGGCGCCGCGCTCCTCGAGTGGGCGGCATCACAGCCGGGCGGGCCCGCGTTCGTCGACCGTCTCCAACATGCACCGATCGACCAGACGCAACCGGGAAAGCGCAACGCCACCGGGCCCATGGTCGCCATGTCCGATTCCGGTCGAGCGATGTTCCGCCGCTTCCCCGAGCAGCAACCGACACACGACGCAACGGACCCGGAAACGGACTGGGCGATGATCGCCGCCTGGCATACCCTCATCGACGACCTCAGCCTGTTCTGTCCCCGCTTCAAGCTCGCACCGGGCCAAGCCGTCGTGATCGACAACTACCGGCTCTTCCACGGCCGCGAGTCGTACTCCGACATCTCCCGTTGCATGTGGCGTCTGTGGGTGTGGACCGCGGCGGGCCAGGGAGTGCCCGAGGGCATGCTGCACTCGGACAGCCGCTTCGCCGGTGTCACTCCCTGACCGCCGCGGGCGGCCCGGCTAGAGCGTTGGGGCGGGGTCTGTGGTCAGCACGACTGCGGCGCGAATCGAAGCCTCGGACGCCAACTGGGCGTCGTAGAATTTCGTGAAGGCGAATCGCCCGTAGACCATTGCGCCGACGATGGTGAGAGCGAAGACACAGACTCCGATGCTGAACAACAGGGTCTGACTCATTCGGTGTCCGCGCGCCCGCCCAGGAGGAGTGCACCAGCGGAGAGGATCGAAGGGACCCAGAGACCAACAAAGATCCCTTGTTGCTCGTGGCCGTTGAACCACAACGAGACGGAAAGGATCAGCGACGCGAGGCTGGCGATGACGAAGATAAGTTTCGCTCGCACGATTGGGCGAGCAAGCAGAGCTTTCGCAACTTCTGACTTGGTCAACACCGGTTTAGCGGCATCCATGGACGACCTTTTCGGTTCGGATCTGACTCGGGGTGCTTTTCAACACGCCGCAATTGTACCCGGAAGGTAGTGATCTGAACTGGATCGACCTCACAATTTCGACAGCTGGCGCTCTGCGGCGTCGAGCCCATTGCCGATGGCAAAGAATGTCGGCGCCCACAGCCCGACGAAGATCCCGAACCGTTCGGCGTGGGGCGCGTCCTTGTCCTTCTTGCTGTTCCATATCGCGATGCTGGCAGCGATCGAGAGCAAGCCGGCGGCGTAGGACGCTCCGGAGGTGATGCCGAGTGTGCGAAGTTTCGAAATCATGCTGCTTCTCCAAGTGAGGTGGTTGATGCTTCGTCGTGGGCGCTCTTCATCCGAGCGATCTTGAAAATGACCAAACCAAAGGCAGCCTTTGCAAGGATGTCAGCGATCGAATACCCAGACTGCCGGAGTACGAAGCCTCCCGCTCCTCCGAAGAACGAGCCGCCAAACACGGGAAACAGGTAGGCGATTGGATAGACACCCCATAAGCCGAGGATCATCCACCGAAGCATCGACATCGTGTGGCGTACATCGGCGGGCTGGCTCTTCATAGCCACGCTAAGTTCGACGAAGAGGACGTAGACGACGTAGAGGAACGGAATCGTGGAGAGCAGACCCCAGACGATGCGAGGCCCGTTGCTTGTGGCGATCTCCCCTGGGTAGCCGAGGATGATCATGGCGGTCGCCGCTGGCACGAGCTTGTACAGCAACTTCTTCTGAACCGCCTTTGCCAGCGCCAGCACGGCGATCGTCTCGAGGAGCAGCAACGGGACCGTGAGGAGCCAGTCCACGTATCGGTATCCCTCGTTGAATTTCACGGAGGACAGCAGGTGCGGCGAGGTCGGCGTTGACCCAGCCGGATACGACTCGCGGAAGTTCTCAAAAATACGGAAGTAGTGGTACGCGGCGATGGCGCACACCATCGCCGAGACGGTGACAGCGTTCCGATACGCCGGCAGGACGGTCGTACGGGAAACGAGCAGATAGAGCGAGGTGAACGCCATGGCCGCGAACACCAAAGAAAATAAGTTGTAGACCAGAGCGAACTGAGATTCGGAAAGCTGGGCAACAGCGACGGTTGATGCGATGGTCATGAGTTCGGCGTCCTTTGGGGAATTGCGTTCGACGAAGAACCTCTCACGGGGTCTGCAGCAACCGTTAAACGGTCAAGGGGCAAACGAAACCAAGTCATCGATCCCGAGACCCTCTCCCTCAGGCCAGACTGGTCGGGTCGTCGCCCACACTGAGGAAACGGAGTTATCATGGCTGCCCTCCCCGGAATCGCCTTCCCCCGGCCATCGCAGCGGCGCGGCGTTCGTCTTGTCGCTCTGTTCATCTGCGCCACGCTTCCTGCGGCCTCGGCAGCAAGCGCGCAGACGGTTGTTGGGATCGTGCCTCCCCCAACCCCGTTCACGACGAAAGACATCCGCGTCGAGCTGGGTTTCCCGACCAACACCGTGCCGTCGAACGTCTCCGGTTTTCGCGTCAACTTCTTCTGCACGGCGTCGCCCGCCACGTTCGAAGGAATCTGGGCGGCGAATGTGCTGTTCGGAGTTACGGGAACGAGCGCGCTGGTTCCGACGCCTTTCGGCAGCACCACGCAATGCGTGATCCGGCTCACCGTGCTCGGCACCGGAAGCCGTCCGCTCATCGTGACGACGAACTCGATCGACTCGGCCAACGTGGCTCCCCGCTATCTCGACACCGTCGACGGAGTAGCGGTCGACCCGCAGACGGTCGTTGAGTTCGGCCCGATCCTGGTCAAGGACTTCTCCACCGTGCGCTTCGGCGCAGGCGCACCGCCACCACCTACGACGACCACGACGACGACCACGACAACGACAACCACGACGTTGCCGCCGACCACGACCTCCATCGCGCCGCCCCCGGCTGCGCCCCCGCCACCAACCGTCACCACTGCGGCACGTCGTCCGGTTCGCTATGTGCGCGTGTGCGTCAAGCGCGTCAAGGGCAAGTGCACCGTGACCCGCCTCGTCCGGAGATAGGCAACCCGCACACGCCGGGAGATCCGCGTCGTCGGCCTCGGCCGATGGCCGGACGAAAATCCGCATCCACTACCGTTGATCCCCCGTGTCGCTGCGTCCGCTCCCCGCCCTCCTCCGCGCCGACACCGGTCTCGTCGACCTCTTCGGCTCGCGTGACGCCACGATCGGCGTCGCCGATCCTGCCCGGGCCTACGTGCTGGCCGGTCTCGCCGAGCTTGGCGGACGTCGCCCGCTGATCGTTGTCACGCCGACCTCGCACGATGCCGATCGCATCGCCGCTGATCTGCGTACGTATCTGGGTGAATCTGCCGTCGACGTGTTCCCGGCATGGGAGACGCTGCCGTTCGAACGCGTCAGCCCAGGGGTTGAAACGATGGGGCGGCGACTGCAGGCGATGTGGCATCTCACCGGTGGGGCCGACGAAGCGCCGGCGGTGATCGTTGCTCCGGTGAAGGCACTGCTGCAGCGCCTCGGCCCGCACGTTGAGGACACCGCTCCGATCGTCATCCGTCCCGGCGATCAGGTCGATCCGCAGGATCTCGTGTCGCGTCTCGTCGACCTCGGGTATCGACGTGAGTATCAGGTCGAGCATCGCGGAGAGGTGGCGATACGCGGCTCGATCGTCGATGTGTTCGGGCCGACCAGCGATGTGCCGGTGCGCATCGACCTGTGGGGTGACGAGGTTGACCGGCTTACCGAGTTCAGCGTGCATGACCAACGCGCCACCGAACCTGCCGAATCTGTCCAGCTCTTCGGATGTCGGGAGCTCCGTCCGACCGAAGAGGTTCGGGCCCGAGCCCTTGCCCTCTTGCAGAGCGAACCGTGGGGAGCGTCGCAGTGGGAACGGATCAGCCAGGGGACGGTGTTCGAGGGGATGGAGTCATGGCTGCCGTGGCTGAGCGACGACGATCATCTCCTGCTCGATCTTGTCGGGCCCAAGTCCATGGTGGTGCTGCTCGAACCGAGACGCCTTCGTGATCGGGTGGAGGACCTTCTCGCCGAGGAGGCGTCGCTCGTCGACTCACTCTCCCGCACGTGGAACGCTGATGCTACGAGCGCCCGGCTGGCTGGCGACGGTGCGTTCCCGATGCTTCACCTCCCGTTCGATCGGCTTCTTGCTCGGTGTGCTGCACCGGTGTGGACGGTGGCGCCAGGGGCCGAAGGGCCCGAGACCACCGTCGTTCCGGCCATGGGTTGGGTGACGACGACGGGCGACCCGGGCGCTCTCGTGGTGCAGATACGCAAACTGGTGACCGAAGGCTACCGAGTCTTCCTTGCCGCCGACGGTGACGGTTCGGCCGATCGCCTGGTCACGGTGTTGTCCGACGAAGGTCTCCGGGCGACGCGCGTCGCCACCGGGGAGGCGCCAGACGTACGCGCGCAGACGATGTCATCGGTTGGCGTGCAGGTCGTGGTGGCGCCGATCGAGCGGGGCTTCATCGCGCCTTCGGTAAAGGTGGCTGTGCTTGCTGAAGCCGACCTGACCGGCCGTCGTCGAGCCCACCGCAAGGCCAAACCCCGCAAGCGGCGGGAGCTACAGGCCTTCTTCGACGATCTCACGCCGGGCAGTTTCGTCGTTCACTACATGCATGGTGTCGGGCGTTTCGCCGGCATGGTGAAGCGGCTGATCGGTGGGGTGGAGCGTGACTATCTGCTGATCGAGTTCAAAGGCGACGACAAGCTCTACGTTCCGTCGGATCAGATCGATTCCGTGCGTGCGTACACCGGCGAGCCGCCCTCGCTGCATCGTCTTGGGGGAAAGGACTTTGCGGCGGCGAAAGCGCGTGTGCGTGCTGCGGTCACCGAGATCGCTCAAGAACTCGTGGTTCTCTATCAGAAGCGCATATCGGCGCCGGGCCACGCCTTTGCCCAGGACACCCCGTGGCAGCGGGAGATGGAAGAGGCGTTCCCGTTCATGGAGACGGTCGATCAGCTCAAGGCCATCGAAGAAGTGAAGGCCGATATGGAGTCGGGCTCGCCGATGGACCGCCTGGTCTGTGGCGATGTCGGCTTCGGCAAGACAGAAGTGGCGATCCGGGCGATCTTCAAGGCAGTGCAGGACGGCAAGCAGGCAGCCATCCTCGCCCCGACCACCCTGCTTGCCCAGCAGCACTACCAAACCTTTTCTGAGCGTTTCGCGAACTATCCGATCCGCGTCGAGGTGCTCTCCCGGTTCCTCACCAACGCCCAGGCGAAGGAGGTCATCGAAGGGGTGAAAAACGGCACGGTCGATGTAATCATAGGTACACATAGGTTGCTGTCGGCCGACATCGCGTTTCCGAACCTGGGATTGCTCGTGGTCGACGAGGAGCAGCGGTTCGGGGTGACCCACAAGGAGGCCATCAAACATCTGAAGGAGAACGTCGACGTGCTCACCCTCACTGCCACGCCCATTCCTCGTACCCTTGAAATGGCGCTGTCCGGGATCCGCGACCTGACGCTCCTCAACACCCCACCTGCCGATCGTCAGCCGATCCTCACCTATGTCGGAGAGTACGACGATCGGGCGATTGCTGAAGCGATTCGGCGCGAGATGTTGCGTGAAGGCCAGGTGTTCTACGTGCATAACCGGGTCGTGGACATCGAGCGCAAGGCCAATCAGATTCGTGACCTCGTGCCCGAAGTCCGCGTGGCTATTGCCCACGGTCAGATGGACGAAGGCTCGCTCGAACAGGTCGTCTACGACTTTGCCGAGGGCCGCTACGACGTGCTCGTGTGCACCACGATCATCGAGACCGGCATCGACATGCCAACGGTGAACACGCTCGTCGTCGATCGCGCTGACCGTATGGGTCTGGGGCAGCTCCATCAGCTCCGTGGACGTGTCGGTCGTTCCGGCCAGCGAGCGTATGCGTACTTATTTTATCCGCCGGACGTGTCACTCTCCGAAGAGGCCTACGAGCGTCTGAAGACGATAGGTGAGCACACCGAACTCGGCTCGGGATTCAAGATCGCCATGCGCGACCTGGAGATCCGTGGCGCCGGCAACCTCCTGGGCGGCAATCAGAGCGGTCACATCGCCGCAGTGGGGTACGACCTCTACAGCCAGATGGTCATCGAGGCGGTCGGGGAACTCAAGGGCGAAACGAAGAAGGAACCGGCCGAGATCAAGATGGAGATCCCAGTCGATGCCAATATTCCGCACGACTACATCGGCAAGGAGCCGTTGCGCCTCGACGCGTATCGACGCCTTGCCGAAGTGACCAGCCAGGCCGATGTCGACGACATCGCCGCGGAGTGGCTCGACCGCTATGGCCCGGTTCCAGAACGCGCTGCCACTCTTCTCGACGTCGCAAGGCTGCGAGCCGAGTGCGTGCGTATTGGTCTGCGCGAGGTCACCGTAACCAAGGCGGTCGGGATGGGAGCGAGCCTGATGATGGGATCGATGGCCGCCCGCCTCTCCCCGGTAGAGCTGAAGACGAGCCAGGAGATACGGCTCCAGCGACTTTCGCGAACCGCCGTGTACAAACAGCGCGAAGGCCAGCTCATCGTGCCCCTGCGCCCTGGCATTGATGCACTTGAGTTCCTCCTCACCTTTCTCGGCGAGCTGTACCCCAAGGGCTGATTCGTTGGTGCTCAGCCGAAGATGTCGGCTGCCGTGAACGCGACTGCGGTTCCGGGCTGACGAACTGCCTCTCGGCCGGCAACGAACAGCGCCACGTTCGCGGTTGGGATCCCAAGCCTTTCGAGCTTGCCGACCAGATCTCGGGCGATTGCTGTCCCGTCGATTGATTTCGCCCACTTCGCTTCCATGGCTGCCCATACTCGACGCTCTCGTCCGGATAGGACGAGAGCGTCGATCTCGGCCACATTGTCCTGCCACTGGGGCCCGATGGCGACGACGTCTTCGGCCAACTCGCCGCGATCGGCCAGTCGGCGGAGGTGAAGCCTCGCCGCGTCCTCCCACGCTGCCCCTATGAGGTCGTCCAGGCCGGCTACGAGCGTGGTCACTGCTGTTCGTCCCAAGCCCAGCTCGATTTCGGTTCGCAAGCGATCAACGTTCCCAAGCCAGAATCGGAGGAAGTTGTCGCTCACCCGGTACACACGTCGACGGGTACGGCGGGGGTCTTCGAGAACTGGAGTGACCTTGTCGAGAAGTCGCAAACTCACCAATCGATCGAGCGTGCGGGTGGGGTCGGCCCCAATGGAATCAGCTATCTCGTTGTGCTTCGTGCGTCCTCCGGCGACGGCGTAGAGGACCCGACGTCCAAGGTCTCCGGAATCACCCTCGGTATCCACCAGCAACTCGCCCTCGGTCAGCAAACGCGCCCCCGGGCGACCGACCAACGTGAGGAGGTTGCTCTGGACGGATGCATGCTGGTCCCACATCGAGAGATAGAGAGGAATGCCACCGACCAATCCCCAGACGATGGCACGATCGGCGGGTTTCATTTCGGGCAGCATGAGCGCCGCCTCGTGCGGTCGAAAGGGATGCACCTGCAGGTTCAAATCGAATCGCCCATAGAGCGGCGCCCGCAACTCCTGCAACGACTCCATGGTTCGGGTAGCTGAACCGCAGAGGATCAGGCGGAGTTGGGTGGTGGAAACGAGCGTTTCCCAGCGTGCTCGGAGGATGCTCGGAAGGTCGGGTGCAGCATGGAGAAGTTCCGGGAACTCGTCCAGGACCACGAGCAGCGGCTCGCGTTCGGCGAGCTCACCGATCACGTCGAAGAAGTCGTCCCAGCCGTGTAGCGACCGTCGCGAGATGCGGTCGGCAATGCCCGGCAGCGCTGCGATCTGTCGTTGCAACTGACTGAGCTCGGCGGCCAGCGGTCGGCTCGCCCCGACGTGGATGAGCGCGCGATTTCCCCCAGCGAACGCTCGAAGCAGTGCGGTCTTTCCCACTCTTCGGCGTCCCCAGACAAGGGCAAGACGTCCGCCCGCCACTCCGGACCAGGCCCGCAACGTCGCCAGCTCCTCGGAGCGATTCACGAAGTTCACGGGGTGATCGTAGCCGACATCCACCGTCACCGACATGTAGTGTCGGCGACAGCTACTGTCGGCGACAGCTACTACTACGGCTCTGGAGCGACCCTTCCCGGCGTTCGATTTCGGCAAGCAGTCGACGAAGGAACGGAACCGCAACAACTTCGTTGGGACGACCGGCGGCTTCCGTCGAAAGGATGATGTCAGCGACGAGTGTTCCGGTGAAGGTCAGCTGCGGCGATGCTTGCTTTCCCGCCGTTGGTGATTCAGCCGCCGATCAAGATTCCCCATCTGACCTTCAACCCTGCGCCATCGGGTTCGCCGTCGATGCTGAGATCATCGACATGAAACCGTGTGTTCGTCGTCGAGCCTTCGTAAAAGGTCTCGACCACTCGACCATCTAAGAGGAACGTCCATTGACCGGTCCGAAACTCCGGTTGGAGTGTGTTCATCCGAGGACTGTACCGCTCGCTGGAAAGTTCAAACCCATCCAAAAAGCCAACCGGTGGCTCATCAATCCGAGGCGCACGCCGCCGGTGTAGTCGGCTTCGACTGCCCGTGAATTTGCCGAATGCTGATTGCGGTCGCGTCAAACCATGGCGGTGATGTCGCGCAACTCTGACTCGTTCACCGTGATCCTGTTGCCACCGTTGCGGCGTGCGGCAGTCACGGCCTCGTCGACGCGAAGGAGCATCTCGCGGGGGAGGGTCTGGGGGTCGAAGGTGACGACTCCGATCGACGCCTTCACGATGAGCGGTTCGCCGGCGTCGATGGGGGTGCTCGACAGTCCGCGCCGAATGCGCTCAAGTGCGATGAGCGATCCTTCGATCATCGTGTTCTGCAGCACCACCGCGAACTGCGAGCCCGACAGACGCGCCAGCACATCGTCGGTGCGAAGGTTCGTCCCGACGATCCGGGCGACCTGGCGGAGCAGCTCGTCACCTACCTTCGGACCGTGGCTCTCGACGATCGCGTCGTAGCGGTCGATTTCGATCAAGGCGAGCGAGAAGGGGTCGAAGCCGTTCTTGGCCTGCGTCCAGGCATCGGCGAGACGCTGCGTGAGCTGGCGGCGGTTGAAGGCGCCGGTGATCTGGTCGCGGTGCTGGGTCTCTTCGATCGTGCTCTGCAGCCGTCCGAGCTCCTCGTCGGCGGCGCGCCCAACTTCGACGGCACGTTGCAGACGCCGTCCGAGCATCTCGTTCTCGAGCCGGTTGCGCACGAGCTTGACCTGGTTTTCCGCGGCCTCCCGCATCAGGAGCACCAGCGCCCCGGCCGAGACGGTGATCACTCCGGCGGCACCGAAGGACATCCGCGTCCTCATTTCGACGTACCGAGCGGCGACCGGCACCACTGCCGACGCCAGTGCGGCGATCGAGGCGCCAGGAACGAGTTGGAGCCCGATGGCAACCGCCGCGGCCATAGCGATGATCGCCAGGCTGACGCTGGTCGTCGCCTGGGTGCTCGTTGCATCGAACAGCAGCCATGCCCCGGAGCCGAAGGCAAACCCGGTAATCGTTGCGGCTGAGACGATCTCTCGGTGATGCGTGGTGACAGCTTCGGACGTATCGAGACTGTCCCGCCATCCCGCCACGAACATCACAATGACCGTTCCACATGCGGCGATGGCCAGCCACAGACCGAGGAGTCGCGCTGAAACGGTTCCATACGTTGCCGCGCCTGCGGCAAGAGCGAGTGCGGCGACAGCGAGCGCGCTCCGGCGGAGCGCAGGACGAGCCAGGCTCAGGCATTCGGCGCGTACGCGGTCGGTCGGCGAGAGCGACTTGGCGCGGGTTCGGTCGGGAGTGGGCATGGTCATGGGGCGGCCTGTCGATACACATCGGCCCCTAGGGGCGCGTCCTTGAGTTCGCCTCAACCCGGAGTGCCCTCGGTCCGCCGGTAGGCTGGTGCATCTATGTCGCATCGTTTCCGTAGCCCACGACCCTTCGTTGCCGCCCTGGCGTGCGCCCTGGTCGGGGTGATCGCCGCAGGTTGTTCCACGGTGAAGCCGTCCGCCCTTCGAGTCGGCGACACCCGGGTGAGTCGGGACGACATTGAGTCGGACCTGAAGGGCTACGAGAAGGCGTTGCTGGCCAGCGCTGCGACCGCTGAGGACAGGACGCGACTGCAGAGCGAGCTCCGCACGGGCAAGGGTTTCACGCCTGACTACACCGTCGCCGTGCTCAACCGGCGGGTCGGTTCTATTGCGCTGGATACGGTGTTTGCCGCTTCCGGGGCGAAAACGGTCACAGTAAACAAGGAGTTGCGGACCAGGGCGACCGAGGCCATGGGTGGCCCGAAAGCCTTTGCTGCGCTTTCAAAGAAGTTGCAGGATCGCGAGCTCCGGCTCGTCAGTTTGCCGCAGGCGCTCGCCGAGAAGAAGGCAAAGACCCTTGGCACGCCAGAGCAGTTCTACAAAGCCAACCCCGGACGCTTCGTCCTCGAAGCCTGTACCCGTCACATACTGGTCGCCGACCAGGCCAAGGTCGATTCGGTCCGGGCCAAGATTGTGGGCGGCGCGGACTTCGCCGATCTGGCCAAGCGGGAATCCACCGACACCGGTTCGGGTAGCAATGGCGGAGACCTCGGCTGCGGCGACCCCAAGCAGTTCGTCCC
This sequence comes from Acidimicrobiia bacterium, assembly GCA_031406385.1. Taxonomy (GTDB): domain Bacteria; phylum Actinomycetota; class Acidimicrobiia; order Acidimicrobiales; family JANYDT01; genus JANLQX01. Next base: position 12,422 of record JANOHI010000041.1, read on the forward strand.
CGAGTTCGCCAATGCCGTGCGTACCCTGAAAATCGGCGAGCTCAGCAAGCCGGTCAAGAGCCAGTTCGGGTTCCATCTCATTGAGGTCATGAGCCGCAATGTCGCCTCGTTCGATCAGGTGAAGAGCGCAATCGGCGACGACATCTTGTCCAAGGCCCGCGAAGACGTGGAAGCCGAGGTCGCCAGCATCGCCAAGGACCTCTCGGTCGATCCCCTCTTCGGCGTCGTTGGTACCGATCCGCAGGGTCGCCCGGCCATTCTTGCGACCCCTCGCCAGTCTGCGGATGCCCCGGTCGACCCGGTGCCCGCGCAGGGCTAGCGCGCGTCTCTCCGTTGACGCGACCGCGCATCACCGTTGTCGGACTCGGGCCCGCCGGTGCTGACCTTCTCACCACGGCCACGGTGTCCGCAATTGCGTCGCATTCCCATCGCTACCTCCGCACGAGCCGTCATCCGTCGGCATCGGCAGTGCACGGCGCGATCTCCTTTGACGCTATCTACGAGGACGCGTTGGCGTTCGCCGATGTCTACGACGAGATCGTTGAACGACTCGTCGCCGCCGCACACGAGTTCGGCGATGTGCTCTACGCCGTGCCAGGGTCGCCGGCCGTAGCTGAGCGCACCGTCGAGATGTTGCGGACCGACGAGCGAGTCGACATCGACGTGCTTGCCGCGCTGTCGTTTATTGATCTCACGTGGGTTCGCCTCGGCGTGGACCCTCTGACGGAGCGGCCCCGCATCGTCGACGGTCACCGTTTCGCGGTGGATATTGCCGGCGATCATGGCCCGTTCCTGGTGACCCAGTGTCACTCCGCAGAGATTCTTTCGTCGATCAAACTGGCCTTCGAGAACGACGCTCCGCCGACGGTCACCGTGCTGGCGCGTCTCGGCCTGCCCGACGAGTCGATCCGTGAGATCGGCTGGGACGACCTTGATCGGATCCCCGCTGATCACCTCACCTCGTTGTGGATCCCCCGGCTCCGCTCGCCGCTCGCCGCTTCGATCGTTTCGCTCGAGGGCATCATGCGCTCCCTGCGAGCGGAGTGTCCCTGGGATCGGGAGCAGACGCACCTCTCGCTCGCCCCCTATGCGACGGAGGAAGCGGCCGAGTTCGTCGAAGCGTTGCAGGCCTTGCTCCTGAGCGGTGACGGGGATCTCGATGACTCCTCGGATGCGGCGATCGATCATGTGGCTGACGAGCTTGGTGATCTCGTGTTCCAGGTGGTGTTTCACGCCTGTCTCGCCGCCGAGCGGGGCTGGTTCACCCTTACCGATGTTCTCGACGGGCTCTCCGCGAAACTGGTCCGCCGCCACCCCCACGTCTTCACGCCCCAGGGCAGTTCGGCCGAGCAGTGGCGAGTCGAGACCGCCGCGGACGTCCGCCGGAACTGGCAGGCAATCAAGGCGGCGGAACGAGCGGACCCACCCACCTTTCTTCCCGACCGCTGAGCCGGCCCGAACGAATTCCATCGAATATACGTTCGGCTGATTGGCGTGATAGTCGAATGAGCGTTCGACCGTTGCGTTCGGAAATCCGGCATGTGTAACGAGCTCTTTCGACGATTCGACCTATCCGCGCTCGATTACGCTTAACCACCTACGGTGTTCCCACCTTGGCCGGGGTCGACGTTTCGCCAAACGTCCTGCCGTGGCCGTACCCGCCCTTTTCGTTCACTTCCCCGAGGGTCATCTCCATGAGCAGGATCGAAACAGTTGTCGGCCGTCAAGTTCTCGACAGCCGAGGTAACCCGACCGTCGAAGTCGAGGTCGTCCTCGAGTCCGGTGCGCGGGGACGCGCCATCGTTCCGTCCGGTGCGTCGACCGGTGAACACGAAGCGGTCGAACTCCGCGATGGTGGGAGCGCCTACCTCGGGAAGGGGGTGCTCAAGGCCACAGCTGCGGTCAACGGCGAGATCGCAGGTCTGCTGATCGGCCACGACGGACTCGATCAGCGCATCATCGATGCTGCAATGATCGAACTCGATGGCACGCACAACAAGGCCCGCCTCGGCGCCAACGCCATCCTCGGGGCCTCGCTCGCCGTGGCCAAGGCGGCGGCCGACGAGATCGACCTCCCTCTGTACCGGGCGATCGGTGGGCCCAACGCACACGTGCTGCCCGTTCCGATGCTCAACGTGGTCAACGGTGGGGTCCACGCCGACAACACCATCGACATGCAGGAGTTCATGGTCATGCCCGTCGGCGCAGCGAGCTTCTCCGAGGCACTGCGCTGGGGCGTCGAGACGTACCACACGCTCAAGAAGCTGCTCCACGATCGTGGGCTGTCTACCGCTGTCGGAGACGAAGGCGGCTTTGCTCCGAATCTCGCCAGCAACGAAGACGCCATCAAGATCCTGATCGAGGCGATCGAAAAGGCTGGTTTTGTTCCCGGGGAGCAGATTGCCATTGCTCTGGATCCCGCGATGAGCGAATTGTTCCGGGACGGGAAGTACCACCTCGCCGGCGAAGGACGTTCGCTCACCTCCGACGAGATGGTCGCCTACTGGGCGGAGCTTGCTGGCATGTATCCGATCGTCTCGATCGAAGATGGCATGGCCGAGGACGACTGGGACGGTTGGACGGCGCTCACCCGTGCGCTTTCGGGACGGGTCCAGCTCGTCGGCGACGATCTCTTCGTCACGAATTCCGAACGCCTGCAAATGGGCATCGATCGCAAGGTTGCAAACTCCATCTTGGTGAAGGTCAACCAGATCGGTTCGCTCACCGAAACGCTCGACGCGGTTTCTTTGGCGACGCGCAACGCCTACTCGGCCGTGATGTCTCACCGGTCGGGAGAGACCGAGGACTCGACGATTGCCGACCTCGCCGTCGCCACGAACTGCGGCCAGATCAAGACCGGTGCACCGGCCCGGTCGGATCGCGTGGCGAAATACAACCAGTTGCTCCGCATCGAAGAGCAACTCGGCGAGGCTGCCCGATTCTGGGGGCGTGACGCCCTGGCTCCTCGCGGCGCGATGCGCAGCGTCTGAGCCGAGGCGTCCGAATGTCTGCGCTGCCTTCCCCCCGTGCCGCCCGCATCCTTGTGGGAGTTCTTGTCCTTCCCGCACTTTTTCTGCTGCTGGTCGTCCTCGGTGTTCTTCCGGTGCGAGCGGCCGCGACCCAGCGCACGGAGATCAGCAGTTCCACCGCGCGCCTCACCCTGCTCACCGAGAAGAACCGGGACCTCCGCGAACGGATCCGACTGCTGCGGACCGATGACGAGATCAAGCGCGTCGCACGAGAGCAATACGCCATGGTCCCGCCGGGGCAGAAGCTGCTGGTCATCCCCGGGCTCGGCGACGGTGGCCGCAGCCTGACGACCTCCTCGGGGGCGACCCTTGACCGGGTTCCCAACCTCCTCGTCGAGCGTCAGGACTCCTCCTTCTGGCAGACCCTGCGCGATCTCGCCCGCTTGGTCAACCTCGTCTGAGTCCTGCGGGGCCGCAAACCCACGGCAGCAGCGCCTCCTGATCCGCGGAATCCTCCGACGGTGGGCGCTACTCCCACTGCCGGTGCTAGAACGAACGCTGTCTTCGTCGCCTAACACCCAGGGGTTCCCACGTGAACGTTTCCATGACCGTCAACGGCCAGCAGCAGAGCCACGACGTCGAGCCTCGGACGTTGCTTGTCCACTTCATCCGGGAGAACTGCGGGCTCACCGGCACCAACGTCGGCTGCGACACCTCGTCATGCGGCGCATGCACGATCCATCTCGATGGCGAAGCGGCCAAGTCCTGCACGATCCTTGCCGTGCAAGCCGATGGCGGCGTGATCGGCACCATCGAGGGATTGGCCAAGGACGGGGTCATGCACCCGATGCAGGAGTCGTTTCGCGAGAACCACGGATTGCAGTGCGGCTACTGCACCCCCGGGATGGTCATGGCCGCCATCTCGCTCCTCGACGAGAATCCGAACCCGACCGAGCACGACGTGCGGATCGGGCTCGAAGGCAACCTGTGCCGCTGCACCGGGTACCACAACATCGTCAAGGCCGTCCTGGCCGTCGCCGAGTCGTCGAACGCCTGAGGCGGGCACTCCCTGCCCTCCACCGGCTGGAAGACCACTCTCGCGACGATTGCCCAATGAACTGCCGCCCTGCCATCCGTCTCACCACCGAACCGCTACCCAGGAGTTCCCGATGATCCCCGCCGCTTTTGACTACGTCCGAGTCGACTCGGCCGATGCCGCCGTCGCCGCTCTCGTCGAGCACGGTGAGGACGCCAAGATCCTCGCCGGCGGGCACTCGCTGGTGCCATTGCTCAAGCTGCGCCTTGCCTCGCCGTCGGTGCTCATCGACGTCGGTCGCGTCAAGGACCTGGCGTTCATCCGCGACGCCGGTGATCACATCGCGATCGGCGCGATGACCCGTCACCGCGCCGTCGAGACCTCTGCGGTGCTCGCCGAGCACGTGGCTCTCCTCCCTCTCGTTGCCCGCGAAGTTGGGGACCCCCAGGTTCGCCACCGTGGCACCATCGGAGGATCGGTCGCCCACGCCGACCCGGCGTCCGATCTCCCCGGAGCGATGGTGGCCTTGAACGCGATGCTGGTCGCGCGGGGACCCAAGGGTGAGCGCACGATTGCCGCTGCCGACTTTTTCCAGGGTTTTCTCACGACCGCCCTGGCGGCCGATGAACTGCTCACGGAGATCCGGGTACCGAAGATCACTGGGGCCAAGGCCAACTACCAAAAGTTCAACCGTCGGGCCCAGGACTGGGCGATCGTCGGGGTCGCCGCATGGAAGCTGAACGGCGCCTGCGGCGTCGGCCTGGTCAACATGGGCTCGTCGCCGGTGAAGGCCGGCTCGGTCGAGGCGGCCGTGAACAGCGGTGCCTCCGCCGCTGATGCGGCGGCGTCGGCCGCCGACGGCACTGAGCCGCCGTCGGATCTCAACGCTTCCGTTGAGTACCGTCAACACCTCGCACGCGTATTGACCCGTCGAGCACTCGAGGCGTGCGGGGCCTAGATCGTGTCCGTGCCTTCGTGAGAGTGAACTGACGGGTTCATGCTCACGGCGGCCCTGCGGGACCTGCAATGGAGACGGCGGCGCGTGGTCGCCGCCGTCTTGGCTGTCGCATTGTCGTTTGCCGTGAGTCTCGTCATGTCGGGCGTTGCGTCGGCGTTCGACCGGGAGGCAACGCGTGTGCTCGACGCGATCGGGGGCGAGTCGTTCCTGATGCGCAACGGTGAGCTCGGGGTGTTCACTACCGCATCGGTCGTGCCGACGAGCGCGGCGCCGGGTGCCCGACCATTTGCGTTCTGGAATTCGCCGATCCGCTCAAGCGGTCGCGGCCTCGTCCAGTCCGCGCTGATCGGCATCCCCGTCGGGTGGCCGGCGGCCGGGTCGATCACCGACGGTCGAGCGATCGCCGCGCCGGGCGAAGTTGTAGCCGACCGATCCCTGGGGGCAAAGCTCGGTTCGAGTCTCACGCTTGCCGACAAGACGTTCATGGTGGTCGGGCTCACACAAGACACGACCCTCTACGGAGGGCAACCGGTCGTGTTCATTCCGATGAGCGATGCTCAGGAGCTGCTCGCCGGGGGAGCGGACGTGACGAAGGGCTTCGTCGAGAACGGAGTTCCAAGCTCGCCGCCCCCGGCCGGGCTCACCCGAGTAAGCCGGTCCACGGCGAAGCAGGATCTCCTTCGCCCCCTGGCGAACGCCCAGCAGTCGCTCGTGCTCATCATGGTGCTGCTCTGGATCGTTGCCGCCGTGATCGTCGGTTCGGTGGTCTTCCTGTCTGTGCTCGAACGCAGCCGTGACATGGCCGTGTTCAAGGCCACCGGTGTTACCACCCGGGGAATCGCCGCAGGAGTTCTCCTCCAGGCGTGCGTGATAGCGGGGGTCGCGTCGATCCTCGCCATCGGTGCGGGCTACGCACTGGCACCGTTCTTTGCGATGCCAGTTGCCATCACGCCGATGTGGACAGCGATGCTGCCAGTGATCGCGCTCAGCGTTGCCGTTCTTGCCAGCCTTGGTGGATTACGACGCGTCGCCCGCATCGATCCGGCGTTGGCGTTCGGGGCGGCGCCGTGATTGCTCCGGCCATTATACTACGCGAACTTACGATTGCATACACGACCGCAGCGGACACCGTGTCGCCGATCCAGTCGTTGTCGGTGGAAATCGAGTCGGGTTCGATGACCCTGCTCCTCGGCCCCTCGGGATGCGGCAAGACCTCACTGCTCTCGGCCCTTGCCGGTATCCTCCGACCGTTGTCAGGCACGATCTCGGTCGGGGACGATCAGCTCACGTCGATGACTCGCCCGCAACTCGACGAGTACCGGCGCCGGCGTGTCGGGATCGTGTTCCAGGCGTTCAACCTCGTTCCATCGCTGAGTGCGACCGAGAACGTGATGGTTCCGATCCGGGCGACGGGGATCGGCTCGCGGGTCGCACGGGCACGCGCCGGCGAACTGCTCCGGACGGTCGGTCTGGGCGAGCGTCTCGGCGCCAAGCCCTCCCAGCTGTCGGGTGGCCAGCAGCAGCGGGTGGCGATTGCCCGTGCGTTGGCGAACGACCCGCCACTGGTCCTCGCCGATGAGCCGACGGCGTCGCTCGACGGAACCCAGGTCGACGTCGTTCGGTCGCTGCTGCGCGACGTGGTCGGGCGCGGCCACACGGTCGTGGTTGCTACACACGATCATCGTCTCCTCGACCTCGCCGATCAGGTCATCGAACTCAGCTAGTGCATCTTCGCAAAAGTTCCTCTCACGTCGAAATGCTCTGATTCCTTGTGCTTCGTGCACTGTCAGAAGAATCGA
>JANOHI010000053.1:0-3780 GCA_031406385.1 Acidimicrobiia bacterium
CTGCAGATCGGTGCCGGACTGAGCAAGCTGAAAGCCGCACCCAACACCACGTTCGTGCCCGCGGCGTTTCTCTTCCTCACGGTGCTTTCGCTGAACTTCATCGGTGACAAGTTCAGGGAGCGACTCGAGGTCAAGCAGAGCGGCATCTGATCGTCGCACCCGCACGGAGGCAACGTCCTCGACCACACGCGTCGGTTCGTCGGGCCGCGAGGCCACCGTGCGAAGGACTACGCGGGCGCTTCACCGGTCCCTGCCGACCGTTATCCGGGTTTAGTCGTCGGAACTGCAGTTCTGTGATTGACGTCACGTGCCAAGCACCACTACGGTGCAGAGCAGAGAGGTGTCGGTGGTCACACCGTGGCTGCATTGCGTCACCGATCGAAGCTGTCCCATACGTCCCGATTCCCGAGGGGGAAACGAATGATTTATCGCAAGCGGCTCGCCGCATTCCTCGCAGTCGGCCTTGCCGCTGCCGTTCTCGCGCCAGCCGCTGGCGCCGCGACGAAGACCACCAAGAAGAAGGCCAAGGCCAAGACCACGGCGAAGGCCACCACAAAGCCGACGACTGCTCCGGTCGCCACGCAGGCCCCGGCCGTCGCCGCACCCGCGGCGGGCGGCAAGAGCGGCGGCAAGATGGTCTGGGGCATCGGTGCCGAGACCAACACCTGGCTGCCCAATACCGCGAACTTCGCGGCGGAAGGCTCCCAGGTCATGACCGCGGTGGCCGAACGTCTCACCGCCATCGACGACAAAGGTGACTGGAAGCCGTTTCTTCTCGAGTCGATGGTTCCGAACGGCTCCTACACCACGTGGACGATGACCGTTCGCAAAGGAATCAAGTTCCACAACGGTGAACCGCTCGACGCCGAAGCCGTGGCCACGAATATTCAGTCGATTCGCACTGGGGTCGCGGCCAACCAGTACTTGAACCTGGGCGTGTGCACGGTGGAGAGCGAATTCGTCGTCTCGTGCACCGCGAAGAAGCCGTGGGTCGCACTGCCCTTCACCTTTGCCGGCATTGGTGCTTCGATCGTTGCTCCCGCACAGATCAAGGCGAAGGAGGAACGGGCGCCCATCGGCACCGGACCGTTCAAGTTCAAGGAGTGGGTGCCGAACGTGAAGTTCGTCGCCACGAAGAACCCCGACTACTGGCAGAAGGGTTTCCCCAAGGCTGATGAGGTCGAGTTCCGCGTGATCCTCTCCGACGACGCCCGCCTCGCTCAGCTCCTGAGTGGCCAGATCGACTACTACCAGACCCCGACCGCCGTGTTCTATGAGCAACTTCTCAAGGCGGAAAAGGACAAGAAGATCAAGCTCTTCCTGAACGAAGGCGCTACCGCCGTCAACTATGACCTGTTGAACAACGGGATCCCGCCGTTCAACAACGTTGACTGCCGCCGCGCCGCCGCCCAGGCGCTCGACATGGACACGCTCGTCAAGCTCCGCGCCCCCGGCTTCGACGTGGCCAAGGGCCCCTTTGCCAAGGGAACGCTTGGTTACCTCGAGGACCCCGGCTACCCGAAGTTCAACGTCGACGCCGCCAAAGCGAGCTTCGAAAAGTGCAAGGCCGCCAACCCGGCGAACGTATCGTTCACTATGGCGACCACGACCCTTCCCGACGCCATCGAGACCCGCAACATCAAGAAGCAGATGGTCGAGCGGGCTGGTTTCACGATCAGGACCGTCGAGATCCCCCAGCAGAGCTACATCCCGGCTGCGCTGACCGGGGCGTTCCAGTGGCAGACCTGGCGTAACCATGGCGCTGTCGACCCCGATGGCGAGCGCCTGTGGTGGGCGACCGAGACGGCCACTCCCGCTCCGGGCATCGCCCTCAACTTCGGGCGAGTCAGGGACGGGAACATCGATGCGGCTCTCGACCAGATCCGGGCCAGTTCCGATCCCGTGGTCCGCAAGCGCGCTGCCGAGATCATCAACACAACGTTCGCCGACCAGGTCTACGCGATTTGGAACTGGCCGTCGAAATACATGGTTGGCGCTTGCAACACCTGCACGGGATTCGGCGACAACAAGCTGCCGGACGGTAGCCGGGCGATGCAGAACCTCGCTGGCTACAACTTCCTCCTTACTCTGACCGGCAAGTAGCCAGGTACTGCTGATCAGCGAAGGGCTGTCGAGATCGTGAACTACCTCACCCGTCGTCTCCTGCTGACGATTCCGCTCCTCCTTGTCGTCACCCTGGTGACCTTCTCCATGCTGTCGCTCATCAAGGGCGATCCGGCGAAGGTGATCCTGGGAATGGACTACACGGAGGAACGTGGTGAAGCCATCCGCAAGGATCTCGGTCTCGACAAGCCCTTCCCGGTCAGGTATGTGACCTGGCTGGGGAAGACGGTCCGCGGTGACCTGGGCAACTCGTACTACACCGACGAGAAGGTCAACTCCGCTCTCAAGCGGGCCATGCCGGTGTCGATCCAGTTGGTCATCATGGGGATCGTGATGTCGCTGCTGATCTCCATTCCGCTCGGCATGATTTCGGCGTACCGAGCCGGTACTCGCCTGGATCGACTCATCAGCATCTTTAGTTTCGGCACGCTCGCGACTCCCGGTTTCATTATCGGTATCCTGCTCATCTTCACGATCGCGCTCCGCCTCAAGACCGGTTCGGTCTACTGGTTTCCGGCGGGTGGATTCGTCCCCTTGTCGGAGAACCCCCTCCAGAGCATTCGCTCACTCTTCCTTCCGGCGTTGACCATCGCCATCGGCCAGATCGCCACCTATACCCGCATCCTGCGCACCGACATGGCCTCCACCCTGCAGGACGACTACGTGCTCATGGCCAAGGCCAAGGGACTGAGCGACAGGTACATCCTGTTCCGCCACGCCTTCCGCCCGTCCAGCTTCACCCTGCTCACAGTGGCCGGCGTGAGCCTCGGCACCCTGCTCGGCAACGCGCTCATCGTCGAGTCGCTCTTCGGACTCAACGGCGTCGGCAGCACCATCGCCCGGTCGGTCTTCACCAAGGACTATCCCATGATCCTCGGCGGCGTTGCCGTGATCACCTTCATCTTCGTTCTCCTCGCCACCCTGGTTGATCTGCTCTACGCCGTGATCGACCCCCGAGTCCGTTTCGCAAGGTCAGTGGCATGAGTTCCGTCACTTCGACGATGCAAGCTCCCCCGGTAGCGACTGCCCTCGATCGGGTTGTGCCGAAGAAGGTGAAGCGGCCGTTCGGGATGCCGTTTTGGGTGGCGACAACCTGGCTTCTGGGAGTTGTCGTAAGTACGATCTTCGTCACCCTCATCGACTGGAAAAAGGAAGTCGACTTTCTCGCCGGTGGCGAAGTTGCGTCCGGTAACTGGACGAAGACGTTCTCGTGGAACCATCCCCTCGGTGTGGATGGTGCCGGCAACGACACGCTCTGGGAACTCACGACGGGGGCAAAGAACTCGCTCATCATCGCATTCACCACGGTGCTGATCGGCTTCGTGATCGGCGGGGCACTCGGCATGGCCGCTGGTTACTTCCGGGGCAGGGTCGACGCTGTGTTGTCGTTCTTCACCACCGCTCTGCTCAGCCTTCCGCCGTTGCTGTTCATCATCCTGCTGATCTCGGTGCTCAGTGCCAGCGCTGGCAGTGCCGACTTCGGGATCGAACAGGGCCTGCAGTCAAGCGTGATGAAGGTATCGCTTGCACTCGCGGTGCTCTCCACACCTTCGAAGTTCCGAGTTGTCCGTGCCAGCACGAACCAATACTCCCAGCGTGAGTTCGTCACAGCGGCGCGCACCATGGGGGAGAAACACGCCCGAGTGCGCGTTAGGG
>JANOHI010000080.1:0-9270 GCA_031406385.1 Acidimicrobiia bacterium
CGCAGCAGATCCACCCGATAGTACCACGATAACCCCGCCGGTGTCTACCGTCGCCCCCGCCAACCCCGAGTAGATCGGCACGGCCCCGTTTTCTTCGACCAACTCCATCAAGCCCATGGACAGTACGTGCTCGGCGAGGAACCGGTCATCGGCATGGGCAAGGACGTCGACGATTGCGTGTCCGATCGTGACCAGTTGGACAGCATCGGCGGCAGGAACACTCACGGTAACAAGACGCTAGTGGTTGGCGGCGCGAGCGAATTGGTCCGTTCGCCCCAATTCCAGGAAGACCGAGGCGCAACGACCTCCTATCCCGAATCACCCATTCGTTGTGAGCTACATAAGAATCGGGACGAGCGGCAAGACTCGGTGTCATGTGTCGCCCTGCCACCGTCGATCCGGTTGTCAATCCGTACCGCCTGCCCCGGACGGCGCGGCCGGTCCGCTACGACCTCACCATTGCGCCGGATCTCGATCGCCGCGACTTCCTCGGCGACGTTGCCATCACCCTGGACGTCGCTGCTCCCACTGCAGAACTGGTCTGCAACGCCAAAGAACTCGAGATCACCAAGGCGTGGGTGGTGTCCGACGACGGAACCCGCAACACGGCCACGGCAACCCTCGACGATTCGAGCGAACGGGTGACGTTCGTATGTGAACGAACGGTTCCCGTCGGGCGCTCCACACTTCACGTCCAGTTTCATGGCGCGCTCAACGACAAGCTGGTCGGGTTCTATGCCAGCACCTACCAGGCCGACGACGGCACCACCAAGGTGATCGCAACGACGCAGATGGAAGCCACCGATGCACGGAGGGCCTTTCCCTGCTGGGACGAGCCCGATGCCAAAGCCGTGTTCGCCATCACGCTCGTCGTCGAGGCCGGCCTGATGGCGGTGTCGAACATGCACGAGCTGTCCAGAGCGACGCTCGCGTCAGGGAAGCAATCGGTGCGTTTCGCCGACACGCCGGTCATGTCGAGCTACCTCGTGTGCTTCGTCGTCGGTGAACTTGAGGCGACCCCGGCAGTCGACGTGCGGGGAATCCCCCTACGGGTCATCGCCCGTCCCGGGCGCACCGGCCAGGCTGCTTTCGCCCTCGAGATCGGTGCCTTCGCCCTGACGTACTTTACCGATTGGTACGGCATCGACTACCCCGGCACCAAGCTCGACCTGATCGCCACACCTGACTTTGCATTCGGTGCCATGGAGAACCTCGGAGCCGTCACCTTCCGTGAGGCGCTCCTGCTCGTCGACGAGGCCCGGGCATCGAAGCCCGAGCTCGAACGCATCGCCGACGTCGTCGCCCATGAGATCGCCCACATGTGGTTCGGCGATCTCGTCACGATGCAGTGGTGGAACGGCTTGTGGCTCAACGAAGCATTCGCCACGTTCGCCGAGGTGTCGTGCGTCGCGAAATTCAAACCCGAGTGGGAGCGGTGGACGTCGTTCGCCCTCTACCGATCCATGGCCCAGCAGGTCGACGCGCTCCACAGCACCAGACCGATCGAGTTCCCCGTCATCTCCCCGTCGGACGCCAACGCCATGTTCGATGTTCTCACCTACGAAAAGGGTGCAGCCGTGGTCCGGATGCTGGAGCAATACCTGGGCGAGGAGCCGTTCCGCCTTGGCGTGAAGCACTACCTCGAATCACACGCGTTCGCGAACGCGGAAACCACGGATCTCTGGGACGCCATCGAAGAATCGACCGGTGCGCCCGTCCGCAAGCTCATGGACGGCTGGATCCTCCAAGGGGGCTTCCCGCTTGTCTCGGTCACGGCGGCGGAATCGGGATCCACTGCGTTCTCGGTGACCCTGTCACAGGCGCCGTTCACCTATCTGGCCAAGGAGAGCGAGGCGAAGACCTGGGACGTGCCCGTGCTGTTCCGATCGCTCGGCGGACCCTCCGCCGGTACGACTGGCGGCGTCCTCCTTGGTGGGGCACCACTGAGTGTGGATCTCCCGAGCGGTTCGACCGGGGTGGTGGTGAATGCCGGCGGTCACGGCTTTTACCGGGTCCGTTATGTCGACGCACTCGCAGCAACGATTGCGTCGTCGTTCGACCGGCTCGCCCCCGTCGAGCGTTACGACGTCACCGCCGATGTCTGGTCCGCCGTGCTGGCCGGCGCGTCTCCGATTGCATCCTTCCTCGCGCTCGTGCGGGCCATGCCAGGTGAGCGCGACCCCAACGTCTGGTCGACAGCACTCGCCGGACTCCGTCGGCTCGACGCCATCGCCCTCGAGGCTGATCGACCGAAGCTGCAGGCGCTGGTGCGCTCGCTCCTTGGGCCGATCGTCGAAGAACTCGGAACGAACCGAGGCGCCGGTGAGAGCCCGTTGATGTCGGCGCTGCGTGGTTCGCTGACGGAATCGCTGGGAACGCTCGGCCGCGACCCCTCGGTCGGCGATCGCGCCTCGGCGGCGTTCGACCGAATCCTCGCCGAAGACGTCTCGATCGACCCCGATCTCGCTCCGGCCCTCCTCACCGTGGCGGCGGTCAACGGCGACGCCGCGAGGTACAACAGGATCGAAGCTGCCCGGTCCTCGGTCTCCTCCCCCCAGACCGACCTCCGCCTCCTTCATGCCCTCGGTTCGTTCACGGAGCCATCGCTGATCGCCCGGAGCCTCGATGCCTGCCTCAGCGACGCCGTTCGCTCGCAGGACGCTCCGTTCGCAATTCTGCGCATGCTCGGCTCCCGTGCAACCGGCGTCCAGACGTGGAACTTCATCCGCGACCATTGGGACGCCATCAGGGAACGGATTCCCGAAGTCTCCCTCCCGCGAATGCTGGAGAACATCAGCGTGCTCACTGCCGAGCCAGCGGCGACCGAAGTCGCGGCCTTCTTCACCACGGGTCCGGGCGCCGAGTTCGCCAAAGGCAAGAAGACCATGGACCAGCACCTCGAGCGCCACGAAGTGCATCGCCGCCTCGCCCGTCAAGCCGACGAGTTGACGGCCGCGCTCAACGCATAGCGGACACGAGGAGCGTCAAGAAACGGTTTCGGGGTCCGGGCAACCGGATAAGCACACAATCGGCACCGCTGCGGCCAATCCGCGCACATCGACCGCCCCCATCGGCGTGATGTCGGCGTCGGCCGGGGCGTAGTCCGCCAGCTCGGCTGTCACCAGCGTCTGGCCCGGATCGGCATCGTTGCAGAGGCGGCTCGCAAGGTTGACGGGCGTGCCGATGTAGTCGTCGCCCTCGAACAGGATGACCATCCCGCCGGCGATCCCGGACCGAAGGCGGAGCGGGAAGCCGATCGCCACGAGCCGTTCGGCAATGTCGAGCACCGAGGCCAGCAACGGGCCGGTGTCGACACAAACGAACATGGCACCGTCACCCAGCCACTTGTCGATGCGCACGCCATGGTGCGAGGAGATCTCGCGCACAACCGCACGGAACTCGGCAAGCCTCGCCACCGCAGCCGCGTCGCCGAAGGTATCGGTGAAGGCCGTGAACCCGGATATGTCGATGAACCCGAACGTCCGCTCGACGCGGGTGACGGGTGGTGCGGCAGTGGCCACGGTGGATGTCTCCATGAGAAGAACCCACGTTACCAACCGATGGGCCACGGAAGGATAGAGCCGACGCAAGTCCCCCCAGAATGACCCTTCCGGGGTTCCATCTGCCCTTTTTGCCCCGATCCGAACTTGAACCCGAGCCGTTCTGTGGCCGTCAGGATCGTGCTTCGCCCCCCGACGCAGCCAACTCCCACATGCGGGCGTAGGGCCCGTCGAGGGCGATGAGCTCATCGTGGGAACCCTGTTCGACGATCCGACCGTCGTCGATGACGACCACACGGTCAGCGCGGCGGGCCGTGTCGAGACGATGCGCGACGACGACGGTGGTCGCCCCTTCCGCGAGAACGCTCAACGCTGCTTGCACTACCGCTTCGGTCGAAAGGTCAAGGGTGGCCGTGGCCTCGTCGAGAAGGAGGAGGCGCGGCTTGACCAGCGCAGCACGAGCAAGGGCGATCAGCTGACGCTGACCGGCGGCGAGGGACTTCCCTCGTGCCTGCACATAGGTCGAGTAGCCATCCGGGAACTCCTCGATGAACGCGTGGGCGCCGACGAGCCGAGCGGCATACTCAACGTCCTCCATGGAGGCCGACGGTCGCCCGAAGCGGATGTTGTCGGCGATGGTGGCCCCGAACAGCATTGGTTCCTGCGGCACGTAGCCGAGCATCGAGCGCCATTCATCCAAGTCACAAGTGCGCAGATCAATTCCCTCGACGAGAATCTGACCGACCGTCGGGTCATAGAACCGCGGCAGGAGCTTGACGATCGTCGATTTGCCCGCGCCGGTCGGCCCGACAATTGCCACGCTCTCGCCGGCGTTGATCGACAGGTCGACACCCTTCAGGGCTTCGCGCGGTGATGTCGCGTAGGCAAAGCGCACGCCACGGAGTTCGATTCGAACACCACGCTTGCGGCCGTGGGATGACGCCGGAACATGCTGGGCACGTTCTGGGAGGGGACGCTCGACAGTCGATGGCTCACGGAAGAGGTCTCGAAGCTTCGACATCGCAGCCCCGGCCTGCTGCCAGGTGTCGATCACCGTCGTGAGCTGTTGGATCGGAGCGAAGAGCTGCGACAGCAGCAACAGGTACGCGGCAAGTTGTCCGGCGGTGACCGAGCCGTCGCGCACCAGACCGACGCCACGCCAGAGTACGAGAGCGCTCGCAATGACACTCAACGCGTCGACGACCGGGAAGTACGCCGAAGCGGCTCGTTGGGCATCGAGGCGAGACGAACGGTAGTCGTCAACGATCGCTCCGAACTCCTGCACCGAACGACGCTCGCGTCCGAACGCCTGCGTGACCTTGGCACCGGCGAACGACTCCGCCAGATTGGCGTTGACCCCAGAGACGCGGTCGCGCACCGACAGGTACGCCACGGAGGACACCCGGCGGAACCACAGTGTGGCGACGACCAGCACGGGAAAGGTCGCGAGAGCGACAAGACCGAGCGTCAGGTTGGTGAACAGCAGGAATCCGGCCACACCAACGACCAGCAGCACGTTGAGGAGCAGCGCCACGACACCCTGCTGGACCACGTTCGCGAGAGCATCGACGTCGCCCGTGACACGAGTGAGTATTCGTCCCGTCAGCTCGCGTTCGTAGAAGTCGAGGCCGAGCCGTTGGAGATGCGCACCAACACGTAGCCGCAGCCCGTAGAGCAGGCGTTCACCGACCACACCGATGAGCAGGGCTGAGCCTCGACTGGCGAACACGCCGACGAGCGTGGCCGCGAGAAACGTCGCCACCGTCGCTCCGAGGGACCAGCCTCCGGGGTCTCGCCGGGTGACCGTGTCGATCCCGCGACCGATCAGACCCGGCCCGATGACCGTGGTCATCGCTTCGATCACGACCAGCCCGAGCCCGGCACCGAGCAGCCGGCGGTGCGGTCGCAGCAGCGCTGACCACTTCGGCACGGACGTATCGCGAAGCGCTCTGTCGAGGGCCGTTGCCGCGTCTTCGGGCGGGCGATCATTCGCCGGTGGAAGTGCGGCGAGGCGGGCGAGGGTCAACTCCGTCGGCACAATCGTGAACCCACCGCCCATCATCCCGCCACCCGGCGGCCCGCCACCGGCCCCCCCAGACCCACCGCCACGCATCTCCAACGGCTGTCCGGCTCGGATGGAGCTCGGCGGCCCGGCGGCGGGCGAGGCGGCAGAAGCAGTAGAAGCGGTGGAAGCGGTGGAAGCGGGTTTGACCGACGGCGCCGCCACCAGCGGTGCGGGCATCGCGACGACGGACCCATCGGAAGGCCCGTCAAGATCGCCGGTCATGAGCACTCGGTACGGTTGGCTGCGTCGGAGCAACTCGGCGTCTGTTCCGGAGTCGATGACCTGTCCGCGGTCGAGGAGTATCACCCGATCGACGAGCGACAGCGTTGAGCGTCGGTGAGCGATCACGATCGTGGTTCGGCCATGCATGACCTTGCGCAGGGTCTCCTGGATTTCCGCTTCGGTCCGCACGTCGAGCGCCGAGGTCGCGTCATCGAGGACGAGCACCCGTGGGTCGGTGAGGAGCGCCCGGGCAAGGCTGAGGCGCTGTCGTTGACCACCCGAGAGCGTGAGGCCCTGCTCGCCAACGACGGTGTCGATCACATTAGGGAGGGCTTCGACGAACTCGAGTGCCTCGGCTTGGCGAAGAGCGAGCCGGACTTCGTCGTCCGACGCATCCGGTCGGCCGAACGCAACGTTGGCTCGAACGCTGGCGGAGAAGAGGAACGCATCGTCGTGGACGACCCCGACGCGTCGACGCAGCGAGTTCAGCGTCACGTCCTTCACGTCGTATCCGTCGATCGTGACACTGCCCGAGCCGGCATCGACGAGGCGCGAAAGCAACAGGGTCACCGTGGACTTCCCTGACCCGCTTGCCCCAACGATGCCGATCGCTTCACCCGCAGCCACTCGGAGGTTCAGGCCCTGCAACACCGGTTCGTTGCGGACGAACGCAAAGGCGACGTCGCGAAGCTCGACCACGCCAGGTCCGTCGGGCATGGCCATGGCATCGTTGCGCTGGACCACTGCGGTCTGCAGGTCGAGGAGCTCGTAAACGCGATCGGCGCCGGCACGCGCCATCTGCGACAAGGCAAAGACCATGGCCGAGAAACGGATCGGGGCGATCAGCTGCCCGAGGTAGGTGGCGAACGCAATGAACGTGCCGATGCTCACGGTCGATCGCCGAACGAGCGTGCCGCCGAGGAGCAGCAGCGCCACCGATGCCAGCGACGGGACCGCGGCGAGCAGCGGCGCCCACTTCGCGTTGAGCCGCACGTTGCGGACACGGCTCGCATACAGGTTGCGGGCCGACGCCTCGAGTCGGGCGAGCTGCGCCTGCTCCTGCCCGAAACCTTTCACCACCCGCACTCCGACGATCGACTCGTCAGCGATGTTCGCGAGATCACCCTGCTTGGACTGAGCGTCCAGGCTCGACGGATACACCCACTTGCGCAGCCGCCCGCCGGCCAGCCACAGCGCCGGAAGCATCGACAACACGACCAGCGTGAGCAACGGCGACAGGGTGAGCATCACAACAACCGAAATGACGAGTTGTACGACGCTGGCGCTCACGAGAGGAATCGTCGCGATCAACTGATTGATCATGGTCACGTCGGCGTTCGCCCGGCTGACGACCTGACCCTGCGAGAGCGCACCGTGGGTGACCGGATCAAGCTGCTGGAGGTGCTGGTGGAGCCTTCGTCGGAGGTCGGTCTCGGCTTCGATCGCCACCCGCCCACCGAACCATCGACGCATCCATGTGGCGATTCCCCGAAGCACGGCAAGACCGATCAGCGCAGCGACACCAGCTGTCACATGAGCGGAGCCGCGATCAAGCGCCCGGTCCACGACGTCGCGCACAATCACCGGCACGAGGACGGAGGTCAGCGCGCCGAGGAAGGCCCCGCCCATGGCAAGCAGAACGAGTCGGCGATGCGGACGCAGATCCCGCAGGATTCTGCGAAACCATGTCGGTTCGCCGGTCCCCACCATGCCAATACCCGCCGCCATCGTGGCATGACGCAACGGCGCTGCACCTCCGGAAGACACGTCGCGGGTTTTCTCCGCCCGGCCAGCCGTCGGCGCGTTCACGTGGCCACCGCGTCGAGTCCGAGAAGAGCGCGAAAGTGCATACCCCGCTCGCGGTAGTCGATGAAGCGGCCGAAGCTCGGCGCACCCGGCGACAGAAGGATCACTCCGCCGTCCGGCGTTACCTGCTCAGCGCGCGCCACGGCATCATCGAATCCGCTGGGTCCTTCGAACAGTTCAACATGCACGTGTGAAGCCTTCTGGGCCGCAACGGCCGCTTCGATCAATGGAACCAGCCGCTCGCCGCTCTGGGGCACACCGAGCACCCACGTTGACACCCGACGGGAGGCACAGGCCTTTGCCAGAGGCGAATAGTCGAGACCACGATCGAAGCCGCCGACGATGATCGCGAGTGGCCGATCACCATATGCCTCGAGCGCGGCCACCGCAGCCTGTGGCGCCGTCGACAGCGAGTCGTCGACGACCAAGCGGCCATTGCACGCGCCGACAACCTGCAGGCGATGGGCAAGGGGCAAAAAGGAATCGAGCGCCGCCTGCAGATCATCCGCGCGCAGAGCAAGGTCGTGACCCATCGAGCGCAGAGCGGTGAGGGCAGCAGCGACATTCGACGCGTTGTGCGAACCGATGAGGCGACCAGAGTTCAGACTCACGATCACCCGGCCGTCATGGTCCACGACCGCGCTCCCCCGAGGGTGAATGACACCTTCAACACCGAACGCGACAAGCGAACGATGGGACCCGGCCATCCGGGCGACATCCGGGTTCGCCATGTTCGCAGTGAGGATGCACGACTGATCGGCGAACAGGTTCATCTTGTCCGAGTAGTACCGCTCCTCTGTCCCATGCCAGTTCAGATGCTCGGGGAACAGCGACGTGAGAACCCCATGCTCCGGACTCACGTTGACCTCGGCGCTCTGGAAGCTGGACAGCTCGAACACGTAGCGGTCGACGTCTTCGCCGGGCACCTGCGAACCACCGTTGCGCAACTCACCCAGCACCTCGATAGGGGCGCGCCCGATGTTCCCGGCGAGCACGGCCTTCTCGCCGAGCGCGCCAAGAAAGTGATGCAGAAGCGACGAGGTTGTGCTCTTGCCCTTGCTGCCGGTGATGGCGACCATCCGGCGGCCCTGGGTTTCCGCCATCCACAGCGCCGTCCCGCCCGTCACCACCTTGCCGGCGGCGGCCTCGGCAAAGCGTCCGACATAGGGGCTCACGCCGGGCGATTTGAGGATCACCTCGGCACGCTCGAGGGCCGCCCGTCCCTCGGGGGAGCCACTCGACCGTGCCGACGCGCCCGCTGCTGGTTCGCCATCGACGATCACCGTCAACTCGGCAGGCGGCGCATGGCGCATGACGACGTCGACGGCGGCGCTCCCCTCGGTCCCCGCCCCCCACACCACGACGCGCCGGCCACGAAGATCATCGAGACGTATGCCCGGCGTTGCGAAGGCGCTCACGTCAACACGTCGGCGTAGGGCAGCGGCATGACAATTCTGTCGGGTGTGAGCGCAGCGTTGATCTGGGCGTTCGTCGGCCACAATCCGGCTCGACGGACCGCATCACCTAGCGCCAACACCACCGGATGGTCCCGCCAATCGACGCGCTCGCTGACCACGGCAAGCGCAACGCGGCACTCGGCGCTCTCCCCGACGCACTCGAACGGCTTCCACGCGCTCAAGCCCAACAGCGCCTCGAACCCGGTCACCGGCGAGGTGG
>JANOHI010000156.1:0-8714 GCA_031406385.1 Acidimicrobiia bacterium
CCACCCCTCCACTCGGTGGTTGCCTCGGCGAACAAGTCGGTTCCGTTCCGGGGTCCTGTCACCGATGAACCCCATCCGCTGCGGTACTCGCCCGTTGTTCTCCTTCGTCGAACCGGGTCTCCGTTCCTCGGGCGGGGCCCCATCGGTGCCACCCCTCCGCTTGCGCAGTGCGCAGGGCGCGGGGCCCTTCAGCGTCGGGGCGGAGGGAGGCGGCTACCGTGTCGGGCCTGTGATGGGGCGGCGTAACGGGGTTCTGCTGCTGGTCGTCGTCACGGCGATCTGGGGAACGACGTTCCCGTTGGTCAAGACGCTGGGCGAGCGGTCGCTGGAGCCGGCCGCAATCATCGCCGTCCGGTTCGGCTTCGCCGCACTCGTGCTCTCACCGTGGCTTCGTCGGCTCACCTGGCCGAAGGTCCGTGACGGGGCGATGCTCGGATCCGTTGCGTTCGCGTCCTATGCCACCCAGACCATCGGACTCGAGAAGGTGACGAGCGGGCGAGCCGCCTTCATCACCGGACTCAACGTGATCATGGTGCCCCTCGCCCTTCCTTTCCTCGGCCGTCGCCTGCACCGACTCGTCCTTGTCGCGGCGGTTCTCGCGGTGATCGGCATCGCACTCCTGTCGTGGGACGACGGCGCGCTGCGGTTCTCCAGCGGAGACGTTTGGATCCTCGCTTGCGCCGTGGCGTACGCGGCCTATGTGCTGCTGCTCGAGCGATTCGCCCCGCGCCACGAGGTGGTGGCGCTTTCCGCCGTGCAGGTGTTGACCGTCGGCCTGCTTGGCGCAGGTTGGTTGCTCGCTCACGGGCCGACGGAGTCTCTGCACACGCTCCGCCACGCCGCAGGTGGGACCTGGGTGACCCTCGCCTACCTCGGTGTCGTCGCCGTTGCCCTGTCGACCCTGCTCCAGACGCGGGCCCAACAACTCGTCCCGGCCCCGATCGCCGCGATCGTCTACGCGCTCGAGCCGGTCTTCGGCGCCCTGGCGGCCTTCGCGTGGCGCGGGGAGAGGATCGCCCCCATCGGTTTCGTCGGCGGCGCTCTGGTCATCGTCGCGATGGCCCTCAGCCAGCGGGCCCTGCTGGTGGAGCCGTCGACGACTGGTGCGTGAGATTCGCTCAGCCGCCGAAGCGCGAGCCGAGCTCGGCGGTCACCTTGCGGAACTCGGCAACGGTGTCCGTGATGATGTCGGCGACCGGGCGAACAGCATCGATCCGTCCGGCGACCTGACCGGTGAGAGCGAGCGACGCTTCCATGTCACCTCCGAAGTACAGATCAAGGGCGCGGCCCATGACGGAGAGGCTGACCTGCTCCTGACGCTCCAGTTCCTCGCTGAGCTTGGTCCGAAGCGCCCGCAGGCCGGGCTTGCCGTGCCGGTTGAGGAACACCGTGTCGGTCTCGGCGGCGTTGATGATCGCGTCCTTCCAGTTCTGATGGACCGGTGACTCGGCGGCGGAGACCATGCGGGTGCCCATCTGCACGCCCTCTGCGCCGAGCGCGAAGGCGGCGGCCATCGAGCGGCCATCGGTGATGCCTCCTGCCGCGATGATCGGTACACCTACCTTTGATGCGACAAGAGGCAACAACACCATCGTTGCAACGTCGCGAGGGTTCTTGAAACCGCCTCCCTCGCCACCTTCGACAACGAGGCCATCGACCCCCGCAGCAACGGCTTTCAGCGCACCGGCCAGGGTCGGTACGACATGAAACACCGTGAGTCCTGCCGCCTTGAGCTGCGCCGTGTACTTCGTCGGATCGCCCGCGCTCGTCGTGACGAAGCGGACGCCCTGATCGATCACGAACTGCACGATTCCGGGATCACGGACGAACGCCTGGGCGATGTTCACGCCGAACGGCTTGTCGGTGAGATCGCGCATCTTGGCGATCTCGATCTTCACGGCGTCGAGCTCGCCCGACGAGGTTTCGATGATGCCAAGACCACCGGCGTTCGACACGGCGCTGGCCAGTTGTGCTCGGGCAATCCAGCCCATCGGCGCTTGGACGATGGGGTAGCGGGTGCCGAGCATGTCGGTGACGCGGGTGGAGATCGAATCGGTCATGGGTTCAGCCTGGCCGCGGCAGCGGTCCGAGCGCCAGACGGGAGGCTCCGCCCTTTGCCAAGTGCCAAGAACGTCTCACCGCCTTCTTACGGAACGTTGCCGCTCGTCTTACCTTCGGCCGTCATCGTGATGTCCGTTGGTGAACCCACCAGCGGTGAGCCACCCGGCTCATCTTCCCCCGCCCCGAAGGACTTTCCAATCATGAATACCAAGAACTCCCGTCGAAATCGCATCGCCGCCATCGGCCTCGGTGCCGCCCTCTCCCTCGGCATCGCCGCACCGGTCTTCGCCCAGACATCTGCAACCACGGTCAACCCGACGGCCACGAAGACCCGTCCGACCCAGGCCGAGCGCGAGGCCAAGGAAGCTGCCCGCAAGGCGGCCTTTGCTGCCCGGCTCGGCGTCACCGTGGCCCAGATCACCCAGGCCGACAAGGACCAGGCCAAGGCCGACGTCGACAAGGCGCTCGCTGCCGGGACCATCAACGCATCTCAGGCCGGCGCCTTCAAGACGCTGATCGACAACGACAGCGATGGCCGTGGGTTCCGCGTCCCGAAGGTGCGCCCGACGACCGGCACCGAGCCGACACAGGCCGAGCGTGACGCCCAGCGGGCCGCCCGGCTGACGGAATACACCGCTCGCCTCGGCGTGACGGTTGATGCCTATACCAAGGCCCAGAAGGACCAGGCCAAGGCCGACGTCGACGCCGCCGTCACCGCCGGCCGCATCACGGCCGCTCAGGCGACCGAGATGAAGACCCGGATCGATTCGGCAACGGGTGGCTTCGACGGCCCCGGCATGGGCGGCCACGGCGGCCATGGTGGCGGTCGTGGCCACGGCGGCAAGGGTGGTCCCGGGATGGGCGGGCGTGGCGTCGACGGTGGCCGGGGCAACGGTCCCGCTGCGGCAGCGACCCAGCAGGCCTGACCTTCGCATTTCCTCGTCGAGTGACGAGGAAATGACCGGATCCCACCTTCCCCCAGTTGTCGCCCGCGCCTTCCCCGAGCGCGGGCGACAGCGCGTTCGGGGCAGTGTTCGAGCGTGCTCGGCCGGGAAGTTGTGCGTTCGGTCGCTCTGGGAGCGACTGAGCGCACGAGAGTCTGAGCCGGGCCAACCCCTACGTTGCGTCGATCGTCGCTCCGGCGGCGGCGAACTGGGCGTTGTAGAGCCGGGCATAGGCACCGTCGGCGGCGAGCAGTTCGTCATGGTTTCCCTGCTCGACGATGGTGCCGCGTTCCATGACCAAGATGATGTCGGCATCGCGGATGGTCGAGAGGCGGTGGGCGATCACGAAGCTCGTGCGCGACGCCCGCAGTTGGGCCATGGCCCGCTGGATGCGAAGTTCGGTTCGCGTGTCGACCGACGATGTTGCCTCGTCGAGGATGAGAATCGTTGGGTCGGCGAGGAACGCGCGGGCGATCGTGAGGAGCTGCTTTTCCCCCGCTGAAACGGCCGTGCCGTCGTCGTCAAGGCGCGTGTCGTATCCCTGCGGGAGGTGGCGAACGAAACGGTCGACGTAGGCCGCCTGTGCTGCGGCCAGTATCTCGGCCTCGCTTGCGTTGGGATTTCCGTAGGCGATGTTCTCGCGGATTGTTCCCGAGAACAGCCACGTGTCCTGCAGCACCATGCCGACATGGGACCTGAAGGCCCGGCGGGGCAACGTGGCGATGTCGTTCCCGTCGATGGTGATGCGGCCACCGTCGAGGTCGTAGAACCGCATCAGAAGATTCACGAGCGTGGTCTTGCCTGCGCCGGTCGGGCCGACGATGGCCACGGTACGACCCGGCTCGGCGACCAGCGACAGATCGGCGATCAACGGCTTGGCCGGATCGTAGGAGAACACCACGTGTTCGAACGCCACACGACCGTCCGTCACGGTCGAGAGACCATCAGCGCGCAGACTGTCTGCCGGCTCCTCGGGGGCGTCGAGAAACTCGAAGACCCGCTCGGCAGAGGCCACCCCCGACTGGAACACCGTGAACATCGACGCCATCTGGGTCAGGGGCTGAGTGAATTGGCGTGTGTATTGGATGAACGCCTGCACTCCGCCGATCGACAGGGAGCCGTTGGCGACCATGAGTCCGCCGGCCACGGCGATGACGACGTAGTTGAGGTTGCCGAGCAGCATCATCAACGGCTGGATGGTGCCGGAGATGAACTGGGCGCCGAAGCTGGCGCTGTGAAGTCGTTCGTTCACCTCGTCGAAATGCTGCTCGCTCTCGACCTGATGGCCGAACACCTTCATCACGGCGTGTCCGGTGAAGGCTTCCTCCACGTGACCGTTGAGCGCTCCGGTGTGACGCCACTGGGCCACGAACCGCGACCGGCTCTTACCCCCGATGAACTTCAGTCCCCACAACGACAGCGGCACTGTGACCGCTGCGCACAGCGCAAGCTTCCACGAGATCCAGAACATCATCGACAACACCCCGATGAGTTGCAGAGCCGACGTGAGCATCTGGCTCATCGTCTGCTGGAGGCTCTGGGCGATGTTGTCGACGTCGTTGGTGACCCTGCTCAACAGGTCTCCGCGGGGCGTTCGGTCGACGTAGCCGAGGGGTAGGCGATGGAGCTTCGCCTCGGCCTCGGCGCGCAGCGTGAACATCGTGCGTTGCACGATCCGGGCGAGCAGCCGACCCTGCGTGGCGGCGAGGATGGCCGAGAAGACGTAGAGACCGCCGGCGAACCACAGGGTCCGATGGAGCGCGGAGAAGTCGACTCCCGTTCCGGGACGGCCGGGGCCTCGCCCGTAGACGCCGCGCACGATCAGATCGGTGGCGTGTCCGAGGACTCGAGGTCCTGACACGTAGAGCGCCACGCTGGCAACGGCAATGGCGACTACGGCGATGAGCCCGGCTCGCTCGGGTGCCATCAACGCCAGCAGCCGACGCACCGACGCGCCGAAGTCCTTCGACTTCTCCGCCGGCATACCGCCCGCACCCATGGGTCCTCGACCCATCACGGCACGATTGGCCTGCGCCTGTTGGCGCTGGATGCCGGGATCGAACTCGGGGCCTTCAGTCTTCGGGGTTCCGGTCGAGGGGGGTGTCGACGTATTCACGCGGCGTCCTGGGTCGCGTGTTGCGATTCGACAATCTCGGCATAGGTGGGACACGACACCACGAGGTCGTCGTGGGTGCCGAGACCGACGATCACGCCACCGTCGAGGACCACGATCTGATCGGCGTGGCGCACCGTCGAGATCCGTTGGGCCACGATGATCACTGCGGCATTGCCGGTCTCGAGCACCAGCGCGGCGCGCAGCCGCGCGTCGGTAGCTAGGTCGAGCGCGGAGAACGAATCGTCGAACAGGTAAAGGTTCGGGCGACGCACGAGGGCCCGAGCAATGGCGAGGCGCTGACGTTGACCGCCCGACACGTTGGTCCCACCCTGCTCGATGCGGGCCGCGAGCCCCCCAGGCATGGCTCGCACGAAATCGGCCGCCTGCGCCACGGTGAGTGCGAGCCACAGATCGTCGTCGGTGGCGTCGGCGTCGCCGTAGCGAAGGTTGCTTGCCACCGTGCCGGAGAAGAGATACGGCCGTTGCTGAACCAGTCCGATGCGGCCCCATAGCGTCTGAAGATCGATGCGGCGAACATCGACACCGTCGACGAAGACCTCGCCCGAAGTGGCGTCGAAGAGCCGAGGAATGAGGTTCAACAAGGTGGTCTTGCCTGACCCTGTGGCGCCGATGATCGCCGTTGTCTGGCCGGCCTCGACCCGGAACGAGATGTCCGACAACACCGGGGTCTCGGCACCCGGATAGTGGAATCCCACGTGCCGAAGCTCCAACGTGCCGTGACCCGGAAGTGAGGTCACTGCGTCGTCGGCCTGCACGACCGTGCTCGGCGTTCCCAGCACCTGCTGAATGCGTTCGGCACACACCGCAGCGCGAGGCGCCATCGACAGCATGAACGTGGCCATCATCACCGACAGAAGGATCTGCACGAGATACGACAGAAAAGCAATAAGCGCGCCTATTTGCATCTTGCCGGCGACGATGCGGTCGGCCCCGATCCACACGGCCGCCGCGCTCGAACCGTTGAGGACGAGCATCACGATCGGGAACATCAGGGCTTGGAGGCGACCGGCGGCAAGCGATGTACCGGTCAACGATTCGTTCGCTGCGGAAAACCGTCGTGTCTCATCGGGCTCGCGGGTGAACGCCCGAACCACCCGAATGCCGGTGATCTGCTCGCGAAGGATCTGATTGACGCGATCGATGCGGACCTGCATGACCGAGAACAACGGGATCATCCGACGAATTACCGAACCGGCCACGAGCAACAGCACCGGCACGCTCACGGCAAGAAGGGCGGAGAGCCCAACGTCTTCGCGCAGCGCCATGATCACGCCGCCGACAATGGTGATCGGAGCGGCGATGAACAACGTGCAGGTCTGCTGCACGAGCATCTGAACCTGTTGCACGTCGTTCGTGATGCGGGTGATCAGCGACGATGCCCCAAGCTCGGACACCTCGCGTGAGGAGAACCCCGTCACCGTATGGAACAGGTCGCGACGCACGTCGCGTCCGAAACCTGTCGCCGCCTGCGAGCCGAAGTACACCGCTGCTACTGCGAAACCAACTTGCACGATCGTGACGAGCAGCATCTGCCCGCCGTGCGTCCAGATGTAGCGGTTGTTCCCTTGCAGCACCCCCTTGTCGATGATCGCAGCATTCAGACTGGGCAGGTAGAGCGCCGCCGCGGTCTGCAATGACTGGAACGCCATGACCAGCAGAAGCTGCCGCCGATACGGCCGAAGGTTGCGACGAAGCAGCCGGCCGAGGGCCCGCATGATCGACGGCCGAGCGTCGGGCGGGGACCACCAGGGGTCCGGGAAGCATCGGCCATTGCTCCCAAGCTAATGAGAGAAGGCCAGGCAACACGAACCGAACGCAGCGGTCTGAGCCCGGAGGGTCGTCTGCCAACGAGGTGGCGCGTCGCAACCTCCGATCCCGCCGATACCTCACTCCTCGAGCACGGCTCGCGACTTCATCATCGTCTGCGGCCGTCACCGGGTCGCCGCGCGCGGCGACGCGGTGACCCTCGACGAGAAGCACCAGCGACGAAGGCGATGACCTTCCGACCGGCGTCTACGTCGGGTTCGCCCAGACGTGCGCTCCGCCCCAGTCGATAGCGACAACCGGCTCGTTTCCCACAACCCAGGCGTCGTGACCGGGCTCCAACCTGCTCACTTCACCGGGACCGACTTCGAACTCGACGCCATCGGCCATTCGCACCCCGATGCGTCCCGAGATGCTGTATTGAAAGTGCGGCGCTTCGCAGAGTTCCGTGCCGACCATCGGTTTGACGTGCTCGCTCCATCGCCAGCCCGGCTGCAGCGTCATCCGCATGATCGGGGAACCTCCGAGCATGATGATCTCGGCTCTCCCGAATGGCATCTCCCGGACTTCCGAAGGCGAATCGAACCCTGTGTGTTCGGCGTTTGGCATCTTCGTACCCCCGTTTGTTGGGTCAAGTGCGGTGATCGTCGCGCCGCAGGCTCGGAATGTCAATGCCTTGTTCACGAATGGTTGTGCACCAGGTCGCTCCAGGAGCGACCGAGCGCACTATCTGCGTAAGAGCTCGGCAGCGCGTCAACGCAAACTCGTTCCACAAGGGCAGACTGGAGATCATGCCTACGCCAGCCGAAGCAACGTTTGCCTACCGTGAACTCCTCGCGCTCGGGACCGATGAGACCCCGTATCGACTCCTCACGACCGACGGGGTCTCGACGTTCCAAGCGAACGGCAAGACGTTCCTCGAGGTCGACCCAGAGGTCATCACCCTGCTGACCCGCGAAGCGATGCGCGACATCCAGCATCTGCTTCGGCCCGGCCACCTGGCCCAGCTCGCAAAGATCCTCGACGACCCGGAGGCGAGCGCGAACGATCGCTTCGTCGCGCTCGATCTCCTAAAGAACGCGGCCATCGCCGCCGGCGGGATCCTGCCCGGATGCCAGGACACCGGCACGGCGATCGTGAAGGGCAGGAAGGGCCAATACGTGGTCACTGGTTCCGACGACAAGGAGGCCATCACCAAGGGTGTCTGGGACACCTACGTCCACACCAACCTGCGCTACTCGCAGATGTCACCGGTCACCTTCTGGGACGAAGTCAACACCGGCAACAACCTTCCCGCCGAGATCGAAATCGAAGCGGTCGGCGGTGATGCCTACAAGTTCTTCTTCATGGCCAAGGGCGGTGGGTCGGCCAATAAGAGTCTGCTCTTCCAGGAGACCAAGGCACTGCTCAATCCTGCGAGCTTCGCCAGCTGGATGGACGAGAAGATACGTACGCTTGGTACTGCGGCGTGTCCGCCGTATCACCTCGGCGTCGTCGTCGGCGGCACGTCGGCGGAATACTCGCTCAAACTCGCCAAGCTCGCGTCGGCCCGCTACCTCGATTCTCTTCCGACGATCGGCAACCGCGATGGTCAGGCGTTCCGCGACCTCGAGATGGAAGCCGAGGTACTGAAGATCTCGGCGGCAACGGGGATCGGCGCGCAGTTCGGCGGCAAGTACTTCTGTCACGACGTACCCGGAGTCGACGTACCTGTACGTCGACGGCCAGCCCGAGCTGCTCCCCGCGCTGTTGTTCCTCCAGGCCGATCGGCTGCGC
The DNA here is from genome assembly GCA_031406385.1 of Acidimicrobiia bacterium. Lineage (GTDB taxonomy): Bacteria > Actinomycetota > Acidimicrobiia > Acidimicrobiales > JANYDT01 > JANLQX01. The sequence continues at coordinate 8,683 of JANOHI010000156.1, forward strand.
CACCCGCTCCAGGGCGTCACCCAGGCGGAGCT
>JANOHI010000333.1:0-7337 GCA_031406385.1 Acidimicrobiia bacterium
TCGCGGCGGGCTTGACGGTTCGACCTGCCCGTTGCCCGACTGATTTCGGCGGCGGTGTCACGACTGTTCGCGCCGAGAACGATCGTGACCTTGGCCGACGCGGCGTCGACCTCGCGGCGGAGACGTTCGAGTTGACGTAGGCCCGCGGCGGCATGCACGCGGGTGGTGACAGATGGATCACTCGTCGGGATTTTCACCCCGTCCCAAACCGTTGTGCTCATGTGTCCATTGTGACGTTGAGGGTGTGACAATTTCGGAGCCGACACCGAAGAATCCGGAAGAATTCTGGAGAAGACATTGGTTGATTGACCTTCGTCAAGGGTCGGGTTTCGTCGGCTGGCTCCCGGGGTGGTGCTGGACTCTGCGGCGGTTCCGCGTCGGCTTGTTTATGAGCACGCTGATGTGCGGCGCCAGGAGGTGAGCGACGACGTTCGGTCCGGTTCCGACGTGGTAGCTACTGCACCACCCCGCTGGCGCGGAGCTCGGCGATCGCCTCGTCCGACCGGCCGATCAACCGAAGGATCTCGTCGGTGTCGGCGCCGGCAAGTGGCGCCGGCCGGACGTGCGGATCGGCAGGGGTCCCGGAGAAGCGGACAGGTGACGCGATCCGACGGTACGGACCGGCGACGGGGTGCTCGTCGTCGATGATCACACCGCGGTGCAGGGTCGGGTCCGTCACGATGGTGTCGAGATCATGGACCACCGCGAACGGGATGTCGGATGATTCGCACAGCTCGACCCAGTCAGCCGTGGGTCTCGTGCCCAGAAGGGCGCCGAGGTTCGCATAGAGCGCGTCTGCGTTCGTGATGCGTCGAGCAGGGGTGGAGAACCGCTCGTCGACCTCGAGGTCGATTCGCTCAGCGAACCGGCAGATCGTCCTCCAATGCGCATTCGAATAGGGGAGCACGACGATCCAGCCGTCCATCGTGGGGTGGGCGCGACGGTTCTTGGTGAGGATGCGGGGGTAGCCAGCCGCGCCTCCGGCGACGGTCGCGGCCGCGAGGTGCTCGACGAGAAGGAAGCTCAGTGCGGTGTCGAACATTGGGACTTCGATGCACTGGCCGAGCCCGCTCGAATGCCGTGCGACCACGGCGGCAAGAACGGCATTGCAGATCATCAGTCCACATACCTTGTCGGCGACGATCGTTGGCATCAGGGCTCGTTCGCCGGTCACGCGCTCCTGCAGGAAGGCGGCCCCGGTGGAGGCCTGGATCACGTCGTCATAGGCCGGGCGGTCGGCCCAGCCGCTCTCCTTCGACCAGCCTTGGGCGTGGCAGAAGATCAGACGGGGATTATCAGCACACAGATCTTCGTAGGTGAGCCCGACTCGCTGCAGCGGTCCGGGCCGCAGGTTGGTCACCACGATGTCGGCGCGACGGATGAGGTCTTTCGCCAACCCGAGCCCGTCGGCCGACTTCAAGTCCACCACGATCGAGCGCTTGTTGCGCAGCAGATTGAGCGCCACGCCGGACAGGCCGGGCACCGGTCCCGGACCCATGTAGCGGGCGGTGTCGGGTTTACGGTCCTCGACTTTGATGACCTCGGCGCCCCAGTCACCCAGCAACTGCGTCGCGTAGGGACCCATCACGACGGTGGAGAGGTCGATGACGCGGATACCGTCGAGAGGCCCAGGCACGACGAGGGAGTGTAGGACGGGTAGGTTCGCACGACGTGAGCGAACGGTGGTGGCCGAGATGATCCGTGGCGGCCCGACGTCGCGCGTCAAACGTCGGGTGGCGCGAAACGGCGAGATGATTCTCGGCGGCCCAACACGGCGCCTCACGCGCCGGGTTTCGCCGAACGGCGAGGTGTTTCCGACCACGTACCGCATAGGGGCGGCGCTCTCCCGGCACATCGGGCGGGTGTTCTTCCGTGTCCGCTACGAAGGCATTGAGAACGTGCCGACCACTGGGGGCGCCATTCTTGCCCCCAACCACGTGAGCTTCCTCGATCCGATGCTCATTGCATGCCGGGTGGAACGACCGATGGTGTTCATCGCCCATGAGCTCTTCTTTGCCAAGCGCTTCCTCGGGACGTGGCTGCGTCAGGCCGGAGGGTTCCCGGTCGCCAGCGGCGGGGAGAGCACCGGGGCGATCCGTGAGGTGCTCCGCGAGCTCAAGGCGGGGCGACTTCTCGGCATGTTCCCAGAGGGAATGCGTTCCTGGGACGGCAATCTGCTGCCGGCGATGGCCGGGGTCGGGCTATTGGTCGCAGCGACGGATGTCCCCGTGATCCCCGTGCATGTCGACGGCGCCTACGACGCCTGGCCACGCCACCGCCGCTTTCCCCTACCGCGCCAGATCACGATCCGCTTCGGCGAGCCGGTCCGGCTCGACGAGATACGGCGGCAGATGACCGCTGACCGCAAGAACCGTCGCGCCCATCAGCAGGCGATCGCCGACGCCGTCATGGATGCCATCGCCGCCCTCGCCCCGACGGGCACCCAGATCATTGGTAGTTGATGAACACCGGGACTGGCAGAAGTGGCAGCACGTCGACCGGCCGAAGCATCGGCTTGTCGTTCTTGTAGAAGAGCTTGAAACCGGTAAGCGTCGTCGGCATGGAGGCCTGGGCGATGCGATAGGTGGTCATCTTGCTCGCCGGAGGACCGAAGCCGTCGGCGTTCACGAGCAAACGGATCTCGGGCTTTGGCACGATCGTCGCCGGGTTCTGCACCATGAAGTCACGGAACCGGTGGACGATGACGAGCTTCGGCGGAAGGTTGCTGGTTCGGACGATGTCCGCCACGTAGTCGATACCGAACTGAATGTGCTCGGCGGACATCCGGCCGATCTTCTTCCCCGGGGCCACACCGGGATCCATGTCCCATTCCGGATCGAGGGCAAGATGCACGTCGGGCTCGTTAAGCCATTTGCGGAGGAACGGAAGCTCGTCCGGCACGGTGCTCCAGCCGACCTGCACGTCCAAGATGAGCAAGCAACCCGCCTCGCGGGCCCATCCGAGCACTTCGTCGATCTTGGCTTCCGACATCCGGGCACGGTGCAGCTTTCCCTTGCCGGGCGACGCCTGGGCGACGATGGCGATGAGTTCGAGGGCGCACTTCGTCGGCGTCAGCGGGTCAGCCGTCTGCCACACCTGGGTCTTGAGCTTCAACGCGGGGAGCATCTGCTCCTTCGGGGTCTGGCCGAGAACGCCCATCTTCTTCGACAGCGGTGTGCCGTAGAAGGCGATGATCCGACACCCTGCACCGCCGGGGACGACACCCTCCACAGGTCCGCAGACCGGGGCGAGAGACGGATCATTGACAGCTTGCTGGGCAAGCGGGATCGTCGTCGTCGTCGGGGGCAGCGTCGAGCTGGAGGTAGGCACGGTCCGCGCTTCGGTGATGGCGACCGTGTCGGTGGCCACCACTTGACCGGTCGGATCGGAGTCGCCGAGCGCGACGACGCCGAGCGCGGTCACGCCGGCGAGCGCGCCGATCATCGCCAGCCGATGGACGAACGGCATGCTCAGGCCACGTGTGAGGCCAGCGGACAGGTCCGGAAGCGGGCAGGAACGTCGGGTGGCATCAGTGCATCTTCGCAGAAGCTCCTGTGACATCGAATTGCGCTGATTCGTTGTAGGTCCTGCGTTGTCCGAAGGATCGATGTCACAGGAATTTCCGACTCAGTTCACTAGTGGAACACGACGGTCTTGTTCCCGACCGCGAAGATCCGGTTCTCGGCCCAGAGCTTCACGGCGCGGGCAAGCACGACCCGCTCCACGTCCTGGCCCAGGCGGGTGAGGGCATCCGCACCGTGGGCGTGGGTGACGCGCACGACTTCCTGCTCGATGATCGGACCCTCGTCGAGGTCGCCGGTGACGAAATGTGCCGTGGCACCGACGAGCTTCACGCCCCGGGCGTAGGCCTGGTGATAGGGCCGTGCCCCCTTGAACCCGGGCAGAAACGAATGGTGGATGTTGATGGCGCGTCCGCGGAGACGCTCGCAGAGATCGTTCGAAAGGACCTGCATGTAGCGCGCCAGGACGACGAGCGAAATGTCGTGCGTCTCGATCAGATCAAGCATCGCCGCTTCCTGCTGGGCCTTGGTGTCCGGGCCAACGGGAAGGTGGACGAACTCGATCCCGTGGGATTTCGCGATCGGCTCGCAATCGGTGTGGTTCGACACGATCACCGGAATCTCCACCCGAAGATCGTCGGTTCGCCACCGGTACAGCAGGTCGACGAGGCAATGATCGAACTTCGACACCATGATCATCACCCGGGGCCGCACATCGGCGTTGCGCAGCACGATTTGGGCACCGAAGCCGACGAGACGTTGATCAAGACGCGCCCGAGCAGCATCGGCGATGCCGGCGTCGGCTTCGAACACTGCCCGCAGACAGAAGATTCCGGAGTCGATGTCTTCAAACTGTGCGTTCTCGACGATGTTGCCGCCAACGTCGAGCAGCGCTCCTGACACTGCATGCACGATGCCTTTTCGGTCTGGACATTGAACGGTGAGGACGTACTGCATTCCCCCAGTCTCGCCGATCGCAAGGTTGCGCCAGTTCCGTTTCAGCTAGCGTCCCGAATCACGGTCTGCCGCGGAGTTCTCCGCCATAGTCCGCTGTGGTGGCGACCTCGTCGTTGCGGTGGGACAAGGCGGCGCTGCCTCGTGCGTCCTGGCCACAACGAAATCTGACTCGTGAAATCCGCGAGCCACGTACGATTCGGGACACGTGAACGCACGAATGGGTCGGCCTCACGAGATGCTCGTAGTCGGCGGCGGGATCGGCGGCCTGGTGACGGCGTTGAGCCTCCATGCCATCGGCGAGCGGGTCCGCGTCTTCGAATCCGCTCCGGACATCCGGGCGCTCGGTGTGGGCATCAATCTGCTTCCGCACGCAGTGCGAGAGCTGGCAGCGCTCGGGCTACTGGAGGTCCTCGCTGCGGAGGCGGTCGCGCCGACCACGCTGTCGTATTTCTCCAAGCACGGTTCACTGATCTGGAGCGAAACCCGCGGCCTCGCTGCCGGGTATTCGTGGCCGCAGCTCTCGATCCATCGTGGCGCGCTCCAAACCGTTCTGCTCGCCGCCGTGGTCGAGCGGATCGGCACCGATCGGGTCCACACAGGGCATCACCTGCTTCGGTTCGAGCAGGCCAACGATGGCGTGCGGGCGACGTTCGAGGACAGGCGATCGGCGGGGACCGTAAACGTGACCGGGCGGGCGCTCGTCGGTGCCGACGGAATCCACTCGGTGGTGCGCCGGACTCTCGCTGCCGACGAGGGCCCGCCGAAGTGGAATGGCGCACTGCTGTGGCGCGGCACGGTCGACCATCCCCCGCTCTTCGACGGACGGACCATGGTCTGGGCCGGCCACCCGAACCAGAAGTTCATCAGCTATCCGATTCTCGACCTGGCCGACGGGAATCAACGCTGCAACTTCATCGCCGAGCTCCGCACCAATGGCACTGCCCTGGCCGAACGCGAAGACTGGAATCGGCCCGGCGTTCTCGACGACTACCTCCCGGCGTTCGAGGCGTGGAGGTTTCCGTGGCTCGACGTCGGCGCGTTCATCCGCCGGGCACCGGGGACGTTCATGTTCCCGATGGTGGATCGCGACCCGCTGGAGCGCTGGAGTGACGGCCCGGTCACGCTGCTCGGAGACGCCGCGCACCCGATGTACCCGATCGGATCGAACGGCGCGTCCCAAGCCATCCTCGACGCCCGGGTGCTGGCGGCATGCGTTCGGGACCATCCCGATGTCGTCGACGCGTTCGATCGCTACGAGGCCGTTCGACGCCCGGCCACCTCCGCCATCGTCGTTGCCAACCGTGGCCTCGGGCCCGAACTGCCGATGCAGTTGGTGGAGGAGCGGGCTCCGAACGGGTTCGCCGAGATCGCCGACATCATCTCCCCGGACGAGATCGCCGCGGTCACCGAGGGTTACCGGCGGACCGCGGGGTTCGCGTTGGCCGCGCTCACCGATCCCACCTCATTGGCCGATCGCCGCTACTGAGAGGGAAGCGGTTCGGGACCCACGGTGCAGTCCAGCGGACCCGAGCGAGGGCGCCTTCCCAGAAGCTGCTGGGACAGAAGCATTGTGCTGATTCCGTTTCTCTTCCCTCGCTCTCCCCAAGATCGATGGAACAGCACTTCCGACTCGGTGCATCGAGTGGCAGAATGACGCAGTGACAGGTCGAGAGGTGATGTCGGACTACGACGGTCGCGTCCTCCGAGCCCTCGCCCAGGGAACGGCGATCCCCGCGGTCTTCGTCGATCGCGACATCACCGTTCGGTGGGTCAGCGACTCGATCGAAGACGTCACGGGGCATGCGCCGTCGACGCTCCTCGGCACCAACGCGCTTGATCTGATTCATCCCGACGACCTTGGACAGCTCCTCGAGCTCATCGCAGTGGAGATCGCGCACCCAGTTGCGTATGGGGCCAACGGGGACCCGGCCCGAACGGCGCTCAACGTCGTCCGCATACGTCATGGCGACGGGTCGTTCCATTCCTATGAGATGGCGGCGACCAATCTCTTGGCGCTCGATGACGTCAACGGCTTTCTCCTGCTCCTGAGGATCGCCTCGGAACGCTTCTACCTCGATCAGGCCTATCGGGATCTGGCGGTCGGCAGGCCGGCAAAGCAAGTGATCGAAACACTGGTCGAGTTGCTCGAACACCAGGTCCGCAACGCTCGAGTGGCGATCACATGCGAGGCGGGACATAGCGACCCCGTGGTCGCCGACGACGTGCTCGCCGAAATGCTGGCTACCGGAGAACGCTCTCGCCCCCTCGGCGACGAACGCGTCTGGCTGCTGCCGATCGAGGCCGGCGGCGAGCGCCTCGGCTTCACCACCTTGGTCGGACCGCTTCCCGAGGAAACGAGCCGGTGGACGAACATCGTCATCGGCCGCGTCCACGACCAGGTCGCCCTCACCGTTGCCCGGGATCGTTCGTCGCGGGCGCTCCGCGCCTTGGCGTCTTCGGATCCCCTGACCGGTCTCGACAATCGGCGGACGTTCTTCGACCGAATCGAGCAGGCCCACCGGGCAAGCCGGCATTCGACGGTCGCCGTTCTCTACCTGGATCTCGACGGTTTCAAGGCTGTCAACGACGAGGCCGGGCACCTCGTCGGCGACGCCATCCTCGTCACCGTCGGCGAGCGGATTCATCAGGTGGTCCGCACGGCGGACAGCCTGGCCAGACTCGGTGGCGACGAGTTCACCCTTCTCGTTCGCGGTCTTCCCGGCGCCGATGAGGCCGCCGAACTCGCTGCACGTTTGCTGTCGGCGATCGGCGAGCCCATCGCCGGCCCCGGCGAAACCAGGCCCCGGGGCGGCCCCCACCGGGGTGGCGTGAACCAAGTCACGGGCACCCTCCAAAACC
>JANOHI010000349.1:0-14657 GCA_031406385.1 Acidimicrobiia bacterium
CCGATGGACCGTCACCGGCAACCCCAACACCGACCTGATCTTCACCGGACCCGAAGGCGAATCCCACCGCAGCCGACCACCCAACCCCCAACTCCCCATCATTCAGGACGCCGCCTGGAACTGACACGCGGTCCGATGGTCGTTGGCGCGGTTGGGGACGGCGATCCCTCACCCGGACGCGACGACGATGCCGTCGGGCAAACGTCAGATCGGCTACGCGAAGCGCTGCCGTAGGAACGCCAGCATCTCCAATGCACCCTTGACGAGCACGTCGCCATGGTCGGCGCCGACCTTCGACACGAACTCGACCGGGTAGCCGGCCGCGATCATCTTCCGAGCGAAGGCGGGATAGTAGAGCGGGAGACCCACGCCGCTCAGCCCACCATCGAGGGTTGCCGGTGTCTGCGACGGCGCGCAGTTGCTTGCGCTCACGCTCGTCGTGCCGTGGGCCCAGACGATGACCGGCCAACCTCCTCGCGGCTCTTTCGATTTCGGGACAAAGAGCAGAGTGGTTGCCGGCGTCGTCCCGCCGGTTGCCGAGGGCATACGGTGCTCGATGAGCGTGGCCTTCGCAACGATACGCGACTGATCCACGGGAACGCTCCTCCGGTCATCGGCCAGTCGGTCGCGAGGACCGCGGCAAGGGGTGCAGGCAACGTGGCCGCGCGAACGTGACCAAGCGTGGGGTCCTGTCGAAGGATTCGAGCCTCGAGATCGCGCGCGGCGCGCGACGGCTCGACGCCAACGTGGGAGACGAGAGCATCCCGTAGACGTTCATACGCGAGCAGAGCATCGCGTGCGCCCGGCGCTGACGGAGACATAGTGCATCGGCGGCCGCCCGGGCAGCACCTTGGCGGCCGTCGACTTCGCGCGTCCTCGCGGCGCCTGGTCAACGGCTCAGACTGTGGGCTCTTCCGATGGCAATCTGGCCGAGGCTGATTCCTCCGTCATTCGGCGGAACTGTGCGATGCGTGATGACTCGAGCGCCGAGTGCCTCGAGATCTTCGCGGATCATGCCGAGCAGCATGGCGTTCTGGAAGACGCCACCGCTAAGGACAATAGTTGCGATATTCGTCCGCGCACATATCTTCTCCGATGCCTGGACCGCAGCATCGGCGATGAACCGATGGACGATCCACGCGAGAACATCGACATCGAGTCCGGCGCCGCCCTCGGCGACCGATTCGGAGAACGAGCGAATGAACGCAAACGGCTCAAGTCGCATGATCCCTCCGTCGTCGACCACTTCGATCGGAACCATACCGTGCAGACCCAAGCGCGCTCGTGACCCATTCATGCGGTTGTCCGAGCGCGCGGCCACCCATGCACGCTGTTCGAGAGCCATCGCCGCCTGTCCCTCGAACGAACTGCGATCGCGGATACCGAGGATCGCAGAGGCGGCGTCGAAGAGTCGTCCGACGCTGCTGGTCCTCATTGTGGAAGGGAGCCTGACGAGATGCTCGACCTCACCCCAGCGCGATGCCTGGCGCGAGACAACGGGCAAGTCGCGTGGCACATCCCCGTCGTATGCGGCTGTCAGGTAACTCACTGCCATCCGCCACGGATCTCGAATCGCCGCTGTCCCGCCGGGGAGTGGGACCGTGCTGAAGTGTCCGACTCGGTCGTATGAGACGAGGTCCGCGACCAGGAACTCCCCACCCCACAGGGTTCCGTCCGGGCCGTATCCATGCCCGTCGAACGCGAGGCCCAACGCCGGGCCGTCCATCCCGTTCTCGACCAGGCACGAGGCGACATGCGCATGATGGTGCTGCACGCCAAGCGTGTCGGCATCCTGATCACCGGCCCATTTGGTCGAGAGGTACTCCGGATGCATGTCGTGCACAACGAGCGAGGGTTCGGCCTTCAAGAACATCTGATAATCGGCGATTGCCTCCCGGAAGCTGCGGAACGCTTCGACGTGTTGGAGATCACCAAGGTGCGTCGAAACGAACGCGTACGGACCCCGCGCCAGACAAACGGTGCTCTTCAGTTCGGCACCGACACCGAGCACAGTTGGGCCGCCGGCGATCGAGTCGGGAAGACGATGGGGCTGCGGTACGTACCCACGAGCTCGTCGCAACACGGTCAGCGTCGGGCCAACACGACGAATGATCGAGTCATCAGCGCGTCTATGAATCGCCCGATCGTGCGTAAGGATTGCGTCAGCGATGCCGGTCAGTCGGCGACTCGCAAGGTCATCATCGATGACGATCGGTTCGTCCGACAGGTTGCCGCTCGTGACGATGAGCGGACCATCGAAGGATGCGGCGAGAAGGTGATGGAGTCCGGATGATGGCAGCATCACGCCGAGGGTGTCGCTTCCCGGGGCGACGGAGGAACTCACTCGGTGCGAATCGCTCACGAAGCGACGAGCGAGCACGATCGGCGCGTTGTTACTCAGCAAGGCCTCCGTCTCGGATTCCGTCAGCTCGACCACCGTCCGGCCCATCTCGATCGAGGCGACCTGGAGGGCGAACGGCTTCTCGTCGCGATGCTTACGCACACGAAGTGCTTGCACCGCCGTGTCGTTGCCGGCGTCGACAACGAACGCGTATCCACCGATGCCTTTCACCGCCACGATGAGCCCCGCCCGGATCGCAGCAACCGCCTGGGCCATCGCCCGGTCATCCGGATGGACCGTCGACGTACCCGCGAAATCCGCTGGGTCGCCGAGTTGATTCGACGACAGCGTGCGATAGTGCAGCCGCGGACCGCAATCACGACAACTCAGTGGTTCGGCGTGGAACCGACGACTCGCCGGATCGTGATACTCGTCGTTGCATGCCGCACAAAGCGCGAACCCCGACATCGTCGTGTTCGCTCGGTCATAGGGAAGCGATCGGATGATCGTGAAGCGCGGACCACAATCCGTGCAGTTGATGAAGGCATGCCGAAAACGGCGATCGGTCGGATCACGCAGTTCACGCCGACACGCATCACAGGGCCGTACGTCTGCCGGGACCAGCGTCGTCAGGTCGGCGGTTGCTTGCGCACTCGAACGGATGGAGAATCCGCGTTCACCGCCCCCGGCCTCGAACGACGGGCAGCGGTCACCGAGATCCGTCACGACGACGGAGATCACCTGCGAAAGCGGGGGAGCAGAAGAACGAAGCCGTCCGACGAAGACGTCGAGGAGCGCCGTCGGCCCGGAAACTTCGATCACGACGCCGTCGGCGTCGTTGGCTACCCAGCCATCGAGGCCGAGCTCGGTGGCGAGCCGATACACAAAGGGCCGAAAGCCGACGCCCTGAACGACGCCGCCAACTCGGACTCGCCGGTTCGAGAGGAGATCGCTGGTCAGGCCGGCACCCGGTCGTCGATGATGGCGACGAGTCGGTTGATCTGCTCCCAGAGCAGTGGCGCATTGGCCTCCACGACACGTTCGCCGGCCCGGTCCGCGGTCGTGACCGCCTCCTCCATCGGAATCACCCCGACCAGCGGCACTCCGAGCTCGACACACTGCTGTTCGAAGAACTCGGCATCACCCGGGAGATTGGCCTTGTTGCCGATAGCGACACAGCGAGCGATCCCGAGTTCGCCGGCGAGCGCGATTGTGCGGGCCGCCGTGACCACGGATTTCCGACTGGGGTCCATCACGATCACCAGGATGTCGGCATGGGCCAGCGTCCCGCCCGAGCGACTCAAGTGCTCGATTCCCGCCTCCATGTCGACGATCGTGACATCCGCGCGCTCCTCGAGGGCTTCGCCGAGCAGGCTTCGAACGGTCGAGTGTCCCCCGCAGGTGCAGCCGGCACCCGCTTCCGTCACCCGCAATGCGGAGAGCACGGTGACCCCCGACGGTGTTGCCACCCCGAACCGGTCGAACAGCTCGTCGACCGAGTAGTCGCCGCGCCGTCCGACCACGAGCGAGCGAGGCAGAACCGGGATGGCCTCCGTTGCCGCCAGATCCAAACCGAGCGACATCGCGAGGTTCGGATTCGAATCGGTGTCGACGGCTATGACCCGATGTCCGTGCGCTACGTAGGCACGGGCGAGCAGCGATGACACCGTGGTTTTGCCCACGCCACCTTTGCCGACCACTCCGATCTTCAAACCCGATTTCATGGTGTCTCCTTCAGGTACCCGACTTGCGTCGGCCCACACGGTGTCCGAGCCCCGTTACGGGATGCCAAGCGATCGTTGCGTCTGGTTGGCGTTCGAACGATTCTGTTACCATCGTCACACGTTTTCATCGATGTGAGGGCCGAATGATCCTTTGGTGGATAGCCAATGCTGTCGCACTGCTCGTTGTGGTTCCGGTCGTGGTCCTTCTGGCCAACCGGGTGATCCGACCAGCAGTCGAGATCGACCGATATGCCTCGGACATCCTCGAGCACGGGGTCGGGATCACCAAGAACCTCGAGCCGGTTCCGGCGCTGCTCGACACCCAGGCGCTCGTGCAGACCGCCAAGGGCCACGCCGTCCGCTACGTCACTGCCCTCGGGCCGATCCTCTGAAGGGCCCGGCCATGCCCGCCGCTGCAATCGTCACGCTCATCATCGTCGCCCTGCTCGTCGTTGCCCTCGTCGGCTACCTCCTCCAGGTCATTCGGATCTTGAACTCAGTCAACGACACCCTCGGTAAAGTGACGTTCGGCGTCCGAGCGATCGCCCACCAAACCGAGCCAGTCACGGCCATCGTCACCGCAATCAACGATGACCTCGGTGCGGTGGCCGGGGCGCTCGAGGCCGCCGTCGCATCCGTCGCTGTGCCGGCCACACCCGGAAAAGCGGCATGAGGAGCGTCTGATGCTGACCTTCGCCTGCACCAATGTTGGTGTGCTCGACTGCAAATGCACGGTGAGCGCGGCCACCAAGGAAGAACTCCTCGCGATCGTTGCCGAGCACGCTCGCACTGTCCATGGGGTGGAACTCAACGGGACGCTCATCAATTACGCGTTGACGACCGTTACCAGCAACTAGATCGCCAACTCACGATGCGGATCGCCTTCATCGGCAAAGGTGGGGCCGGCAAGTCGACGATCAGCTCTACGTTCGCCCGTCTTCTCGCACGGCGAGGCAACGCCGTTGTTGCTGTTGATTCGGACCCGATGCCAGGGATGTGTTTCGGGCTCGGCCTGCCGGTCGTCGAACGACCGATCCCCGACGACGCCGTTGTCGAAAAGGCCGACGGCGAGCCCGGTCCCCGCTACCGCCTCCGGGCCGGTCTCCATGCCGTCGATGCGCTCGCGGCCTATTCGATTGCCGGAGCCGACGGCGTTCGACTGATGTCGTTCGGCAAGACCCGCGGCTCCTGGGGCGACATCGCACGCGGCCAACATGCTTGGAGCCAGATCCTCGACGAACTGCCGGCCGAGGGTTTCGACCTGGTCGGCGACCTGCCGGGGGGAACACGGCAGCCGATGACCGGCTGGGGCAAGTATGCCGACGCTCTGCTCGTGGTCGTCGAACCCACGGCCAAGTCGATGACGACGGCCCTGCGTCTGTCCTCGCTCCAGCGTTCGAAGTGGAACTTCAGCGAAATCGTGGCTGTCGTGAACCGGGTTTCGGAGCCCGGGGACGCCGCCATGGTCGAAGTGCGGACGGGGTTGACCGTGGTCGGCGCGATTCCGAACGACAGCGAGGTGGAGACTGCTGATCGGGCCGGTCTCGCTCCGCTCGACGTGGCGCCGAACAGTCCGTTCGTCCAGTCGGTTGAAGCTCTCGTGAGCGAGTGCGTCCTCCGATACTCGTCTGAGCAGTTCGATCGTTCCGGTCCGAAACCCAAGGAGTCCGTGGCATGACGACAACCATCTCCCCCACCAGCGATGCCTCCATTCGCAAGGACACCGGGGCGTTCAAGATCGCCGTTGTCGGCAAAGGCGGATCCGGAAAGACAACAACGTCGGGCATCCTCGCGAGGTCGATGGCTCGCCGAGGAGTTTCGGTCATTGCCCTCGACTGCGATACCAACCCAAACCTCGGCATCTCGCTGGGCGTGGGCGACGGCGAGACTGAACGCCTCGCCGCCATGAGGCAGGTGCTCGACGACGAAGGTACCGGGCACGCACCAAGTTGGGACGAGCTGATCGACCGGTTCGGAAGCGATGCTCCCGATGGTGTCCGCCTAGCAGTCGTCAGCCGAATCGAGAACCCTGAACCGGGTTGACCTTGATGTGGTCTTTCGCCCGAGCAGTTGCTCGGCTTCGCCCAATTCGGTAACACCGTCGTCATCGCAGATCTCGAAGCGGGGATCGGCACGCTCGCCCGCCTTGAGGCCGGCACCGTCGATGCCGTCGTCATCGTCGTGGAGCCCACGCCGCGTTCGATCGACGTTGCCCAACGCGCGCTCGAGCTCGCCGCCCAACGCGGCCGGGGTCAGATCGTGATCGTCGCCAACCGAGTCATCGACTCGGCTGACGAAGACCGTGTGATCGCAGCGTTTCCCGGACATACGCCCGTTTTCGTCCCTCTCGACCAAGCCGTTGCCAACGCGGATCGGGCGGGTCGTTCGCCGCTCGACACGGCCCCCGGCAGCCCGGCGGTGCTGGCCCTCCTGACCGTGGCCGACCGCCTCACGTTCTGACCCAGCGCCCGGAGGCGTAGGGCTTCTCACACGGGAGTGAGGCTCAAGACCGTCGACGCGTCGAGCGTTTCGATCATCCCGCTTGGTGATGCAAGTGGAAGACACCCGACCCCAGTGACCGGCCCGACCGTTCCGCGGGTGTCGCCCCTCGGAAGCAGACGCACTCGAACCCGCCGACCGATCAACGACGACCGTTCGTCATACTCGGACAAAAGGTCAGCGCGCGAAGTCTTCAGCTCCTCAAGGATCGACGTGAGCGCCGCCGAGAACATGGCTCCGATCGGGGACAGGGCCAGTTTTGTCGTCGCCAACGGCTCCGCATCCAGTCGCAGGGCGACAACGGCACTCTGCACGATGCCGGGACCGAGTTGCGCCTCAAGCGTGATCGATCCGACGCTGGTCCCGTCGGGACCGAACAACAAATCCGGCCAGCCGAGTCCCGGCGCCGGAACGCCGACCCCTTCAACAGCGCGCGCCGCGGCAACGAGCGAGGCGATCCACAACAGCGCTTCGTCCTCCAACGCCAGCGCACAACGCAGCACCACGGCACACGAGAAGCTCCGCTGGGCAGGAACCCGCCAAGGAATACCGAGTCTCTGACGCGCGCCGATCTCGTGATCCACCGTGACCACGGCGCCATTCGGGGCACCCTCGGATCGGAGCCATCCGAGCGCCAGTTGTTCGACGGACACCGCGACGGGATAGCGCCGTTCAGGGGACGCGGCGACGCCGGCGTTTTCCATCGTGGACGCTCTACTTCTCCGGCCGGGTCGCGGGCCGAGGCACCAACCGCATGACTCGCCACGACGGTGGAGAACTCTCGATAGGTGATACGACGACCGCACCGGCCGCCCAATTCGCTCCTCCCGTCAGCGCCGCCGGAAGGTTCGACGGACATTCGAGCTCGAAGCGCAACGAGCCGTCGGCCTCCCGCACCGGCACCTCGACGACAACGATGCGATCAAGGTCGGCTCCCGAGAGATCAACCCGGAGACCTTGCAGGAGCGCCGTGAGAAAAACGTCAGCCTCTCCCCGAGCCCAGGTTTCCTGGCGGGCCCGCTCCGCGGCAACCGCATCGAGTCCTTTGCGTGACGCGCCACGAAGCACGTGCTCACGCGCCTGCGGCCCGAGCAGTTCCCAGACCCGAAGATGGTCCCCCCAAACGATCGCGTCGACAAAGGAGCGCGCGACCGCGAATGCGTCGGGTTGTTCAATCGC
Organism: Acidimicrobiia bacterium; assembly: GCA_031406385.1. Classification (GTDB taxonomy): domain Bacteria; phylum Actinomycetota; class Acidimicrobiia; order Acidimicrobiales; family JANYDT01; genus JANLQX01. The sequence continues at coordinate 7,744 of JANOHI010000349.1, forward strand.
CGCCACCCGACTCACGGACGCACCCACCCCGCGTCATAGAGAATGTCGCGCATCCGCATGCGTTGCGGTCCCATAAGAAGCTCTTGGATCGCCGTGTCCAACCGACGGTCCGCAGCCTCCCGAACATCGGGGCTGAGACTCGACTCTGCTTCGAGCAATCCGAGCAACGCGCTTTCCAGTAGTTCGTCCGGTAACTCCATCAAGATCTCGATGGTCTGGCGCAACAAGGCATCGCTGGCGGACACGTTCGTGTCAGTCAACCGCTGCACCGCAGCAAAGAACAAAACGAATTCCGAGCGTTGCGGCATCGGCGCATATGCGAGCAATCGGGTCAACCGCTCCCGCAACAGATTCGCACGGTCCGTCGGTGTGGCGGCCACAAGCACCGCCACGATGTGGTCGTGGCGGGATGCGGTCGGGTCGCCAAGACGCAAGCGGCTCTCGACGTCCGACAACCGTGATGCCGCTTCCAACCACTGCGGGCGATGAAGGCGAGGGTCAAAGACCTGTGCTGCCGCTTCGTAGTCGAGGAGCGCCGAACCGAACGCTCCGGTGCTCTCCGCCGCCCTCGCCCGGTTGAAACTGGCAATTGCATGCTGAAACGGAAAGGTCGACCGGGTGAACACCGCGAGGCTTCGTCCGAACGAAGCGTGTGCTTCACCGAAGTCCTGCACCTCCATCCAGAGCAGACCCCGGGTGTGTTCGAGCATGCCGAACTGCAACGGCGCGGACGCCGGATCTATTGCAGTCAGACCATCGCTCACTGCGGCGAACGCAGGCGCCAGCGATCGTCGGTCCGTCATCGCAGCGCCCGTTCTCGCCTGACCGTGCTCAGCCAAGAGCGCTTGAGCGAGATTCAGAGCCGCAGCGGCGAAAGCACGGCGCCGTTCTCCGTGGTTCGCCCCGCCACCAACCGAGGAGATCAGGACATCGCTCGGCGTCAATTGGGGGCGCAGGACGGCGAGTGCCCGCTCAAACATCGCGACGGCCGCAGTCCCGTCACCGCTCTCGGCAAGCGAGAGGCCGAGATTCGAAAGTGCCGCGCCGAGTTCCTCATCGCGGGCGCGCCCTTCCATCAGTTCAGCAGCGCGGCGAAACGCATCGGTGGCCCGTTGACGGTCACCGAGAGAACGCCACACCGCGCCAGCGGCGTTGACAATGCGGGCATGCTCAAGCGGTGCCCGGTCGACGTCAAAGAGGGCCGACGCCCGAGAAAAGAGGGAGAGCGCTCGTTGTGCTGCTGCCTGCGGGTTGTCATTCGCTGATTCGGAGAGCGCGACGCCGAGCCGGTACGCAGCAACCGCCCAGGCGTCGGGGTTCGAGGCCGGGTCAAGGGAGGCCAGATGACGTTCGAGCGCTGCCGGACCGGATGGCGCGCCGTGGGACTGATCCGCCGTTGAAGTCATCGGCGCTCCCCCTCGCCTGCGCTTGGAGCCTCTTCGGCATTCCACTCGCGGATACATCGTTCGATCTCCGCGATGGCAAACGGAACTGCCGCTTGCACCGTTGCCGTCAGCCCAATGGCGAGGGTTTCGATCTCCTCGGGTTGGCATCCGACAATCACTCGTCGATCGGGGAGGCAGCCCAGACCTTGCGCCACCATCAACGCTCTCGACGGGGTCGCCAAATGCATATCCGCGAGTTGGTCGTGACGCCGGTCGGCAGTCATCGTGCTCACATCGAGCACATCGGGTTCGATAACCATGACGGTGCCGGGCGAACGGCCCCGGTCGACGGCGTCGACGAGAATGCAAGCGTCGTAGCCGAGCATCAGATCCTGGACAAGGGCGATGCCGCCTATGCCGGTCTCCGTCAGTACGACGCCTTCGGGTAGTTCCATTGTCATAAGTACACGGATTACTTCGACTCCGAAGCCGTCATCGCCGTTGAGTACGTTGCCAACGCCGGCTACGAGGATCCGCATTACTCAACAGCCCGGATCGCGTAACCGTGAATCGTCCACCAGCCGATGAAGTCTTCGAACTGGCTCCATTGTGCAGACTGCACCTGTTCCCGAACATGCTCAGCACGCTTATCGATCTCCCGACTGACGACGTCGTCGAGAGCGGCGAGCACGAGGTCGTGAGCCAAGAGTGTCGAACCGGCATTTCTCGGCAGTTTGTTGACGAAATCCGCCGCCGACGTCTCCCAGTCTGGAAAGGCTGCGATCGCCTTCACGGACTGGATTCGGCCAGACGCCGCTTCAACGAAGGACTCCTCAACGCACCGAACGCAGTATCCGGTGAGAAACGCGGTGGAGGCCCACGTGGAGAGTTCAGGAAATGGGTGTTCCGGCTCGTCGCGCCCGACTCGCCACGCGCGATACCGGTGAGCCGCTTCGCTCAACGCATGCGCCTGGGCCAGAGCACGTGCACGAAACGCCAAATCATGCGAGGTCAACTGGTCGTCCGCCGCGAAAGGCGCGAGGGGTACCCCGGTTTCGCCGGCCGGACTCATGATTCCGAGCTTGGCAGTGACGGTTTGCGACCGATTTGCAACGTGACCGGCGATGACGTCGGCGCGCCGCCCCCGAACGGGGGTGGGTGGGGTGCAGCGACCGCGTCTTCTGTGTCAAGGCGGCGGAAGTCGTTCCAATGGGTACGTAACGAGGCCTCCACGCGTTCGGTCAGGGTCGCCCCAGCTGCGGTGCAGCCATCGCAGTTCCCGTGCAACTTGAGCCGTACGACACCGTCTTGGATCGACACCACCTCCATGTCGCCTCCGTGGCTCGCCAGATATGGCCGAACCTCGGCCAGCGCCGCCTGGACCGATCGTTGTGCTGATGCGCCGTCGGATTGCGTGCCGAGCCCGTATGCCTCGAGCAGCAACCCGGCGATCGGATGCGTCGCCACGCTGTCGAGGAAGATTTCGCCCCGCCATTCGCGGACCATTTCGACGAGCGTGCCGATCCCCTGAAGGTGGAACGCATCAATCCAGTCGAGTAGCTCGCCCGCAGCGGCGGCAACGTCGGGATCGCTGTGCGAACCCAAGAACTCCGCCAATTCACCGATCCGGGGAAGAATCTCGTCAAACGCAAGCTGGTTGTGCGACCCTCCAGAACTCATCAGTACTCCGTCGGCTTCGACGGGAAGAGCGCCATGTTCGGCATCGGAACGGGTAGGGGCATAGCTGAGGTCGGAGGTGTGTACATCAAGGCATCGGACGCCACGTCGGCACCTCGGCGAACCTCTCGTTGGACCAATGCAGTCACGTCGTGGACCACCGCCTCGACGATGTCGGAGAAACCGAGGCCGAATTCGCAATCGTGCGGCTCGATCTCCACCACCACGGTGTCAGACGGAAAGGCATTCCAGTGGCGGACCACGACGAGCGTGTGATCAAGATCGACGATGCCCATCACTGCCTCGCTGATGCGATCATGAACTTCGTCGGCGGGCGGCTGTTCGAGATTGAGTCGGTAGCGCCGGATCGTTCCGGGAGGGTCGATCTGACGCGGCATGCAGCCCACCAGGATGATCCGCGACGGCTGAAGGTCCTGGATCGTGTGGAGCACTCGATGCGCTCCATACGAAAGGTCGTCGAGCAGCACGTCCTCCGGCCAATCGGCGGGATCCTGACGCTTGATCCATTGTGTGCCGAAATCAAGATCTCGTAGCCACGGGAGCCCGATTCCTCCGACCAAGATCACTGCTTCAACCTACAGGCGGGCTCGGAGTTGTGTTGCGCCGGACGCAGCACCCATCACTCAAGCGTGCAGCCGCAGGAGTTCACCTCTCGCGTGATGACGCCGTGCCCGGTATCCATGTGGGTCGTGCACGGCATACATGGGTCGAAGCTTCGAATCGCCCGGAGAATGTCGATGCCCTTGATGTTGTCGCCGGACATCGACTCCAGAATTGGGGTGCCGACGATGGCTTCTTCGTACGGCCCCGGATTGTCGAACGGGTCACGAGGCGCAGCGTTCCAGGTGGAGGGCGTGTTGATCTGATAGTTGACGATCCGACCCTTGTCGATGTGCATGTGGTGCGTGAGATAGCCACGACCGGCCTCCCAGAACCCGACCGCCATACGCTCGTCCTTCGGGATCGTGAACTTCGTCGATACGGCGGTTTCACCTTTGCGCCAGTAGGCAAACGCCTGCTCCAAACAAATCATCCCGATCGCCGCAGTGAACGCCACGGCGTAGGCCCGGCCACGGTTGCGCTCGAAGGCGTTGAGCCGCTCCGGAATCTTCCAGTGAAGCTCCATCTCCGGCATTTCGTGGCGGGGCATGATCATCTTCAGCCCGTCGCCCGTTGCCGTTATGAACGGATTGTCGGGCAGGTTCCCGGCGAGCGCCGTTGTCCACATACGTCCGTAGGCGCCCGTCTCCATGGAAAGTCGGTCCCATCGCGGCGCGGTGTCCCACGAGTACTTCTCCTTGAAGTTCTTCCCTTCCGCACGCGGGATCGTTTCCTTGTTCCACATGTGGTACGGCGAAAGAGGGTTGCCGAGCGGGTCAGTCGGGAAACGACCCTGCTTCATACCGTTGGCTGCCCAGTCTTCGTAGAAGGAGTGAGTGACGAACTCTTCGATACCCATGTTGATCCGGGTCAGATCGGTGGTGAGGAGTTTGCCGTCGACGATGATCCCAGGAGAGGAGTAGCGCCGGTTGCCCCACGTATCGCAGTTCGCGAACGTGGCGTCGTAGACCGTCGGGTCGTCCCAGATGCCCGTCTGAATCAGGTTCTTGGGCCGATCCCCAACCAGCGCGTAAGCGGGATTTTGCTCGAGGAAGAAATCGAGGATGTCATCCCAGATGCCGCAGAGACGCTTCGCATAGTCGAAGATTTTTCCTAAGTTTGCGTAGTATTCGTTGAACGTCGTGGTGGTGACGTTGGTGGATACGCCGCCAGGCACAAGCGTGGACGGATGCGGATACTTGCCGTACATGAGCGTGCACATCACGCGAGCGGTGCGGGTCTGCTCGATCGCTTCAAGGTAGATCTTGCCTTCGAGCGGATTGAACCCGTCCATCAGATCCTTGATGGTGGCGAATCCGTGGACCCGAGCATGTGGCGCAGGCGTGCGCTCGGCGATCGGGATCAGCTCCGGGTTCGTGACGGAGACGATCGCCGTCGAGTAGTCGGGACCGGCCAGCAGACCAAGGTGGAGCGGATGGTCGTAGAACATCTCCGCTACCTCGCCGAGATTTCGGACGGTGACTCCGAGCGGGGGCGGCACGATGCCGAACGCCTGCTCCAAGGCCATGGCGGAACACGTCGAATGAACGCCACCGCAGACGCCGCAAGCGCGCGAGGAGATGTCGATGGCATCTCGTGGGTCACGGCCCTTGAGGATGATCTCGTAACCGCGGAACAGCATGGCGAGCGAGTGGGCTTCGACCGCTTCGCGCTTTTCGAGATCGAGCACGGTGTGGATCGCCAAGGCGCCAGCGACGCGAGTTACCGGATCGATGCTCCAGTCGCGAAGCCGTGGTGCACCGCTCGCGTGATCGTGCCCAGCGTGAGCGTCCCCCCCGGATGCGGCAAGCTTTTCGAGATAGCTACGCGACGGGGTCGGGTCGAACGAGTAGGGGTTCTTCCAGCCCTCTTTGAGCTTCGCCGTTCCGGCATTGTCGAACTCGATCGGAAGATTCTTGAAGCACATGGTTGGGGCGCTCTTCTACTGCGATGCAGTGCTGGTGGCGGGTGACGTCAAAGGAAAGGACCGAAACGGTTCGAGTGTCAGGCACGGAGGTTCGTGCCTGTACGTGGCGTGTGAGGTCACGAGTGCATACGGTGTTGGACCCGCTCATAGATCCGATGGGCGACCTTTTCGGCACCACGGGGCTGGGACTTGTACCGGGCCCATCCACTTGCCAGGTCACGGTCATCCTCCCAACGGGGCGAAACAAGCTTGTCGCCCTGCGACAGGGACCTCAACCGACGGATGAAGCTCCCCATCGTCTTGGACGTCCTGGAGGAGACGAATGAACCGGGCGCATGTGCGTAGAACGGCGCGAACTTGTCAGGGAAGCCCGGCATCGTGCAGCCGATGCAGATGCCACCCATGTTCATGCAGCCGCCGTGGCCATCGATCGCTCCACGTTCGGCGATGTTGCACTGGACGACCGGCCCCCAGCACCCGAGCTCGACGAGACATTCCTTATCGCCGTATTGCTCCGCGAACACGCCCTCTTCGTAGTAGCCGGCCCGAGGACAGTGCCGATGAACAGTCTCGGTGAACAGCCACGCCGGACGACCCAATTCATCGAACTCCGGGAGCGGTGCGAGACCGTTGAGAAACAGGAGGGCCGCGGCGGCGGTTTCGAGCACGTTGTCACCCACCGGGGCGCACCCCGGGATGTTGACGACCGGGAGGCCGAGCGTGGAGCGATAGTCCTTGCCGAGGTGGTCCATGACCCCTTTGGCACCGGTGACGTTGCCCGCTGCCGCGGGGATACCGCCCCAGGTCGCACAGGTGCCGACCGCGAGCACGGCGGCCGCCCGCACGGAGAGGCGGTCAAGCCACTCGAGGCTGGTGATCTGACGGCCTGTGGCCAGATCCTCGCCAAGGCCCATCCAGTACCCATTGCCGGACAAGGTCTCGTCCATGATCGAGCCCTCCCAGCACACCAGGAACGGCGCATCGAGTTCGCCATCGGCGGCCATCCGAAGGTTCTCGACCCACTCCGGACCGGACTCCACCGAGACCACGCAGTGAACGAGTTCGACGCGGGGAAGCCCCGGAATGATGCCGTTGAGCAGGTCTTCGAGTCGGGGGTGTGTCGCGCCCGTTACGGCAACGGAACACCCGTCGCACGAGGCACCGACAATCCAGAGGAGATAGACCTTCTCGAGCGGACCGATGTTGAGAATGTCGGTCCGCGGCTCGCGCAGCCGGCTGCGTATTCCGATCGGCGCGAACGGATCGTGCGGGTCCGTACTCAGGGATTTGTGCGGGATCTCGGC
>JANOHI010000359.1:0-9317 GCA_031406385.1 Acidimicrobiia bacterium
GGCATGGTCGGCGCCTTCGCGTCGAGCGGGTCGAGGTCGGCGATGAGATGCCCGCGCGAGCGGTACGCGTTGATTATCTCCTGGATCGCTGCGGCCTTCTCGGCCACGTTGCGATCGGACGAGACGGCGTTGTTGTCGCGGTTCCAACGCGCCGGCTCATAGGGCACGCCCAGCGATTCGAACACTTCGTCGTAGAACGAGTCCTCGCCGAGCAGCAATCGCTGGATCCGATCGAGATACGAGCCGGATTCGGCACCCTGGATCACTCGATGGTCGTAGGTCGAGGTGAGCGTGATGACCTTGCTGATGCCGATTTCGGCGAGCTTGGCCGGATCGGCCGCCATGAACGCCGCAGGGAAGTCGATGGTGCCGAGTCCGATGATGGCGGCCTGTCCGGGCATCAGCCGGGGCACGGAATGCCGGGTCCCGAGTCCCCCGGGGTTGGTGATGGAGACCGTGACACCCTGGAAGTCGCCAACCCCGAGCTTGTTGGTTCGTGCTTTGGTGATGAGGGTTTCGTAGGCCTCATAGAAGTCCGAGAACGAAAGCGTGTCGGCATTCTTGATGCATGGGACCACGAGGCTGCGCGAGCCATCGGCCTTCTTCACGTCGACGGCGATACCCAACCCGACGTGGGGGTTACGGACGATCTGCGGATTGCCCGATGCATCGGTGGTGAAGGTGTTGCGCATCGCCGGGACGGCATCGAGCGCCCTGGTGATCGCGAATGCGATCAGGTGGGTGAAGCTGACCTTCCCGCCGCGGGTGCGGGCAAGGTAGCGGTTCACGATGTTTCGTTCGACCTCGAGGAGCTTCGCGGGAATGTCGCGCACACTCGTTGCGGTCGGCACGTGAAGGCTGGCCTCCATGTTCGCCACGATCTTCGCGGCGACGCCTCGGAGCGGTTCAGCCGCTCCGCCGGCGGGAACGACGGGTGGCGGTGCCGTCGGGCGGGGCGGGGCCGCGGGCGAAGACACGACCGGGGCAGACGACACAGCCGGGGGCGAAGAGACAACTGGGGGCGAGGACACGACTGCCGTCACCGAGGCGGACGTGCCAGGCGAAGCAGCTACGGAAGCCGGAGCGGCTGGTTTCGAGGTCATGGCGGAGCCGTTCGACCCGTTCGCACCGTTGCCCGGGGACGAGACGGAGGCAAGGGTCAGCGCCTCGGTCACCGCCCGAACAGGTCCGGTCGGAGAACCATTGCCGGTGGAAAAATAAGCCTGCCAGCTCTCGCTGACCGAGGTGGGGCTATCGGTCCACTTGGCCCGCATCTCGTCGACGAGCCAGGCGTTGGGGCCGAGCGCGAGTTCTTCAGGACTCAGAGCATTCACAACGTCCAGGCTACCCGCCGGGTCGTTTCACCCCGCGGAGCAACCGCATGCGAACCAGGTCGAACGACCTATTCCGGTCAAGAAACTGCCCAGTGGGTCGATGGTTATTCGGTGACAAACCAGCCGGAACGAACGGCGCTCCTCGTCCCGCCACGGCGTCTTGGCGAGTTGCTCAGGCACCGTCGCGCCGAAATGGGCCGGTCGATCGTGGAGATCGAGCGCCAATCGCTCGGAAGATTCTCCGCCGGCGACCTCGCCTTGTTCGAGGCGGGAGGCGCTTCGGCGACCGATGACCAACTCCGACACCTGGCCGGCATCTACGGCTTGGACCTGTCGGCGATCACGCCCCAGCGGGCGTTCCTCGAGCTTGACCTGACTGAAGGACTGGTTTCGATCGGTGACGAGGAGGAGCGCTTCGCTCCCGAGCAGGACGATCGCGAGATCCTCCTTCGTTATCTGGCGATCGTTTACCGGATGCGTGCGATAAATCCAGGAGTGGTCGTACCGGCCCGAAATGACGATCTCGCCACGCTGGCACTCGTGTTCTCCACGACACCGGCGGAGATGCGAGCCACGTTGGAATCCCTGATGCTGGGCGAGCGGGCCGAGCTGCGGCGTCGTCATGCCGAACTGAAACGACGCCTCGTGGTGCCCGGCCTCGGGGTACTCGTGGCGTTGACAACCGTCGGGGGCCTCCTCCTCGTCCGTCACAGCGCCGCCGCGACACCGCCGGTCGCGACGACGAACCCGACGAAAAACGTGTCGATCGACATCGGCTCCCCGCTCGTGGTCACCAACCCAGATACGCCAGACGGCACCAGCGGCTTCGTCGACATCGGATCAGCACTCACGATCGAGCGCTAACTCCGGACAGCTGCTCAGACCCGGCCGGCACGTCCTGAGCGGGCGGCCGGAGCCGCCTTCCCTTGGCCAGGCCCAGCACGCCTGCTGCCGCCGCGAAGAATCCACCCGACGCGACCGACCACCGGGGGCCGAAATGGTCGGCGATGAACCCGATGATCGGTCCGCCGATCGGTGTCGAACCGAGGAACACGACCGATTGCAGTGCGAGGATGCGGCTCCGCATGGACGAATCCGAGTGCGCAGTAAGCATCCCGCTGAGCTGGCTCATGAGGAGTCCGCCGCAGTAGCCCATCGGCACTGAGCAAACGTTGGCGGCGAGGAAGCCGGGTGATGCGGCCAAGGCCATCGCCGAGACACCCATGCCGATGCAGGCAAACAAGAAGACCTGCAGTGACGGCGCCCGACGCCGAGCCGAGGTCAACGCGCCGGCAAAACTTCCGACACTGGTGATGGCAAAGAGAGCGCCGAGTCCGTCGGCCTCGCGCCCGAACTCGTCGGCGACGAGCAACGGGAACGTGACCTGGTAGTTGAAGGCGAAGGTGGCGACGACCGTCGTGGCCATCATCGCCACTCGCAGCATCGGGGTCTCCCACACGTGGCGAACCGCATCTCGGGCACCGCCCCGACTCGTCGGCGGCGCGGATGCGTGGCGCCGGTTCGTCATCGAAGAGAGCGCCGCGAGCATGGCAAGGTACGAGAGCCCGTTCGCAAGGAAGCACCAGGAGGTGCCGGCGAACTTGGTGACGAACCCGCCCATGGCCATACCGAGCACGCGGCTCGAGGTGATCACCCCGGTGTTGAGCGACATTGCGTTCGGCAACGCCGACTTGGGGACGACGTCACCGATGATCGAGCGACGTACCGGTGTATCGAACGCACTGGCAAGACCACCGATCCCGCTGATGACGAGCACGGCGGCGATCGACTCACGATTGGCAAAGTCCAGTGCCGCCAGCGCAAGCGCGGTGCACCCCATGGCGATCTGGGTCACGAGCATCAGCCGCCGCTTGTCCATCCGGTCGGCCAGCGCACCGGCCCAGGCGCCGAGCAGCAGCGTCGGGCCGAACTGCACCACGCCGAGCAGTCCCAGCAGCATTCCCGTGGCCCCGAGCTCGTGAACAAACAGCCACGAGAGCGCAATCGACTGCATCCAGGTACCGAGCATCGAGAGCGAGAGACCGAGGAAGTACCGGCCTGCGCCGGGGTACCTGAGGCTGGCGAACAGCGCCGGGCGGTCTTCTGGCGCGTTCGCCTCGATCACCGCGGCATCCTCTCACGGGCTATGGGTTTCGCACATCTCCGACGACCGACCGTCGCGGCGGGTGGGCAGAACTAGGTTGGATGCCCGTATGGCCGCACCCACCATGGACAAAAGCCGATTCATCGTCACAATGCGCGATCTGCGCCGCTTCTACCCGCCCGATCGAGAGGTATTGCGGGGGATCAACATCTCGATGTACCCGGGAGCCAAGATCGGCATCCTCGGCTCGAACGGTTCGGGCAAGTCGTCGCTGCTGAAGATCCTCGCCGGGGTCGACACCGAGTACCAGGGCGAGATGCGCGTCACACCTGGATTCACCATCGGCTACCTGTCCCAGGAACCCGAACTCGATGAAACGACCGACGTGATCGGTAACGTGCGCCAAGGGCTGGGTGAGTTGGCCGGGCTGGTCGACCGTTACAACGAGGTCTGCAATGCCATGGGCGAACCCGATGCCGACTTCGACAAGCTGCTGTCGGAACAGGCGAACCTGCAGGACAAGATCGACGCGGCCAATGCATGGGATCTCGACCGACAGCTCGAGATCGCCATGGACGCGCTGCGGTGCCCGCCGAGCGACGCCGACGTTTCAAAGCTCTCCGGCGGCGAGCGTCGCCGCGTCGCATTGTGCCGCTTGTTGCTGTCCAAGCCTGACCTCTTGCTCCACGACGAGCCGACCAACCATCTCGACGCGGAGTCCGTCGGCTGGCTCGAACGCTTCCTTCAGGAATACACCGGCACCGTGGTCGCCGTTACCCACGATCGCTACTTCCTCGACAACGTGGCCGGCTGGATCCTGGAGCTTGACCGTGGTGCCGGGATCCCGTACGAGGGCAACTACTCGGGCTGGCTCGAGCAGAAGCGAGCGCGCCTCGCCCAGGAGGAGAAGACCGAGACGGCCCGTCAACGTGCGCTCGCCGAGGAGTTCGAATGGGTCAAGCAGTCGCCCCGCGCCCGTCAGGCGAAGTCAAAGGCCCGACTCTCTGCCTATGAGGAGCTCCTGTCCGAGCATCAGTCTCGTGAGGGTCGGCAGTCGAAGCTCGAGATCGTCATCCCCACCCCACCGCGCCTCGGCGACGTCGTGGTCGTTGCCGATCATGTGGAGAAGGGCTTTGGCGACCGCCTCCTGATCGATGATCTGAACTTCATCCTGCCCCGCAACGGCATCGTCGGGATCATCGGCGCAAACGGCGCCGGAAAGACCACACTGTTCCGGATGATCACCGACCAGGAGTCCGTCGACTCCGGTGTACTCACGATCGGCCCGACGGTGAAGATCGCCTATGTCGATCAGAGCCGAGCCGATCTCAATCCCGACAACACGGTCTATGAGGAGATCACCGGCGGCATGGACCTCATGAAGTTCAACGGCCGCGAGATCAATGGCCGGGCCTATTGCGCCAGCTTCAACCTCAAAGGCTCTGATCAGCAGAAGAAGGTCGGACAGCTCTCCGGTGGCGAACGCAACCGGGTCCAGCTCGCCAAACTGCTGAAAAGCGGTGGCAACGTGCTGCTCCTCGACGAACCGACCAACGATCTCGACATCGACACGTTGCGTGCCCTTGAAGACGCGTTGCTCGCGTTCCCAGGTTGCGCGGTGGTGATCAGCCACGACCGCTGGTTCCTCGACCGTGTGTGCACGCACGTGCTCGCGTTCGAGGGCGACTCCGTCGTCCGCTGGTTCGAAGGGAACTTCGCCGACTACGAAGTCGTGCGTCACAAAGAACTCGGTGCCGACGCCGACACGCCTCACCGCATCAAATACCGTCCGATCACGCGATAGTACGCGCACGTTCGAATAGTGGACATCCGTCGGCTCCGGCGAATCGTTGCGCTCACCAGCGCGTTGAGTATCGCAGCCATGATCGTGTTCTCGATCCGAGACAACCCCTCTGCGGCGATGACGGGTGGGGTGCTCGGAGCGATCGCAATTCTGTGTCTGATGGTGGGCAACGCCGTTGATCTCGGCGACAACCTGGGGGGCGCTCAGGAATCTTTGGCCGCCGAGCTTGATGCGCGGGTACAGGAACTCGTCGACGCCGGCGCCGATCAGGCAGCGGCCCGGTCCGTGGTGACCAAGGCCATTCGTTACGGCCGCGGTGACCGCTGAGGAAGTGTGCACGAAAGTCCGAGCGCGAACAGACCGCACCCGCTACCACTTCGAAACGAGCCACATCTGGAGAAGCAACACGACTGTGGTCTGCAGCGCAAGCCAGCGCCGAGGAGATGGAAGAACGGCGACCGCTGGGATCATCCACGGATAGAAGAGAACCCAGATGCGTTCGACTTCACCCTTGGTGTACTGCGATGCCGTTGCCAGACTGACGCACACGAGCGCCGCCCCCACCAGCAGCCAGAGTCGCGAGCGTCCGAGGCTGGCAATCCCGGCGATGACCGCGGGACCGAGGGCGACGCTCATTGCCCCGAGGTTCGAGACAAGGAAGTAGCGCCAAGGCCGAAACGCTGCGGTGCCGTTCCAATAGAACCAGTTGGTGTTGCGAAGACCGTCGATCCACCAGAACCCGAAGCCGCGGAAGATGAAAACGACCAAGGCGATACCGGTGAAGGCAACGCCAGCTCGTTGCCGACGGGCACGCCATGGCGTCTGCCACATTCCAAGGGTGATCACCGCCGGGATGACGAGGAACGTCGCCCCGGCATAGGTGAGAAAGAGCAACCCACCGAGACTCAGCCCGGCGAGGGCGGCTGCGCCGAAAGCCACGGATCGGTCCCGGGCCGTGAGGCTCCAGGCAACACACGCAACCCCGATGGCACCGACGCCGGCGAAGAACGCATCGGCCGACGTACCGAGCCACATGGAAAACGGCGCGATGACGACAAACGGCGCGCACTTCCGTGCTGCGACATCGCTCACGACCAGGCGGACCGTCGTCAGTACACCCGCGGCGATCAGCGCAACACCGAGATACGACAGGGCGCCGGTGACCCAGGGCTTCCCGAGTCCCATCGCCGCCAGCCCTTTCAGGAGAAGTATGAATCCAGGCGGATGACCTTTGAGATGGACGCTGAAGTACTTCAGAAAGTCCTGAACGGCGAACCACTCCAGCATTCGGCCGCCGGAGGGAAGCACGTCGAGGTTGTCCCAGTATTCGGTCGGGTGGACAACGGGGGCGAGTACTGCGCTGAGGCCATCAGATGCCGCAAGGGAAAACGCAAAGGCCGCCGCGGTAAGCGCACTGATAGCGACGAGCATCCGGAACGACAGTCGGCGAGCGAGCGTCGGACCAAACACGACGACGAGTCCTCCGAGAGCAATCGCCGGAAGGACAGCAGGGGTCAGATGCCATCGCCACTCGCCGACAAGTGGGGGCGCTCCGAGCTTGATCTCCGGTAGTTCGCGTTCAATGCGACGGCCCCATGCCACGCCAGCGATCAGCACCATACCGAGGGTCACGAATGCCGCGGCAACTGACCACCGGCGAACGCGGTCAGGCGATTGTAGAAAGTCGTGGGGCCCCTTCACTCCTAGGAGCCTGACGCACCGTCGCCAACCCAACGTGGTGTCGGTCTCAGATTGGCTTCAGGCGGTGAACGACACTGAGTTTTCCTGTGAGGAGCTGTGAGACGCCTGTGGTGAAAGAGGCGAGGTCGCATCATCCTCGTCGTACGTTGCTCCTATGAACGCCAAACGCCTTTCCGTCCGAACCACCACGGCAGTGGCCGCGCTTCTTCTCGCGGTGTCGTTTGGATCCAGTCCAGCGTCTGCTGTCACTACGAAGGCCAAGACCAAGCTGGTCTGTAAGACCGTGAAGGGCAAGCGGACCTGCACCCGGATCAAGATCAAGTCCACGCCGACCAAGAAGAGGTCAACAGCCACCGACACCACAATCGCGTCAAGGGCTGCCAAAAAAAGGGTCGCCGAGGTCACTTCTGCTCCCGCAACGACGGCGAAGCCGAGCAACGCAACAGACACCACAATCGCGTCAAGGGCTGCCACCACAACGATCGCCGCCGCCACTGTTGCTCCCGCAACGACGGCGAAACCGAGCAACGCAACAGACACCACAATCGCCAAGAAGTAGCGCTACCACCGGGTCAGGCGGGCCGGTGGCCGATAGATGCGAGCCAGTCCCGGAGTGCGATCGCTCCGGGCGGAAGGGGTCGGTCAGCACGCTGCAGGATGAGGAACGGCTTGTCGGTTCGCAGGGGCGGGGCGAGGGCCACGAGGCGGCCGTTGTCGATCAGCGCCTTGACGATATGCATCCATCCGAGCGCCACACCCTGGCCATCGAGCGCGCCTTGCACGATGAGCGAGTAGTCATTGCTTCGGTATCCGGCCAGTGGGGTTGGCGCGACAACTCCCTGGGCATGGAACCAGCGCAGCCAGTCGAAGCGCGGTGCGTATCTTTCCTCCAGGTGCACCAGCGGAGCCGCAACGAGCGAAGTGAGAGAGCCAATATCGATCGGCTCGTGGCCTGGAGCGGACGCCAGCGCTAGGGCTGCGCCTCCGAACCACCCTCCGGCTCGGAGAAGATGCAGACGCCGACCCAAGTCAGGCGCCCCCGGGCGCCCTCACGCTCGAGCGTCGAGGAGGGCCACCTCATATCGACCGATCACGTCGTCGGCCGTGACCAGAGTGAGCGACTCGGCGCGGGCCTGCGCGATCAGCATGCGGTCGAATGGGTCTCGGTGAAGCGGAGGCAGGAGTATCGCCGATTCAGCATGTGTACTTATAATCGGCAACTCGGTGAAGCCAGTCCGCTTGAGTTCATCAATGAAGCCGTCCGGAAGGTCGAGTTTTCCGAGAGCACGTTTGATACCAAGTTCCCATGGAGTGACCGGCGAGAAGAACACGGAATCGGCCGACGACACTTCCGAGCGACAAACCGGGCCGAGATCATCGCTATCCAGAAGCCACCAGAGCGCGACGTGACTGTCGAGGAGGAGCCTCACCGGCCCGACGACGCGTCAAAGTCAGCAAGGACATCGGTATCTGACCCGACGAGATCGCTGGTGACGGAGAATCGACCCTTCCAGGCGCCGGGCACGCGAGACGGCGAAGAATCGGGCCACGGCACGATTCGAGCGACCGGCTTGCCCCCACGAGCGAGGATGACGGTGTCTCCGGATTCCGCCATTCGGATGAGTTCGGAGAGCCGGCTTTTGGCCTCATGCGTGTTGACGATGGTTGTCGGCATGGACCTAGCTTAGCTAACACCCTCGCTTTGGACCAGCCCGTCGCGCACCGGCTCGTGGCCGGAGCGTGCGTCAAACCGAAAGCGCCGCGGGACGCTCCGCGGGATCCTTGTCGATCGGGGATGTCCACGCCGCATAGGGAAGGTCCGTCCCGATCACCAGACGGGTGCGTGTTCCGGCCAGGGTGCGGTGGAGCCATCCGGCAGGCGCTTTCGCCGAGCATCCCGGCGTCACGTGGGTCACGTGACCGGTTTCGTCAGCGAACGATCCCGAGCCGGAGATCACAAAGGTGACTGCGGCGAACTCGTGCCAGTGGAGGGTCTCGTCCTCCTCGTGGAAATCATCGAACGCCAAGCCGTGAAACCCCATCGCGGCGACGCGCTCGAGCGCTTCGGCTTCGGTGATCGGTGCCCCTGTTGTGAACTCGTATTCCATGGAATGCCATCCTCTCGTCGGTGCCGCTGCCGGCTCTGCTGGCGGGCACCAGCCTCAACCGATTCTTCCAGAGTCGGGAGGAATCGGTGGAAAGCCGGAGGCCGTCGTCCGTCGTCCGCCGCGTCAGCCTCGTGTCGCACCCTCGTGTTCATTGGGCCGATAACCGATCGAAGTCAGCCAGTCACGCAGCGCGATCGCGGCCGGCGGCAGAATTCGATCACGGCGCGCCAGGATCAGGAAGGGTTTGTCGGTTCGCATGGGCGGGG
>JANOHI010000396.1:0-6789 GCA_031406385.1 Acidimicrobiia bacterium
GGCGGTCACCGTCAACGTCTTCAGGGTGACGCGCACGACGCGAGCGATCAAGCGGAGCACAGAGGGAAGTCTCGCGCCTTGGCCGTCGCACCGACGAGATCCCCACTCTCGCCGATGGTCGGCGCGTCGGCGTTGGGGTCACAGGGAGTGACCACTAGCGTCGTGAGGATGTCCGAGCCACCCCGTCCGCCGTCCGTGGACACGCTGGCGAGGCAGCTCGCCTGTTACCCGGAGTTGGTCGGCCTCCCGCGCACGATGCTCGTCGAAGCGGCACGCGCCGGGATCGGCCACGATCGACATGACCCCCTCACGGCAGCGGTCCGGCTCGCGCTCGTCTCGGCCAGACAACTGCTGAACCCGGTGATCAACGCCACCGGCACCCTGCTCCACACCAACCTCGGGAGGGCCCAGACTGCCCCCTCGGAGCCGAACCCCGGGCAACCGGTTCGGGGCCTGAACATCGAGTTCGACCTGGCTACGGGTCGCCGGGGCTCGCGCTACACGGGCACCGGAGCGCTGCTCACCCGCCTGACCGGTTCCGAGGCGTCACTCGTTGTCAACAACTGCGCGGCGAGTCTCATCCTGGTGCTCGCCGCCCTCGCCCGTGGTCGCGGCGTCGTCGTGAGCCGAGGAGAGCTCGTCGAGATCGGTGGCGGATTCCGCATCCCCGAGATCATCGAACAGTCGGGATGCACGCTGATCGAAGTGGGCACAACGAACCGGACTCGGCTGTCCGACTATGCCCGCGCCATCGCCGAGCACGACGTGGCGGTGGTGTTGAAGGTGCACCCGTCGAACTACCGGATCTCCGGATTCACCGAAGAGGTCGGGGTCGCCGAGCTCGCAACACTCGGGCGACCGGTCGTCGCCGATCTCGGCACGGGGCTCCTCGACGCCACGACGCCGTGGTTGGCCGATGCCTCCGGTGCCCAGCCAGAAGTGAGTTGGATCCGCCATGAGCCCAGTGTTCGTCAGTGGATCCACGAGGGCGCCGACGTCGTGTTGGCGTCGGCCGACAAGGTGCTCGGCGGTCCCCAGGCCGGGCTGATCGTCGGCACCGAGAAGGTCATTGCCCAGTGCGCCTCGCATCCACTGCTGCGGGCTTTGCGACCGGGCTCGATGATTCTTTCGTCGCTCCAGGAGACACTTCTCAGGTACGCGAACGGCGCCGCTCGGACCCTGCCGTTCTGGGAGCAGGCGTTGCGGACCGTTTCGTCGCTCGAGGCCCGGGCGGGTGTCATCGTGGACAAACTCGATGACGCCCGGGTCGTCGGATCCACGTGCGATTCGACGCCCGGCGGAGGCACCATGCCCGACACGTTGATCGAATCCTTCGGCTTGCGCGTTCGCGGCACGCTCGTTGACGGGCTCCGCTCGTGGGCTACGCCGATCGTCGCCCGGAGCGCTGACGGAGCAACCGTGCTCGACCTCCGCACCGTCGACCCGGCCGATGACTGCGTCATCACCGAGGCGTTGGCGTCGATTCTCGCGTCGCGTCACGAATGATGGGTGAGGCTGGTCCGGTGATGGAGAGCCGGGTGGTGGCCACGGCCGGCCACGTCGACCATGGGAAGTCGACTCTCGTCCGCACCCTCACCGGGATCGACCCGGACCGGTGGGCCGAAGAGAAGGCCCGTGGCCTCACCATCGACCTCGGGTTCGCCCACACGACGCTCCCGACGGGGCTGGGCGTCAGCTTCGTCGATGTCCCCGGCCACATTCGGTTCCTGCGCAACATGCTCGCCGGAGTCGGCGCCGTCGACGCCTGTCTGTTCGTTGTTGCCGCCACGGAGGGCTGGAAGGAACAGTCCGAGGAGCACCTCCGGATCACCCAGGTGCTCGGCATCCGCCACGGCATCGTCGCTCTCACGAAGGTCGGGATCGTCGATGACGAGTGGCGCCAGTTGGCGCGTCTCGACGTCGAAGATCGCGTCGCCGGCACATACCTCGATGGGGCGCCGATCATCGATGTCGATGCGCTGACGGGCCGAGGCATCGACGAGCTGCAGGAGGCGCTGAGCACGCTGCTCACGGCGATCCCGCCACCTGATGACATCGGCCGGCCACGCCTTTGGATCGATCGGGTCTTCGCCGCAAAAGGATCGGGCACCGTCGTCACGGGAACCTTGACGTGTGGCTCCCTCGCCGTTGACGATCAGGTCGCCATCGTCGGGCCGCGGGCCATCCAATCTGCACGCATACGATCTCTCCAAGCGCACGGAAAACCCCGGGATCGCGTTGGACCGGGAACGCGACTTGCCGTGAACCTCGTCGGTGTCGGCCATGAAGACGTCGAACGCGGCGACGCGCTCGTTCGGCCGAACGACTGGCACACGACGAACCGCTTCGACGCCACGCTCAACGTGTTGAGCGCACTCGACCATTCAGTTTCGCGACGCGGAGCGTACGCCGTGCATATCGGGTCGGGTGAGTACCCTGCGAGGGTCCGGATCCTCGGGACGTCGTCGATCGAAGCCGGTGCGGTTGGATCGGTGCGCCTCCACCTGCCGCACGGGCTGCCGCTTCTCCCCGGCGATCGTTTCGTGCTGCGCGAGCACGGACGGGAGGAGACGGTGGGGGGTGGGGTCGTCCTCGACGTCGACCCGACCAAACCGGCCAGCAAGGCCGCCCCTTCTGACGACGTCGCGCGCCTCGTAGGCGAACGGAAGTGGATCCGTCTCTCCGACCTTCGGCTGCGAAGCCGGCAGTCGTGGAGCGGGCCGACCCTCGATGAATGGGCGGTCGACCCCGTTGAGCTCGACGCGGTCAGCAACCGCGTCCTGGCCGCAGTCGACGGCGCCGGGCCACTCGGACTCGATGCTGCGGCGCTCGGTCCCCACGACCGCCTCGTTGTCGCCCAGGTCCTCACGGACAACCTGCGGGTCGATGGCGGACGTGTCGTGCGGATTGCCCAGACCGACCCGCTCGCCGATCATCCGTTCATACGCGCGCTTACTGCAGGAGGGTTCAGTCCACCTGACGCGTCGGGGGTGGATCGTTCCGAACTCCGTGAGCTCGTTCGCCGCAAGCTGATCGTGGAGCAGGACGGGGTGTGGTTCGCTCCCGAGACCATTTCCGAGGCATCTCGACGCGTGGCCGCTCTGTTGGCCGATCAGCCCGACGGGATCACCGTGTCGGTGATCCGCGAGTCGCTCGGAACGTCGCGGAAGTACGCACTCCCGCTCCTCGCCGTTCTCGACGGAACCGGTGTGCTGCGTCGACGCGGCGACCTCCGCATCGCCGGACCGCGCCTCCCCGATCTCTAGTGGCGTGTCTCGGTCAGCGCGTGGCGTGCGCTCGCGCGTCGACCAACGCACGCTTGACCGTGGGCTTTTCGACGCTATCGGTGACAGGCGCAGACTCCATGCCGGTGATGTCGAAGGTCACCGTGACCATCGATTCATCGACGACAGACGCCTTCTCGTGACCGGCCGCCGAGGTCAGTTCGAGCAGGGACACCCGCCCGGCTTCGCCGTTTGATGTCGCGTCCTGGAGTCTGGCCTCGGCCGCTTCGAACAGCTCCTCGTCCACCTCATCGGGCGCAAGTCCCCACGCTGTCCGCACGTCCACCTCGGGACCGACGAATCCGTTGGATCGGAACGACTCGTGAAAGGCACGGCGCTCGTCGACGGCAGCAACGAACTGCGCCCGATGCCGCCGCCAGAACTTCCTGGTCCCGGCGTCGTCGACAAAGATCACGTGGGGCACTGCAGCCCGCAGCTCACGGACGATGGTGTGGCGTTCCTTTTTCGAGCTCATGGGGATTCGGGTCCGCGTCCCGTAGCGGTCATGGATGAACAGCGCGTTCGACAGGTGCGACTGCATCAGAAGGAGCGGAAACGAAAGCGCACTTAGGAATGTCGGTTCGGGGTGGACAGCTTCGCGGACCCACATCACGTCGTTGCGGGGAAGCACCAGGAAGCCCCGGCGCGTGCGGAACCCGACGAATCCGTCGGGAAGGTGGAGCCGACCTGAGACCGGGTGATCGGCGCGCATCGCCCCGTCAAAGGCATCTCGAAGCTTGGCCGGATCACCGAAGCGGGCGAGGGCACGACCGGCGCCGCTGGACAGCGGGCGGCGGGCGTGGCCAATGGCCCGCAGCATCGTGGCGGCGGCGCCGAGCGCGGCCGCCACCACGACACTGACAACGATCTGGAGCTGCGTGCGGGTTGGGGAGCCGGTGTCGAGAATGAATCGGGGGGCACGCTCGCCGGTCGACCCCGTCCCGACCGACGGTCGGGGGAGACGGACCTGCTCAAGGAACGTGAGTGGACGCAGCTTCCCCCACACCGCGTCACCCAGTTCCACGACGGAGCGATCGACGGCAACGAGTTGCTGCGAGGCCGAGACGACCACGAGCGCGTCAGGCGGCGACTGAGTGGTCGGCGCCATAACGCCTTCGACCACCACTCGGACCGGTCCCCGACGCCCGTTCACCAGATCCTGCGCGCTCACCACCGGTGCGCCACGCACCGCGCTCTGCACGTAGAGCCACTCCGCTTGCCCGACGACGCCAACGACGGAGAGCAGCAGCAGCGACGCAAGCATCGGGACGCGTGCGGCGAGCCGCACGGCTCCCTCGAAGGTCAACTGCGAAGACTTCTTGCCCATTGACATGATCTATCGGCAGACGGGCAAAAAAGGTTGAGCACCTTCTTCTGTGGGCAGGCGCGTCGGCCGAAGAGTAGATGCGCCCCGTCAGCCGGGAAGCTTCTGGCCCATGCCGCAGGCCTTCGTCTGCCCACCGTCGGGAAAAGTGAGCACGTACTCGTTACGGGGGTCGGCCATGTTGACGAACACCGGGTTGTTGGCCGACACCGATATGGGTCGGGCCGTGGCTGAGCGTCCGTCGCGTCGAACGGTGATGAGCAGCGTCCCCTCGACGAGCGGCACGACCTTCACCGATGCTGGTTGGCGCGGCAGGAGCGACACCTGCGGACTGGGCCCCAGGGGGAAGAAGCCGAGGCATCCGCTCTCGACCGGCTCGGCGGTCATTCGTCCGATCGAACCAATGGTGATGCCGCGGCTGTCGAGGGGCACACGCGGCTCGGGGGTCACATCGACGGAGCTCTGCGCGAGCACGGTCGTCAGCGACTGCGGATCCGGCGTTCCCGGTGGAACCTTGCCCTGGACCAGGAGGGCACGCAGTCCCGAGATCGTGAGATCGACGCTCTGCGGATCAGGTATCGCTTCGGGAGCGGCAAAGCTCGAATTGGCAACGGCGAACGCGGCGACGATCGACCGTTTCGTCACCCTCTCCGTTCGGCCCTCGACGGCCGCCGCATCGGACAGCGTGCCGACCGAAGTGACCACTGCGAGCACGCCGGCGATCGACCCGAGCCATGTCCATTCACGCCCTGCGGGCGAGACGCGGTGTGGTGATCCGTCGACGGATTGGCTCACCCCACGAAACGTTCGACACATCGCTACGAACGTGAGCGGCGCAAGGAGCACGAAGAGGATGTAGGAATACCGCGAGGCGTTGGGATTATCGACCTCGACCCGGCCGATCGCCACGAGACCGAGGAACGGCAGCGAGGCCGCCGCGAGGCCGAGCGCGCTCGCATGGGTGTGACGAATCGTCCCGGCCTCGCGGGCCACATAGATGAGCAACGCGACGAACGCCAGAACCCCGAGACCGGGGAGGCCAACAGTGCGGTCGAAGGTAGTCGTGATGGCCCGCCACGTGTAGCCCACCGCTTTGTGCGGCACCGACGTCCAGCGCGTTTCGACCGGCTGGGCATTGCGGCCGTAGGCAATCGTCCACGCCACCTGGAAGATCGCCGGGACGGCCCCGACTGTCACGGCCCGCCGCCACCCGTCGCGGAGCAATGCCGCCACGACGCCCGCAGCCACCATGGACACACCGACGCCGGCGCACATGAGACCAGCAATACCGACCAACCAGGCAAGGACCATCCGGCGCCGTGTCAGTGCGCCGGGCTCCACGTCGACGATCTCGACGATCAACAGACCGGCAATGCATGCGCCCATCCAGGCGAACTGGAACGCCCACAGCAGATTCTCCGCGCCCGCGCCGTAGATCACGAAGATGGCAACAGCGAAGCACCGCATGGCGACGGGCACGCCGCTTCGCCGCAGCAGGCGCACCAGCAGGGCGAGCACGGTGAGGTGGAAGGCGTAAAGGACGATGAGGTAGGGCCAGTAGGCGCGGAGCCCGACCACACCGAACACTGCGCGATACACGAGAATCGGCAGGGTGGACCAGTGCTCATTGTGCGGTGTGAGCAACATGTCGGCCACCGCTCCGGGATCGGACAGCGGCGGGCGGGATCGTTTGGCGATGAAGTCCCACTCGTCGGCGAAGAACCACTGATGGCTCGACACCGCAAGCCAGAACATCCATGCCACGCCAACGGCAGCGAGAGGCACCTCCGGCCACCGTCGCAGCAACGACCAACGGCCCGCAGCGAGCGCGCTCGGGGAACCGGGTGCAGCGGTTGCGGAGGTGGCGATCAGGTCGCGCCGCCTGCTGGCGTCTCGAGGCGGGCCGCGGCGGCGGCGGACATCAGAGACCCGCCCACGCAGGTCGGGAAACGCGGCATACGACGGCGGACATCAGAGACCCACCGACGCAAGTCGGGAAACGCGGCACGCGGCGGCGGACATCAGATGGTGCCGGCCTTGATGGCGTCGTCGATCCAGGGGATGACGATGTCGAGCATGTCACTGCTGCCAGAGCACCTCTTCGCTGTAGATCTCGCCGAGCTTCGTCTCGCGCTTTCCGGCCAGCAGCGCCTCCTGCGTCTGGAGGATGAGCGTCTTGGG
>JANOHI010000404.1:0-14060 GCA_031406385.1 Acidimicrobiia bacterium
GCCTGCCTGGCCGAAGGGTTTGCCTTGCGTGAGCGTTTCGGGGCGAAGCAGCGCATGGTGACGCTCCCGGTCGGCGCCTCTTCGATGTCGTGGACGCCGTTCGGCGCCGCTCTGCGCGCCCTCGCATCGGAGTACCTCGAACCCATCCCGCGGTGGAAGCCGGCACCGCTGGGAGAGAGGTTGCCCCCATACATGGGGGCAGAACACCTCCGAGCTTGATTGGGAGGCGTTTTGCCCCAATTGATGGGGCAACCTGTAGGGGACTAGAACGGTGCGACTCGTTGACCAGCGGGAACACAGATCACCGTTTGACCATTCTCATCATGTCGTGGCGGCGCGCAAGCGCCACGGAATCTCTCTCCTGTCGAACCTCCCATAGCGGCGAGACGACGTTGCAACGAGCGGCCGTGGCTACGCTCGGACGGTGGCCGCCGTCGTCGTCGTGGGAAGTGCGAACGTCGATCTCGTCGTGCGTGCGCCGCGCCACCCCGTGCCCGGCGAGACCCTGCTCGGCACCGGTTTTGCCAGCCATCCCGGAGGAAAGGGAGCGAACCAGGCCGTGGCCGCGGCCCGAGCTGGTGCCCGAACGGCGTTGATCGGGCGGATGGGGCCCGACGGTGGAGCCGAGTTCCTCAGAACAGCGCTGCGTGCGGACGGTGTGGATATCTCCGCGGTCGGCACATGCCGCCACGACCCGACCGGCACGGCGGTCATCACGGTGGCTGATTCCGGAGAGAACACGATCGTGGTCGTGCCCGGGGCGAACGCCATGCTTCGGCCAATTCACGTGGACGACGCCATGGCTGCTGGCGTGTTTGACGACGCCCGCGTCGTCATGGCCCAGCTCGAGATTCCCCTCGACGTCGTCCGCCACGGATTCGAGATCGCTCGGAACCGGGGCGCGATCACGATGCTCAACGCTGCGCCGATGACGGCGCTCCCGACTGAGCTGCTCGCTGTCACCGACGTTCTGGTGGTGAACGAGACCGAACTGGAACAGCTGACCGGTTCGTCGTCGGCCTCGTTCGATGACGCGCGGTGGGCGGCGCTGGGGGCGGTGTCGTCGGTCGTGTTGACCCTTGGCGGCGACGGTGCCGCCGTGCTCCGCCGGGGTCAGGCGGCGTTGACGACCGGCGGGCATGAGGTCGAAGTCGTCGACACGACGGCCGCCGGTGACACGTTCTGTGGCTATCTGGCCGCCGCGCTTGCTGATGGTGAGGCGGTGGAGGCAGCGGTGGTGCGGGCCAATGCTGCGGCCGCTCTGGCCTGCACCAAAGAAGGGGCGCAGCCGTCGATCCCCAACGCCGACGAGGTACAGGAATTCGTCGTTCGGACACGTCGGTGATCATCGGCGCCGTGCTCCGCTCCTTCGAGGGGCTCCTCTCGGGGTCCGTCTCTGCTGCTGCTCCGATTCTGCTCGCTGCGCTAGGTGGTATGTATACCTACTATGCCGGCATCTTCAACATCGCCATGGAGGCCATGATGCTCGCCGGCGCATTCGGTGCGGTCGTTGCGGCCCACGGCTCGCAGAACTGGTTTGTCGGGGTGCTCGGCGCGGTGGCGGCCGCCGGTGCTCTCGCCGCGATCTTTGCGCTGTTCGTGCTCGTTCTCGGAACCGACGAGTTCGTGACCGGGATAGCGCTGAACCTCGCGACGGTCGGCGCCACGACGTTTCTCCTCCGCCGCATCTACAAGAAGGCCGGTGCCTTCTCGGGTACGACGGATACGCCGATCCCGGCCATGCCGAAGCTCCGCATTCCCTTGCTCAGCGACGTGCCGGTGCTGCGATCTGTCACCGCCGGCCACACCGTCGTCGAGTGGCTGATCCCTGTGCTCATCGCCGCATCGGTGGTGCTCGTGTTCCGCACGCGGTTCGGCCTCCGGCTCCGCTCGGCTGGCTGGAACGCGGCGTCGCTGGAGGCCAGCGGCGTGTCGACCAGACGCATTCGAGCGCAGTCGCTCGTGCTGTGTGCTGTCTTCTGCGGGCTCGCCGGCGCATTCCTCTCGATCGGCTACCTCCAGCTCTTCGGCGAAAACATGTCGAACGGCCGTGGGTGGATCTCGCTCGCGGCGATCGTCCTGGTGCAGGGGTCACCGATCGGCATCGCTGCTCTCTCGCTGCTTTTCGGGTTCGCCGCCTCGGTGGGGCTCAAGGCACAGAGCATCGATGTCCCGCCCCAGTTCACCGAAATGCTCCCCTATGTGGCCACGCTGATTGCCCTGTTCGTCTATGCCCGGCGTCGTCGCAGCCGGCCGAGTGCCGTGGCAGCCCAATGACCTCTTTGCGCCGATGTCCGCGGTTCTCGGCGCGCCGTGTCCGGCCGTGATGGGCCGACTGGTCGCTGGGTGCTCTCCGATCCAACACCCGGCCACGAGGCATCCCAGATAACGCTGCTTGACGCGTTTGGGGGGTTCTTTGGCGATGTGGGGTGCCATCCGTCGGGGTCTGGGATGCAGCCGTTCGAAAGACGCTTGCCGAGGTGCTCCGTCTATGGTTGACTCAATATGAGTCACACGGCCACTCATATTGAGTCGCCACCTTCTGGAGGCCCCGCTATGCGTTCACTTTCGATCCACCCGACACCTTCCAGCGCCCGGCGGCTCGCCCGACGTCGCGGTCTTCTCGCGGTCGTTTCGACGTTGCTGATCGTTCCCGCTCTCGGCGCCTGCAGCAAGGACAACGCGACCGACACGACCGCATCGCCGACCGAGGCCGCCGTCGACACCGGGGCCGCCTCCGACTCTGAGGCGAGTGCCGCCCCGGCTGCGATCGATCTGTCCGGGATGCAGGGAAAGAAGATCGTGTACCTGATCAACGGAGCGCTTGGCGACAAGGGTTTTTACGACTCCGGTCAGCAGGGCATGGACGCGCTGAAGGCGGCCGGGGCCGAGACCCGCACGCTTGAGGCGAACTTCGACGCAGCGAAGTATCAGAACCTCGTCGATGCGGCGTTCGAGGACGCCGACGTCGTCTTCGCCATCGCCTACGGCTTCGAGGACGCGCTGAAGGCGGCGGCGAAGGCCAACCCCGACACCCCTGTCGTGAACCTCGACTTCGACATCGGCGACGCCGACGGCAATGTCACCAGTGTTGACTTCGTCGAGGAAGAGTCGGCGTTCCTCGCCGGCGCGGCGGCGGCGCTCGCCACGACCGAGACCTCGATCGCCGGCATCAACGCGGAAAAGAAGATCGGCGTTGTCGGCGGAGACAGCGATCCCGTCACAACATCGTTCATGTTCGCGTACGAGAACGGTGCCAAGGCGATGGACCCGGCGATCTCCGTGGAGCGCAAGACCCTGGGCGGCGCCTGGGATGACCAGGCGAAGGGGAAGCAGGCGGCGGAGCAACTCTACGACTCGGGCAACGACGTCGTCTTCCAGGTCGCCGCCGCCGCCGGTCTCGGCGTGCTCCAGGCGGCGAATGATCGAAAGCTGTTCGCCATCGGCGTCGATGCCAATCAGAACGACCTCTACCCGGGCCACGTGTTCGCGAGCGACATTAAGAACGTTGGCGGCGCCATCGAACGAGTGGCGACCTCGATTGGCGACGGCTCGTACGCCAAGGGCAAGGTGCTGGCCCTCGGGATCAAGGACGGCGGGGTTGACCTCGATCTCACGGCGACCACGAAGGTCCTTCCCGCCGTCGTCGAGGCTCGGCTCGCCGAACTTCGTCAGCAGATCATCGATGGCACGCTTCGGGTCGAGCGCTACCAGCCGTAGCGGCTCTCGGCGTGTCAGGCTGTGCCAATGGTGGTGGCGGTTGTCTCCTTCGTCGACGTGACGAAGGTATACCCGCCCGCAGTCCGCGCCCTCGACCAGGTGACCGTCGCCATCGATGGTGGGGAGATCCACGCCTTCGTCGGTGAGAACGGTGCCGGCAAATCAACCTTGATGAAGGTGTTGAACGGCGAGATCCGCCCAGATGCCGGACGGGTCGAGGTCTTCGGCTCGGAGGTTTCGTACCGTTCAGCTCGCGACGCCATGGCCGCTGGCATCGGCATGGTGCACCAGGAGATCCTCCTTGTCGATCAGCTCACCGTGTGGGAGAACGTCGTTCTCGGGAACGAACCGACGACCCGCTTCGGTCTGGTCGACAGGGCACGCGGCAGACGAGAAGTCGCTACCACCATCGCCACCGCCGGGCTCTCGCTCGACGTCGATGCAATCGTAGGTACACTTACTGTTGGGGCAAGGCAGAAGGTGGAGATCGCCAAGCTCCTCTTTCGCGACGTACGAATACTCATCCTCGACGAACCGACGGCCGTGCTGACACCCCAGGAGATCCCGGAACTCTTCGATGAGCTTCGCCGACTTCGCGACGACGGGCGCACGATCTGCTTCATCTCCCATCACCTCGACGAGGTGATCGAACTCGCCGATCGCATCACGGTCCTTCGCGACGGGGCCCACATCGCCACGGTCGCGGCGTCTTCGACCAGCGTGGCGGAGTTGGCTCGCCTCATGGTCGAACGCGACGTGCTGCTCACGACCCAGCGCACGCCACTCGAGCGCGGCGCTCCCGTGCTTCGGGTTCGAGGCCTGGAAGCAGGAATCACCGGTTCCAGCGCGAGACTCGGGCCGATCGACCTCACCGTGCACCAGCGCGAAGTTCTCGGCGTCGCCGGTGTCGAAGGTAACGGTCAACACGATTTCGTCGAAGCACTCGTTGGTGTGGTTGCGTGCCAGGCGATGGAGCTTGGCGTCGACGAGGTCGACCTGCGGCCGTTGTCGATCCTGGGTCGTCGGCGCCATCTTGCCTTTGTCCCGTCGGACCGCAGAACCCAAGGCGGTGCCCTCGCCGCGCCGATCGTCGACAACGTGGCCATGACCCACCACCGCCTCACGGCCGGTTTCTCGGCGATGCGAGGGTGGCTCTTCGACCGCAGCCGAGCGACCGACCTCGCGGCGCAGTTACGCCACGATTTCGACATCACGTCGACGTCCGTCGAAGCCACTCTCGGCTCCCTGTCCGGCGGCAACCAGCAGAAGGTTGTCCTCGGCCGCGAGATGTCCATGGACCGTCCGCTGGTCGTGCTCGATCAGCCGACGCGTGGCGTCGATGTCGGATCGATCGAGGAGATTCATCGACGGATCCTCGGCCTGCGAGCCGACGGGAAGGCCGTTCTCGTGGTGTCCGCTGACCTTGACGAACTACTCCGTCTCGGCGACCGGATCGTGGTGATGTTCCGCGGACGACTCGTGCTCGACATCGACGCCGCCGATGCCACCCTCGAACTGCTCGGCCGGGCGATGCTCGAAGGCGTCGACGGTCGAACGGCGCCACGAGCGCCATCGACTGCGTCCACTGGCGTGTCACCGTGATGACGGTTGACCGCAGCTGGCGGACGGCGTTCGTCGGTGTTGTCACGTCGCTCGCCCTCGGTGCGCTCCTTGCCGCCGCCCTCGGGTATCCAGTCGTCGACATGTTCAGTGCGCTGTGGAGATCGGCCGTCGTGAAGCCCGGCCGCTTCGAGGCGACCCTCGCGAACGCTGTCCCGCTTCTGCTCACCGGGCTGTCGGCGGCGATTGCTTTCGCAGCCGGACCGGTGAACCTCGGTCAACCGGGTCAGGTCCTCATCGGAGCGCTCTTCGCGGTGACGGGTGGCCTCTACCTGAATCTCCCTCCGATGCTCCAGGTGCCGGTGCTCCTCGCTCTCGGCGGGCTCGGCGGTGCGCTGTGGGCCGGCATTGCGGCCTTCACGAAGCGTCGCTTCGGCATGGACGAGTTCATTGTGACGCTCATGCTCAATGAGATCGGCCGATTGCTCACCGACTGGTTCGTCTCCTCACCACTGCAGGATCCGAAGGCCGGATCAGTCACCACTCGGGCGGTGAACACCAGCGGTTGGATCTCCCGATGGGGCAGCGTGTCCTTTGGGCTCCTCGTTGTCGCCGCGTGTGGGGTGGTCATGCGCCGGTTCATCGTCGGGTACGAATGGCGCATGATGGGGCAGGCGCCGATGTTCGCTCGGCTCGGCGGTGTGCGAAACGATGTCAACACCACGGCGGTGATGCTGTTCACCGGCGCTCTGGCCGGATTCGCGGGAGCAATCCTCCTGCTCGCCGGACCACACCGATTTGTCAAGGGTCTCGGAGGCAACTACGGCTGGGACGGCGTAATGATCGCAGTCGTCGCGGTGAACGCGCTGGTTGGCTGCATGGTCTATGCCCTCCTCTTCTCCGGGTTGCAAATTGGCTCGATCGGCATGGAGCTCGCCGTCGACGTGCCATCGGAGTACGTGCAGATCCTTCAGGCGATCGTGGTGCTCGTGACCGTTGCCGTACGAGGATTCCTTGCGTCGAGCGTCCGTTCATGGCAAGCACGGCGACGCGCTCGTCGACCCCCATCACATGAGGGCGAGGTCCGGCGTTCGTAGTGGCGGCGATGGGCCAACCTGGATGGGTGCTTACGACCGCCCCGGTGATCATGTGGTTCCGGCGCGATCTTCGTCTCGAGGATCAGCCCGCGCTCGGCGCGGCGGTCGAACTGGCCCGGCGTACCGACGCCAGCGTCCTGCCGCTCTTCGTGCTCGACCCCCGGCTCGGGTCGGTGAGCGGCGTGAACCGGCTGGCGTTTCTCTACCGGGCGCTGCGATCGCTGCAAACCAACGGCGTCCCTCTTGTCGTGCGCCTCGGGGAGCCCGAACGCGAACTCCCGGCACTCGCCGCCGAACTGGGCTCGTCCCGGGTCTACGTCACCGCCGACTTCGGCGTGTTCGGACGGGACCGCGACCGCCGGGTGGGCGACGCGCTCCAACGTCGGGGCGTGTTGTTCGAGCCGGTCGAGTCGAACTACGTCATCCCTCCGGGGGTCGTCCGCAAAGGAGACGACACGCCGTTCAAGGTGTTCACCCCGTTCAAGCGGGTCTGGGAGGCAATGGCGGACGGAGTCCGCCCGACGGGCCGAGTCGATCCCCACACGGTTCCCTGGTGGCGCGACGTCGTGAGCGAGGAGATTCCCGTCGATCCTCGGGGCGCGAGCGATCACCTCCCCGATGCGAGTGAGGCGGCGGCGCACGAGCGGCTCCATCACTTCATCACGGACCATGTCGACGACTACGCCGACGCCAGAAACATCCCGGGCGCCGACGCCACGAGCCGCCTGTCCGCCGATCTGAAGTACGGGCTCCTGCATCCCCGCCAGATCATGCCGAGTCTCC
Source organism: Acidimicrobiia bacterium (assembly GCA_031406385.1). Taxonomy (GTDB): domain Bacteria; phylum Actinomycetota; class Acidimicrobiia; order Acidimicrobiales; family JANYDT01; genus JANLQX01. The sequence continues at coordinate 7,161 of JANOHI010000404.1, forward strand.
GGTCGCGGGGCCCGGGCGCCGACGTCTTCCGGTCGGAGCTGTGCTGGCGCGAGTTCTATGCCGACGTCCTCTGGCACCGCCCGGAGACCGCGCGCCGCTCGCTCATTGCGGTCATGGAGGACATCCGGGTTGATGGTGGATCACTCGCCGATGAGCGCTTCGACGCATGGCGTCTCGGGCGGACGGGATTTCCGTTCATCGACGCCGGAATGCGCCAACTCCTCCGGGAGGGGTGGATGCACAACCGTGTCCGGATGGCCGCCGCATCATTCCTCGTCAAGGACCTCCATCTCGACTGGCGTCGCGGCGCACGGTGGTTCATGACCCAACTTGTCGACGGCGACCTCGCGTCCAACCAACACGGGTGGCAGTGGACTGCTGGTACCGGCACCGATGCCTCGCCCTACTACCGAGTGTTCAATCCGGTCAGCCAAGGGAAGAAGTTCGATCCCGATGGCGAATACATTCGCCGCTATGTGCCCGAGCTTCGCGAACTGCCCAGCCGCTTCATCCACGAGCCGTGGCTGGCCCCGCCGACCACCGTGGCGCTGTTCGACGACAACGGGACGCCAACGCTGGGGAGCTACCCTGCTCCCATCGTCGACCACGCCACCGAGCGGGTCGAAGCGCTCGCCCGCTATGCCGAGGTTCGGGCCATGCATCGCTCGCCGGAGGAGTGACACCATGCATTGCTCCCTCGATGAGTGAAACCGTGCATCGCTCGCCGGACGAGTGACACCATGCATCGCTCGCTCGATGACACCACGCGGGGTTCCCCACGAGTGACGCCCCACGAGTGACGCCCGGTAAGCACGCCGGTGTCGCTACGCTCGCGCGGGTGGACAAGGAACGCAACGCTCCGTCTGCCACGGACACCGCCGCCGGAGCGCCGGGTTAAGCCGGGGCCGCGCTGAATGCCCGCCGGGCGTCAGTGCTCAACCGAGTCGTTGCCGAGCACATCGAAACCGGTCAGCCTGTCGGTTCCGGTCATCTTGCCGGCGTCGACGGTCTTGACGTGTCGTCGGCCACGATTCGCAGCGAGATGAGCGCGCTCGAGCGCGACGGATTTCTCACCCACCCCCACACGTCGGCCGGACGCATCCCGACCGATCGGGGGTATCGCTTCTTCGTCGAGACGCTGCCCGTTCCGAGCCTCGCCGAGCCTAAGGTGGTGCAGGTCCGTCAGTTCTTCGACGGCGCCCGCGGCGAGATCGAGCAACTCTTGATGGAGACCTCTCGGCTGCTGTCGGGCCTCACCGACTATGCCGCGGTGGTCATCGCACCGGCGGGGGAGGCAGCGACGATTCGATCTGTCCAGCTTGTCTCGCTGGGCGCCGGTCCAACGCTGCCTGACGACGGTGCCGGCGTCGTCGAGTCGACCAGCGTGTTGGTCATGGTGGTGCTGGCGAACGGATCGGTCGAGAAGGCGCAGGCGGTCTTCCGTGGCAACGTCCACGACGCCCATCTTGCCGCGGCGAGCGCCCACCTCGTCGGTCAGGCCGCTGGTCGGCCGTTCGATCACAGCTTCGGTTCCGCCATCCTTCGGGCCTCCGACGAGCGGGTGCACGCGATCTGCGAAGCGGCGATCGCCGCAGTGAAGCCTCAGGCCGTCCACCCCGATTCCGACGGCGTCTTCGTCGGCGGTGCCGCCCGCATGGCCGGGGCCTTCGATGCCGTGTCGACGATTCGCCAGGTGCTCACCGTGCTCGAGGAGCAATACGTCGTCGTCAACTTGTTACGCGAGGCGGTCGAACGCAGTCAGCGGATTTCCATCGGGGCAGAACATGGGGCCGACGTCGCATTCGAGTCACTGCTGTCGTGCTCCGTGGTGGCCGCGCCTTACCTTGTGGATGGGCAGCAGGTCGGGACGATCGGCGTTCTCGGACCGACCCGGATGGACTACGCGCGTGCTCGGGCGGCGGTGTCGGAAGTCAGCGCCCGGTTGAGTGCCCGGCTGACCGAACACTGACGGACTGGGTCGTTCGAGCCCTTTGCGGTGCACGTGCACCGGTTCGTGGTGGATTGCCGCGAGAATGGTCAACCCGCACACGAACCGTTGCCTTTCCCAGACGACTGAGCACTCCCGCCCATGGCCACGACCAACACCGATTTTTACGAACTGCTGGGCGTGTCCCGCACTGCGTCGGACGACGAGATCAAGAAGGCATACCGCTCCCGCGCCCGAGAGTTGCACCCCGACGCAAACCCGGACGACCCTGCGGCTGAGGAGCAGTTCAAGCAGGTAGCGCTGGCCTATGAGGTCCTGAAAGACCCGGACAAGCGTGCTCGCTACGACCAGTTCGGTATCGATGGTCTCCGGTCCGGTGGCAGCGGTGCGGGCGATCCGTTCGGTTTCGGGTCCGGCGGGCTGAACGATCTGTTCGAGGCCTTTTTCGGCGGCTCGGGGAACTCCTTCGGCGGGGGCGGTCGACGCGGTCCCTCGGGTCCTCCGCGCGGCGGCGACGCTGAAACCGCGGCATCGCTCACCTTCGAAGAGGCGGTCTTCGGTGTCACGACGGAAGTCACGCTTCGTCTCCCGGTCGCCTGCGACACGTGCGCGTCGAGCGGTGCTGCGCCGGGCACGTCGTCGTCGAAGTGCACCCAGTGCGACGGCTCCGGTGAAGTCCGCCGGGTCCGGCAGTCGCTGATCGGCCAGATGGTCACGACGAGCGCCTGTGGTCGGTGCGGCGGTACCGGCCAGACCATTGAGACGCCGTGTCCGACGTGTCGGGGTGAGGGGCGACGCACCGAACAGCGCACCTTTCCCGTCGGCGTGCCGGCCGGCGTCGACGACGGCACCACCCTTCGCCTTTCCGGTCGGGGGCCGGCCGGTCCGCGCGGTGGACCGAACGGCGACCTCTTCGTCCATCTGCGGGTCGAGCCCCATCCCCGGTTCCAGCGCAACGGCGTCGATCTCGTCGAGCAACTCGAGGTACCCGTGACCCAAGCGGCGCTCGGAGTGCACCTCGCCTATGAGACGCTCGACGGTGTCGAGGACCTCGTGATCGCTGCCGGCACCCAGACCGGACGCGTCTACCGCCTCCGCGAACGCGGGGTGCCCGTCGTCAACGGCCGGGGGCGCGGCGACTTGTTGGTTCAGGTCATCGTGTCGACACCCACGCAGCTGACGAAGGAGCAAGATGAGCTCCTGCGCTCGCTGGCGGAGATGCGTGGCGAACCTGTAGCCGCTCCTGACCGGAGTCTGCTCGGCAAGATCCGCTCCAAGTTCCGGTAATGGTCGGACCTGCCGGTTCGTTTGGTGGGGAAGGACCGGCAGAGGCTGATGCCCGAACCCATATCGTGGTCAGCACCTCCGTGCTGGATAACGGCGGCATCGAGCGGGTGACACTCCCGACAGAAGCGCATCATCATTGTGCCCGGGTGTTGAGGCTCCGTGCCGGGGACCCGATCACCCTCACCGATGGACACGGCCGGTGGGTGTCAGCCTCGCTGTCGCCGTCCTTCGGCGAGAGCGGTGAGGCGACCCTTGCCAGCCCTATTCGCATCGTCTCCGGCCAGCCCGACATCGGGGTCGCGTTCTCCCTGACCAAAGGAGACAAGCCGGAGACGGTGGTGCAGAAGCTCACGGAACTCGGTGTGGCCCGAATCATCCCGGTCCGTTCGCTCCGCTCTGTCGTGAAGTGGGACCACGACAAGGCCGAGCGCAACACCGCTCGCCTCGTGCTGATCGCCCGCTCCGCGTTGGAACAGAGCCGTGGTGTGTGGCTACCCGTCATCGAACCGGCCGTCACCGTCGCCGAACTGTCGCAGCGACCCGGGGTCGTCCGAGCCGATCGAGGCGGGCGGCCGCTGCGACCCGGTGACGCGATCGTCGCCATCGGGCCCGAGGGTGGGTGGGATTCGTCGGAGCGGGAGTTGATTCCCGACGCGGTCGGGCTCCCGGGTTCGGTGTTGCGGGCCGAGACTGCAGCAATCGTGGCGGGAGCGCTGCTCGTGGGCCTCCTCCCCCCTGCTGGCGAGCTTTCCTGAGGTTGCGGGAAACCCACCTCAGAAAGAAATCTGCATGCTGGAGCCGACCAATCCCACGCACCGAAGGCCCGGTGCGCTACCCTTTCAATTGCACGCAGCGCGCGTAACCGACGGCGAACTCACCTCTGGGCGCGGTCGATTACCACGGAGCGTGTGTTTCCGGGGTACACTTGTTCGGTGTACAGCGGAAACCTAGCGAGTTTCCGACCGCCCCAACGGTCATGACGCCGAAGGACACCGATGGACGACGAATCAGGCGTTGATGCCAACTACACGCGCCAAGTCGGGCTTCGCCTACGAGGCGTCCGGCGTTCACAGCGGCTCTCGCTCCACGACGTCGAGGTGTCGTCGGAGAAGGAGTTCAAGGCATCGGTTCTCGGCGCCTACGAGCGTGGCGAACGCGCCATCTCGGTGCCCCGGCTCCAGCGCCTTGCTCGGTTCTACGGTGTCGCCGTGGACCACCTCCTGCCGGTCATCGACCTCACGACGGCCGACCCCGGCTCCGGTGGTGCCGAGGACCGCCGACCGCCCACGCGTGGCATCACGATCGACCTCGTTCAACTCGAGGCGATGTCGGGCCAGGAAGCCGCCTTGCTGGCTCGCTACGTCACGATGATCCGGGCCCAGCGCTCCGATCCGGCCGGATCGGCGATGACGATTCGCCGTGAGGATCTGAACCCGTTGGCTGCTCTGCTCGAGACCGACCTCGAAACCGTCAAGTCGCGGATGTCGGCACTCGGCGCCGAACTCGTCCACTGATCGACCCTCGCACTCCACGCTCCTACCGGGGCGCACCACTCGGTGCCTATGTGCACATACCGTTCTGTGCCCACCGATGTGATTACTGCGCGTTCTCGATCTTCACCGATCGTCATCATCTCCATCGCGCCTATGTCGACGCGTTGCTGGCAGAGATCGACTCCGCAGCAACGAGGGGTGCTCTTTTCCGCACGGTGTTCATCGGTGGGGGAACGCCTTCGCTGATCGATGCCGCGCTCCTTGGCGAGGTACTACGCGCGCTGCCTTGTGTCGACAGCGCCGAGGTGACCGTAGAGTCCAATCCCGACGACATCAGCGAGGAGTGGCTCGGGGCGATTCGCGAGGCCGGGATGACGCGCCTTTCCCTCGGCGTGCAGTCAACGGTTGACCACGTGCTGTCGTCGCTGAATCGGCGCCACGACCGGGCAAAGGTGGCGACTGCGATCGCCGCCGTTCAGAGCATCGGAGTGCCCTCGCTGAACGTCGACCTGATCTACGGTGCTGTGGGGGAGTCGGTGGACGACTGGCGCCAGTCCGTCGATGACGTGATCTCGTGGGGCACCACCCATGTTTCGGCCTACGCGCTCACCGTGGAAGGCGGCACGCCGCTCGCCCTCGTTGCCGAGCGGGCGCCGGATGAGGACGATCAGGCGGATAAATACGAGCTCGCCGCGGAGCTTCTCGCGGCCGCCGGGTTCGTCAACTACGAGGTGTCGAACTGGGCGAAGCCGGGGCACGAATGCGCCCACAACTGGATGTACTGGCGTCAGGGTTCGTACCTCGGCTTCGGATCTGCCGCCCATTCTCACGTCGACGGCCATCGGTGGTGGAACGTGCGGACGCCGGATCGCTACATCGAGAAGATCAGCTCGGGCGAGTCAGCGATCTCTGCGTCGGAACGACTCGACAGTGGGGCCCGTTCCCTCGAAGCCCTGCAGCTCTCGCTTCGAACGCGTGAAGGTGTACCCGCGGGTTCTTTTTCCGACACCGACCTCGCTGAGCTTGTTGCCGGAGGACTGCTTGATGTGCAGGATGGGACAGCTCGGCTATCGGTGCGTGGGCGACTCATGGCCAACGCCGTGACCCACCTCTTGCCCGTGCCCTCCTCGCTCGCCGGCGAGTGAGCGTGTCACGCTACGGTTGATGTGGGATCGATCCTAAGCGCGCTTAGCGCAGTGCGGTTGACCTTGCCCGATGATGTGCGCGGCAACGCTTCGTCGAGCATGACGATCGCACGCGGGGCACAGTACCCGGCGAGTGCACTTCGTACGACGGCTCGAGCGTGGTCGAGCGATGGTGGTGTCGACCCCGCACCAATGAAGAGCGTGACCCGCTGACCCCACTCGGGGTCCGGCTGCCCGGCGACGGCGGCGTCGATGTTGGGGAAGGCAGAGCGAAGCACGCGTTCCACGGCGTCGGGCCAAACCTTCTCGCCGCCGGTGACGATCACATCTCCGCGTCGACCGAGCACCTCAAGTCGTCCGTCGGACCGGAATCGCCCGGCGTCGTTGGTGGCGAATCGTGCCGCCTCGTCTTTCGGGTCGAACCCTTCAGGAGTGACAACGTCACCGGCCCCAGCGCGGTATGCCCGGAACAGCATCGGGCCGTCGATCAGGATCTCGCCATCGTCGCCGAGGGTGATGCCGACCCCCTCGAGGGCGAAGCCGTCGTATACGACCCCGGAACCGGTCTCGGTCATCCCGTATGTGCGCACACAGTTGTCCGGAAGCGTCTCCGGCATGGCCGAACCGCCGACGAGAATTGTCCTCCAGCCCTCCGTCTCGACCCGCTGCAATGCGGTGACCACGAGCGAGGTGCGGGTGTGGCCCGTGAAGCGGGCGGCGTTGACGATCGCTGGATCGAACCGATCGACGACCGTGAGCGGAGTTCCGCTGGCGATGGCGCGGGTGACGACGGAGAGCCCGCCGATGTGGGCAACCGGAAGAGTGGCGAGCCAGCGATCGATCGCCGGGTCGATGCCAAGACGCGTGTTCGTGGCCGCGGCAGACGCATCGACGGCGTGGTGGGTGAGTACAACACCCTTCGGCTCGCCGGTCGTTCCCGACGTGGCCACCACGAGCGCGTCGCCCGCCGTGGTGGGCACACCGTCGCTACGGTTGGCTCGTCGGGTCTCGTCGACGATCACCGAGG
>JANOHI010000236.1:0-2347 GCA_031406385.1 Acidimicrobiia bacterium
ATGACACCGCCGTAAATCCTGGTCGAGCGCCGAGCCTCCGCTGCACTACGGCAGTGATGAGCGGTCCCGACGCCCATCGCGACGACAGCGTGACGGCCCGATCGTCGGCAAAGTTGTCGCGGGAGTCCCGACCCGTCGCACACCTCGCACCTCTCCCACGATGCCCGTTCACGATACCGGCTGCGGCGTCGGTCCGCTAGGTGTACCGCGCCACGAATCGACCATCGGCAGCCGACGGCGTTGCCACGGCGACGCCGTCGGTCGGGCGCGGGGTACCGGCGCTGTAATCCGTTCTTGCGCCCAACGAGCCTCAGGTCAGACACCGAGGATGCTCGTCCCATTCGGATTCGCTCGTCTCAGGCGAGTCACTCAAGCGATCATCGGGTCAGTCCAGGGCACGTTCGTCATTCGCGGAGCGTTGTCACTTCTTCGGCTCAGCTGACAACGGAATGTCCACCGAAACGGTCGTGGTCCCATCCTCGTGCTCGATGGTCACGTCACCAATCGCCTTAACGATCGCCAACCCGCGTCCGCGAGGTTCCTCCGGATCCGACGCCTTGAGGTTCGGTTCGAAAGCGTCACCCTGGTTGGCCACGCTCACGCGGATATCGTCGTCCGAGAGTTCCATCGAAAACGCCACTGCGCCGCTCCCGGTGCTTGCCTCAACGGCGTTCGTCACCAACTCTGACGTGACGAGCTCGACGTCGGCAATCTCCTCCGCGTTGGCATGGTCGTCCTGCAACGCTGCCGAGGCGATGCGTCTAGCCACGGCGCCCTCTCGAACGGTCGGCTGCACTTCAAGCTTCACGACTCTTCGCATCGGGCATCTCACTCGCAGTCAATTGCGGCTTCACCGCTCCCGGGGTGTTACCCCAACGTTGATCACGTGAAACCGCGAGGAATTCGCAGACTCGCTCGCCGGCACGGACACCCGTGGGTGCCGGTGGAGTTGCCGACGGCCGCCCTCGACCCGCTCCGCTGGCTAGTCAAACGGGGGCGGACACGAGGTTCGCCGATCGATCCGCACTGTCCCCGCCCGTTGATTGATACTGCAAGCCGGATCGGAATGGACTTGGCGGATGGGGTCTGGGCGTGAGGGCCGTGGTGGGGGCGTGCCCGAGAACGAGGGGTTGGGTTGCCGCCAGGTGGGTATGGTTGCTTCGTGAAGCCCCCACTCGCCGTACTGGTCATGGTCGCCGCTCTCGCTGCTTCTGGTTGCAGCTCAAAGACTCGGTCATCGTTGGCGTCCGATGCGCGCAACGTCGGAACAGACGTCGCCAATGCTGCCGCCTCAGCTAAGAACAACGCCGCCGAGACCCTCGCCCGCAACGTTGCTACGCAGCAAGGCGAGCAGCAGTTCAAGAGCGCTGGGCAGGAACTCGCTCGACCCCTCTCCTGCGAAGCCAAAATTCAAGATGGCGTATCCAAGGTCGTCATCAACTGCACGGGCGAGACCAAGGCTGGCGGCGCTGCCGTACTCACCGGAACTACGAGCGAATTTCCCGGTGCGTCCGTGGTCGCTCTCAACGGCGAGTTCATTGGCGCCGTCGACGGCAAGCAGGTCTTCACCACTCAACGCCTCGGTAACTGACCGACCCGCTCAGTTTCAAACGGGTGCGGTTCTGGTGGAGGGTTGCTGAGTGGTCTCTCACCCCCGAGGCCACCGTTGGAACTGCCCGTCGGTTCATGAAGGTTTCGCCGGGCTCGGCTGTCGGCACTCGTATCGCCGCCCAATGACGCGGCAGATCACAGCGATCGACCCCCACACTCCGGACCATATGAGCGGTCCCAACGCCCGTCGCGAAGACAGAGTGACGGCCCGATCGTCGGCAAAGTTGTCGCGGGAGTTCCGACCCGTCGCACACCTCGCACCTCTCCCACGATCGAACGCTCGCAGCGCGACTCGGCCCGAGATCACCGGTATAACGCCGGGAGTGTGCGGCCACCGAGGCGGCTGCGCTCCGCACACTTCGGGCAATATATGGGTGATCTTGTCAAGGGGTTCTTGTCGGGTGGCGGTCATGGTGTGTCGTCGAGGTGCTCGATGAGGCTGGTGAAGAGTTCGGCTCGCTGCTGTTCGCCGTGTTGTCTGGCGTGGTCGCGTTGTCTGATGAGCACGGGTTGGAAGGTCTTGTTGGTGGCGAAGTGGGCGCAGCCTTCGCAGATCGACTCGAAGTGGCAGTCGAGCTCGGCGGGGCGTTCGCACCAGCCGTTCCCGAGGTGTCGGCGGTTGGCCTCGCGTAGGCGTCGCATGTTCGGACCTTCGACTGGCCGTTGGTCGAGCGCTTCGACTTTGGCGGTGACGGCGTCGAATTCGTCAGCGACGACACGGTTCGAGATCTGGGCG
>JANOHI010000237.1:0-10917 GCA_031406385.1 Acidimicrobiia bacterium
CGGGCTTCACCGACGTGCCGAAGGGCAAGGCCATCGCCGCCGCCATGTACAAGTCGGGCATCGACGTGATCTACGTGGCCGCCGGATCCACCGGCAACGGCGCCTTCATCGCCGCCAAGGAATCCGGCAAGAAGCCGGGCAAGATCTGGGCGATCGGTGTCGACTCCGACCAGTACCAGACCATCTCCCAGGCCAACGGCCGTGACTACATCCTCACCTCGATGCTCAAGCGGGTCGACGTTGCCAGCTACGAGGCCATCAAGGCCTACAACAGCGGCAAGCCGGCCTCGGGCACCGCGGTGCTCGGACTCAAGGAGGATGGTGTGGGCTACGCCAAGAGCAACAAGGCGCTGAAGGCTTCCATCATCGCCAAGGTCGAGAAGGTCAAGGCCGACATCATCAGCGGGAAGATCGCCGTACCGAAGGTGCCGACCCGGAAGTAGCCGCACCCGGCGCTTCTCTCGCCGAACCGATCCGTGTGAAACGGGGCGACCTTCGGGTCGCCCCGTTTGCTTTTCTGCTAGGAAGGCGTGGTCATGACGAAATCGTCCGACGTCCCTCGACGACGCAGCAAGGAACCGCGAACGAAATGACTGATCCGACAGCCGGGGGCGGCGGCACCGTCGCCATCGAACTCCGCGACATCGTGAAGCGATTTCCCGGTGTCGTGGCCAACGACGGGGTGAATCTCCGAGTTGCACACGGGACGATTCACGCCATCGTCGGCGAGAACGGCGCCGGTAAGTCGACGCTGATGAAGACGCTCTACGGCGCCCATCAGCCCGACGAGGGGACCATCACCGTGAACGGGGTGCAGCAGACCTTCCGTTCCCCGAAGGATGCCATCGCCCAGGGCATCGGCATGGTGTTCCAGCACTTCATGCTGGCCGACAACCTCACCGTGTGGGAGAACGTCGTGCTCGGCAACGAGCCGGGAACCAAGTTCAGTCTCAATGCCAAACAGGCACGGGCCCGCATCCGCGAACTCAGCGCGAACTACGGGCTCGACGTCGACCCCGACGCCTACATTTCCGACCTCGGCGTCGGGCAGCGCCAGCGCGTCGAGATCTTGAAGGTCCTCTACCGGGGCGCCAAGATTTTGATCCTCGACGAACCCACAGCGGTACTCGTGCCCCAGGAAGTCGACGAGTTGTTCGACTCGCTACGCGGCCTCGTGGCCCAGGGTGCCACGATCATCTTCATCTCCCACAAGCTCCTCGAGGTCCTCTCGGTGGCCGACGCCATCACCGTGATCCGGGCCGGCAAAACGGTGGCGGAAGTCCCTGATCCGTCGAAGGTGACCGCCCGTGACCTCGCCGAGATGATGGTCGGCAGCGAGCTTCCGACCCCCGAGACGCACGGCAACACCATTCGCGACGAGGTCATGCTCCGTGTCACCAATCTCGACGTGGCCGGGATGGGCAAGCTCGCCCTGCAGAACATCAACGTGACGGTCCATGCCGGCGAGATCGTCGGGATTGCCGGGGTCGAAGGGAACGGACAGCACGAACTTCTCGAATCGATCATGGGGCTGCGTCCCCTGCTGCGGGGAACCGTGGAGTTCGGCGGCGTCGATGTCACCCGCTGGTCCACCAAGGCGCGCCGGGAGGGTGGTCTCGGCTACGTGCCCGAGGATCGCCAGCACGACGCCCTCGTCCTTACGTTCCCCCTGTGGGAGAACAGCGCGCTCGGACATCAGGGATCGAAGCCGTTCTCCGACGGCCACTGGATGGACAACGACGGTTGTCGCGCCTTCACCCAGGAGGCCATCGACACATTCGATGTGCGGACTCCGGGAACCGATGTGGCCGCTGTTGCCTTGTCCGGCGGGAACCAGCAGAAGCTCATCGTCGGTCGGGAGATGCTCACCAAGCCGAGGGTGCTCATCGCCGCCCACCCGACCCGTGGCATCGACGTCGGCGCCCAGGCCGCGGTGTGGGACGCGATGCGCGATGCCCGCGAGAAGGGACTCGGCATCTTGCTCGTCTCCGCCGATCTCGAAGAGCTCATCGGACTCTCCGACCGCCTGCTCGTCCTCTTCCATGGCGAGATCGTCGCCGAGCTCGACCCCGCCAAGGTCAACGCGGGAGAACTCGGGAGCTACATGACCGGGGCACGAAAGGGCGACGCGGCATGAAGAACCTTAAGAAGACCCTGACACCGGCGGCGCTGGCCCTTGCGCTTGCCTTTGCCATCGCGTCGGTTGTCCTCCTCGTCTCCGGTCACAACCCCCTCACCGCCTACCGGGCAATGTGGAAAAACTTTGCCAGCCTCGACGGCGTTGTCACCGCCGTGAACGTCGGTGCCCGCTACTACGTGAGCGCCATCGCCGTGGCGATCGCCCTGAAGATGAACGTCTTCAACATCGGCACGAACGTCCAATACCAGGTGGCGGCCATGTTCGGCGCGGTCGTCGGTGCCGCCATCGACCTCCCGGCCCCGCTGCACGTCGCCGTGACCCTCTTCACGGCGATCGTCGCCGGCGCGATCTGGGCGTCGCTCATCGGGATCCTCAACGTCACCCGCAACGTGAACCCCGTCCTCACCGGCATCATGCTCAACGGTGTCGGGCTTTCTCTCATCAGCTACCTGATGCAGAGCAAATGGACGAACTTCCGCGACCCGAACCGGCCGGAGTACGGCTCGACCCGTCCGATCCCCAAGAGCGGGCAGCTCCCCGTCTTCAAGATCGGCGACGCCACTATTCAGAGCTATGTCGTGATCGCCGTACTCGTCGGCATGGCGTTCTACCTCATCGTCTACCGCACCCGCTTCGGTTTCGATCTGCGGGCCTCGGGCGGCAATGCCTCCGCCGCCCGATCTTCCGGTGTCAACCCGAAGCGCATGATGATGATCACGATGCTCATCTCGGGCGCCTGTGCCGGACTCATCGGTATGGGAATCGTGCTATCAGCCAACGATCAGCTCTCCTACGGCGACCGGTTCCCGGGCATGCTCGGGTTCACCGGCATAGGCATCGCGCTGCTCGGACGCAACCATCCCTTCGGTGTCGCTGCAGCGGCCTTTCTCTGGGCCGCACTCGACCAGGGCGCCCGCGGACTCGTCACGGTCGGGATCCCCGGTGAGATCGCCGTCATCCTTCAGGGATCGCTGCTGTTCATCGCCGTGATCGTCTATGCCGTGTGGGAGCGCAAGACCCTCGCCACCATCATCCGCGAGGCTGCGGCAAGAACGCACGCCGCGAAGTCGCAGGGAGCGAGCGCATGATGAACGTCCGCCTGAATGGATGGCAGCGGGCATCGCTCAGCGCCCTCGGTGTCGTCCTACTCCTGTCGGTGTCGGCGCGGCTGTTCGATGCTCCAGGACTCACCGGGTCATCCACGGTCAGCACCGCTCTCGGCTTCGCCGTTCCGGTGATCCTCGCCGGACTCGGCGGTCTTGTCGCCGAGCGCGCCGGGGTGTTCAACATCGGCCTCGAAGGCATGATGATCATGGGCACGTGGGGTGCCGGCTATCTCGGCTGGCACTTCGGGCCGTGGGGTGCGCTCCTCGGCGGGCTCATCGGCGGCTTCCTCGGTGGGGCGCTCCTCGCCCTCGCCGCCGTGACGTTCGCCGTCGATCAGACCGTTGCCGGTGTGGCCATCAACATTTTGTCGGTCGGACTCGTCCGCTACCTCTCGGGCATCTTCTTCGACGGAAAGGGCCGCGAGGGCGACCTCGGCACCATCGCCGACTCTCCCTCGGTCCGGAACTTCGGCAGCAAGTTCTCCATCCCGTTCATCGGCGACTGGCTCCAGACCATCGAGGACAAGCGGTGGTTCCTGCTCTCCGACCTCGCCGGAACGGTTCGGGGCTTCACCATCGAGGTCGCCTGGTCGTCGGTCCTGCTGCTCCTCCTCATCCCGGCGATCTGGTATCTGGTCTGGCGGACGCCGTTCGGTCTGCGGCTTCGGAGCAGCGGCGAGAAGCCGGCCGCCGCCGAGTCGCTCGGCGTAAACGTGATCTTCACCCGGTGGATGGCGCTGCTCATCTCCGGCAGCCTGGCCGGTCTCGGTGGTGCGTGGCTGGTCCTCGACAGCCTCAAGTACCAGCAGGGCATGACGGCGAACCGTGGTTACCTCGGCCTGGCCGCGATGATCTTCGGCAACTGGATGCCCGGTCTGCTGTCGATCGGTGCCCTGCTGTTCAGCTTCAGCCAGTCCGTCGGTTTCCAGCTCGGCCTCGAGTCGCGCGCCGTCATCGGCGCGGTGGGTCTCTCGTTCCTGCTGGCAACCGCGTGGAACGTCGCGAAGAAGCGCTACATGCCGGCGCTGGCCCTTGGGGTCGTCTCCGCCATCGTGCTGTGGTTTGCATCGGCCAACGAGACCATCAACGACGCAATGATCAAAGCCCTGCCGTTTCTCTTGACCTTGATCGTGCTCACGGTCGCGTCGAAACGACAGCGGCCTCCGGCGGCGAGCGGTCGGCCGTACATCAAGGGTGAAGCGGGGTAGCCGGTGTCCACTCCGCTACCCATCGACTGGGATGCGCTGCACGCCGCCGCGCTCGCCATGACCACCAAGTCCTACGCCCCGTATTCGAAGTTCCCGGTCGGCGCTGCTGCGCTGGTCGACGACGGCCGCATCGTCACGGGCTGCAACGTCGAGAACGCGTCGTACGGTCTCGGACTGTGTGCCGAGTGCGGCCTGGTGTCATCGCTCATGGCCAGCGGAGGAGGCCGCCTCGTGGCGTTCGTTGCCGTGCACGCCGAGGGCTACGTGTTGGCGCCGTGTGGCCGCTGCCGTCAACTCCTGCTTGAACACGGCGGTAAGGAGCTCTTGGTCAAGGGGACCGGTGGCATCAAGACCCTCGATGACATCTTCCCCGACTCCTTCGGTCCCGACGACCTGCACTGACGCGTTGGGAGAGAGGTTGCCCCTCCGCACCTTGGCGCTGCGCCGCTCGCTTCGCTCGACTGCTCGCAACACGGGTGTCCTTCGCGTCTGGGAGAGAGGTTGCCCCCATATATGGGGGTAGAACACCTCCCAATGCCGCTAGGAGGTGTTCAGCCGCATTTCCTGTGGCCTTCGGATCCGACTTCCCACCTCGACTCAGCACCTCGGAGTCGTCCGAACCGCGCCGATCAGGTCAGCGCGTCAGGGCGGCAAGAACGACGTCGAGCGCCTCATCACGGCGAGCGCCGACGACGGCGTTCACGTTCGCCCTGGTCGGGTCGGCCCACGGGCGGGTGTCCGGATGAGTCATGCCCCGGGTGTGCCTCCCGGTGGTCTCGACCACGACGTGCAACCGCTCGACGGTGAAGAGGTGCGGATGGGTGATCGCCATCACCGCACACGGATCGTGAAGAGGGACACAGTGATGATGGGCGGGGTCACCCTCCAGATGAAGTAAGCGCGCTGAGTACCCGTGGTAGAAGAGCATCAGTTCGGCGCAGAAGCGAGACGTATCACTGCCATGGGCAACAAGGGCATCGGCGAAACTCCCATCGGCCGCGACCTGATGGGTCAGGTCGAGGCCGCACATGATCAGCGGGGCGCCGGCCCGGAACACCTCGTCGGCCGCTTCGGGATCGAACCAGATGTTGAACTCGGCGGCACTCGTCATGTTCCCGTGCGTCAACGACCCACCCATGATCGAGATGCCGGCCACCCGTTGCGCGATGTCGGGGGCGCGACGCAGTGCAAGCGCGATGTTCGTGAGAGGCCCGATCGGGACGAGCCACAAACCCTCGGTCGCCCGCACCGTTTCGATGATGAACGACACGGCATCTGTCCCGTCGACACCGCGCGAGGGTGTGCGGGGCGCCGGGCCGTCGAGACCGGAGCGACCATGCGCCTCGGGATAGCGGCCCTCGCGACCGTTCACGGGCACGGCCGACCCGCTGTGCACCGGCACGTCGTGCAGGCCGAACAGGTCGATGGCAATGAGCGCGTTGCGGGTGGTGTTCGTCAGGGGCGAGTTGCCCGCCACCGTCGTGACCCCGACAATGTCACAGTGCTGCGCGGCAAGGGCGATCGCGAAGACGTCGTCGTGACCAGGATCGCAGTCGATCAAGACCCGAAATCTGGGCGACGCGGTCATGCGGTTCAGCTACCGGTGTGTTCGCGATCCCTCGACCCGATGACGGCGTCGGCTTCGATCTCGACCTTCCAGGCCGGATTCAGGAGCGCGGCCACGACGACGGTGGAATTCGCCGGACGAACGTCGCCGAACAGCTCCCCGTGCACCTTTTCGACGGCACGAACGGTGTCGGTGCTGGTCAGATAGATGCGAGTGCGCACCACGTCGGCCAGCGATCCACCCGCCTCCATGAGTGCCTTCTCGATGATCTCGAAGCAGCGCCGGACCTGACGCTCCGGATCGGGATCGACGGACCCGTTCTCCCATTGCGGCGTAGTCCCCGACACATAGACGTGCTCGTGGACACGGATCGCCCGGCTGTACCCGACGATGAGCTCATACGGCAGACCCGACGAAATCCGCTGACGATCCGACATGGGAGGCGAGGCTACGCGAAAAGTCACGGGATCAGCCGGACCTGCAGCAGCCTGCGGTGAGGCCCTCATCGGCGTCGACACCAGTGCGCGGCGGCACCACCTCGGGTCGCAGGCAAGAATGGGACATGAGCCTGCCGCTGGAAGTCATCCGTCGAGCCCCTAAGGTCCTCCTCCACGATCATCTCGACGGAGGGCTGCGCCCTCAGACGATGATCGACCTCGCCAAGGAGTTCGGCTACACCGGGCTTCCGTCAACCGACCCTGACGACCTTGCGGCGAAGATCCGCGAAGGCGCCGATCGGCTTTCGCTTCCTCTGTATCTCTCCACATTCGACCACACCGTCGGCGTGATGCAGGACCGCGACGCCCTCACGCGTATCGCCGCCGAGGCCGCCGAAGACCTCGCCGCCGACGGCGTCGTCTACGCCGAGATTCGATTCGCTCCGGAGCAACACCTGAAGAAGGGCCTCAGCCTCGACGCCGTCGTCGACGCCGTGGTGGAGGGGTTCGAGCTCGGTCGGAAGGCGGCCGAGGCCGCCGGGAACACCATCACGATCGGCACGCTGCTGTCGGCAATGCGCCAGGAAGCCCACTCGTTCGAGATCGCTGAGTTGGCCATCCGCCATCGCGACACCAACGTGATCGGGTTCGACATCGCCGGGCCGGAGGACGGATTCCCTCCGTCGCGCCATCTCGGGGCGTTCAATCGCATCCACGAAGCGAACTTCCACACAACGATCCATGCCGGCGAGGCGTTCGGGCTGCCATCAATCCACGAGGCGCTTCAATACTGCGGCGCCGAACGGCTCGGCCATGGGGTTCGCATCGTCGACGACATCACCCTCCGTCCCGACGGCACCTACGCGCTCGGCCGGTTGGCCGCGTACGTTCGAGATCGGCGGGTGCCCCTCGAGATGTGCCCGACGTCGAACGTGCACACCGGTGCCGCGAAGTCCATCGCCGAGCATCCCATCCATCTGCTCAAGCGCCTCCGATTCCGGGTGACCGTGAACACCGACAACCGGCTGATGAGTGGCTGCTCGATGTCGTCGGAGTTCGCCGCGCTGTGTGACACCTTCGACTACGGAATCGACGACCTCAAGTGGTTCACGGTGAACGGCATGAAGAGTGCGTTTTGGGCCTTCGACGGTCGCCTGCATCTGATCGAGCAGGTCATCAAGCCGCGCTACGCCGCTCTTGCTGCGGAACTCGCCGCGGCCGCATAGTTTCCCAGTCGGGCCGGCCAGCTGTTTCGGGCCGGCTGACATCGGTTCTCCCGGCGGTTCCCGGCCCGAGAACGCGAGCTGGCCCGGAGACCGACTGAGTTGTTCGACACGCCAGGCCCACAAGCGCCGGTGACGAACTGACTCGCGGCGCGCGCAGGTGCGAACTACCGTCGGTGCCACCGTGGCCACGACGACATCGAATTTCGGATCGGGCCGCCGGGAGTCCCACGACGCCACGGGCTTCTACACGCGCTTCGGTGCGCCGAAGTTGTCCGACGACGACACCGTGCTGGCACCGTTCGACATCGCCGAACCGTTCGTGTGTGGCGACTCGCGGGCGATGACTGCACTGCCCGACGGTTCGGTCGCCCTCGTGATCACGTCACCTCCATACTTCGCCGGCAAGCAGTACGAGGAGGAACTCACCGCCGACCACGTGCCGTCGTCCTATGTGGAGTTCCTCGCCATGCTGCGCGATGTGTTCACCGAGTGCGTCCGGGTCCTTGAGCCAGGCGGGCGTATTGCGGTGAACGTCGCCAACCTAGGACGAAAGCCGTACCGCAGTCTCTCGGCCGACGTGATCCGGATCCTGCAGGATGATCTCGGGCTGCTGCTGCGCGGCGAGGTCATTTGGCGTAAGGCGGTGGGAGCCACGGGATCGTGTGCGTGGGGTTCGTACCGCAGCCCGGCGAATCCTGTGCTCCGGGACCTGACCGAGCGCGTCATCATTGCGTCGAAGGGCCGATTCGATCGCGCCCGCAGCGCGGCCATGCGGGCGAAGGAGGACCTTCCGCACGTTGCGACGATTGCCACGGACGACTTCTTGTCGCTGACCCTCGACGTCTGGGACATCGCGACGGAATCGGCGAAGCGGGTCGGTCATCCCGCTCCATTCCCGGTAGAGCTTCCGGAGCGGCTCATCCGTCTGTACACATATGAAAACGATCTCGTGCTCGATCCGTTTCTGGGAAGCGGATCAGCGATCGTGGCAGCGTCGCGCCTCGGTCGGCGCTACATCGGCTACGACCTCGACCCTGCCTATGTCGACATCGCCCGAGCTCGCGTTGCCAACGAAGGTATGCGCACCGATGACCCAGAGGGAGAGGACACTCTCGGCGCGGCAAAGCTCGCTGAATCAGTTCTGCGCGGCGCAGGGTTCTCGATCGATGCGGTCGGGCCAAGAATCTCCCGAACCGGTGTCAGCGTCGACTTCCGGTGCACCGATGCCATGGGTGCGAGCTGGCTGTTCAAGATCGTAGGCGCGCATAGGACCCATCGAGCCGGCATGACCAACGGGAGTGCGGTGTGGGACACCCTTGGCCGTCTGCATGCAATCCGCGATCATGTCGACGGGTGTCCGATCGTGCTTCTGACCACCCGTCTTCCCGACCGCAACACTGAACCGTGGCGCGCGCTCCGAGCCGCTGGGCCATCGGCCTACTTTGACGTCATTGACCTACTCGGCGCGGACGATCGATCACGACTTGCCCGCTACGGTGCAGGCGTGCGCGACGCGCTCCCTGGTTGGTGGACCGGCGCTGACACCACGCCCACGCTGTTCATTCGTTCAGGAAACCGATGATCGTATCGACGGAGGCCTCAAGCTCGTCGGGCCCATAGCCACCGATGCTCGCCCGCTGGAGGGCGGGAAGCAGTCGGCACGCTTCGTCGGCCGCACCCGCAAGCGGGTCGGCGGCGAACACCGTGAGCAGCGATGGCACCGTGAGCAACGGCAGACGCATTGCGGTCGGGTAGCGGAAGGCCGCGTCGTAGGCAGTGCGGAACGTCGGTCCGCTGCGGAGCAGTTCCATCGTGAGCGCATGCAGTGCGTCCGGCGTGAGCGCCCCCAGGGGCCGCCGGCCTGCCGGGTTGGTGCGATACCAGGGCCAGAACAGGATCATGTCGTGGCACATACCCCACGCTCGGAGAAGGTGCGCCCCATACTCGTCGAGGTCGAATGGCGGCAGGTAGTGAGCAACGATATCGGCCTTCTCCGCGGGCTCGAAGATCGTGATGCCGTCCATCACCAGTCGCCGCACCCGATGCGGATGACGGATCGCCAGCTCCATACCGATGAGGGCACCGGTGTGGTTGCCCCAGATGTCAACCGGCTCATCCTCCCCGAGGGCGTTGAGAACGGCGAGCGCCTCGTCGGCGTAGTCAGCCAGCGTGCGCGCCGTGCCGCACCGATCGCCGAACTCGGGTGACAGCGGGTCGACGAGAGCGTGGTGTGTCGCCGGGACGTCGGAGTCGCCGTTGCCCAGCATGTCGGGTGCAATGACTCGACGGGTTTCGCCCAGCCGCGCTGCTATGTGCGCATATGGCCGGGCGGACCCGGGCGAGGGATGAAGGGCAAGAAGTGTTGGCCGACGAGTGCGATGACCCTCCGTACGGAGGTGCACCTGACCGAATCGTGTGTCGGCATACGATCGACAGGGGTCGATCTCCTGACTCACACGCCTCGGAGCGAACGCGTGGGGGTCGAGCGCGTCGAACCAGGCGCCTCGGGCAACAACGGTCAACGGCGATTCCAGTAGGCGGAGCGCCGCGACGTGCAGCGCAGCAGCATTGGGAACGTCAACTCGCAGGCGATTAGCCGGCGTCCGTTCATGCCATGGGCCGAACAGCCAGGCGGAGCGCACGGCATCGATCGCCGCCGCAAAGTGCGCACCGTCGGCGCGGGGCTCCAACCGCCCAGCGAGGGAGCCAAGCTCCGAGGATGAGCCTGCCGCGGGACCAAGGGCGAGGAGCACGGTGGCATCGACCGCGCCGCCGACCTGGTCGGTCCAGTCGTGGAGCAAACCCGTCCACGGATCACTCCCGCCGGTGCCGGGGTGATCGGCCACGTATACCCGACGGCCCGCACGAACCAGGGTCTCGATCTCGGACTCGACGGCGATGTGCGACGCCAGGGGCGACACGATAACGAGCACTGTGGCCGGCGACGCCGTGGACCCGGTGGCTCGGACGTGCGCCAAGAGCGCGATGTCGGGATCGGCGCGGACGGTCACGAACGACCGCTCCCACCGAAGCCGCCCCAGTTCGGGCATCACCAACCCGCGTTCAGCGGTCGGCCGGGACACCGACGTTGCGTCACGCCGCGACACCAACCGGCAGAGCCATCACGCCAACAACTCTGTCGTCGCGTCACGCCGGGACACCCAGCGGCAGAGCCGCCACCGGCAGCACAACGGCGTCGTCGCGTCACGCCGGGACACCCAGCGGCAGAGCCG
>JANOHI010000474.1:0-2674 GCA_031406385.1 Acidimicrobiia bacterium
TCCTGCCCGTCGAGCCGATCCTCGCCCGATGGGGCCTGTCGGGTGTCCCAGTGGCCTGGTACTTCCCACTCGCACTGACTGCGACCGGCTGGATGGACCGAGTCCCGCACCCCGAGTACGGCAACACCCTCACGGTGCGCCAGTACCAAACCGCCTGGCTCGAAACGTACCGGCAACTCGCCGGAGGCGCGCTCCCCATCGACGGCTGCAACCTCGCAGGAGGCGGCAGCAGCGTCGGCCTCGGCGGAGTCGTGCCAGCCGATACCGCACCGGTGATTGCGTATGCGCAAGCACAACTCGGCAAGCCATACCTGTGGGGCGGCGCCGGACCCGAAGCGTTCGACTGCTCCGGCCTCACCATGCGCGCATACCAACAGATCCGCATCAACCTCCCCCACAAGAGCGCCGCACAAGCCCAGTACGGCGCAGCCGTGAACTGGCGCACCGACGCCATCCGCCCCGGCGACCTCATCTTCCACCGCGGCTCCATCCCCGTCCACGACTACGGCCACGTCGGCATCGCCGTCAGCGCCACCCACTGGATCGTCGCCCCGAAAAGCGGCGACGTCGTCTCACTCCGCCCCATCCCCTTCGACCGCATCCAAACCGTCCGACGACTCGTCGCCCCAAACCCAAACCCCTAAAAGGACCAATCACCATGGCCGTCACCCGTACCCTCGTGCCCGTCGAGAAGCTCTACACGAAAGCCGAAGCCGCCGAACAACTCAACGTGCCCCTCCGATTCGTCGAACGATGCGTCTTCCAACGACGAGTCCGCGTCGTCCGGCTCGGCCGCCACGTGCGCATCCCAGAGAGCGCACTCGCCGAACTGCTGACCGTCGGCACGACGCCAGCTCGCAGCTTGCGCTAGCCAGTTGGACGAGGGATCAACGGGGGCTTGATCCAAGACCCCCGGCACAAGCCGAACACGGCCGAAGGCTTCTGGCAAGCGCCTCCGAGTGGAAGATGCGATCGAAGTTCTTGGGGAACGAAACCCGATCGCACGGAGCCTCCGCGGAATGGAAGATCTCAACCGCATTGCCCGGTGTATTCCGGACGAGAACTTCCTGATCCGCTTTCATATCACCGAGCTCCGCCCGCCTTCGTTCGACAGCTTCAAGAGAGCGATCGAGAGAGACGGTTGCGGCACGGACTTGATCCAAGAACTGTCGATGAGCCTGACGTTCACGAGTGTTCAGTTTGCGAAGTTCGGCCTTGTACAAGTCAATGATACGCTCCCTTTGATAAGATACACATATCTAATCAGTATCTATGTCGGGAGTCAAGTGGTCAGCTGAGCCACTCCAGTCGCAGAGCGCACGTTCCCGGAAGTCGACTCTGCAGTCCGAGCTTCGATAAGCGCGCTGAGCGACCTCGCGATCGCTGCCTCTCGCTCGCTCGTCGCATGCTGGTAGAGCAACGCCGCACGGGGCGAGGCGTGCCCCATTCGCGACATCAGTTCCTTCGTGCTGGCCCCAGTGGAAGCAGCGAGCGTGTTCCCCGTATGACGCAGATCGTGGAACCTCAGGTGCTCGAGCCCAACCTTCTTCGTGGTTGCTCGCCACCGCTCGTTCCAATTCGCTCGCCGAAGCGGCGCACCCATCGGTCCACAGAAGATCAGCCCATCAGGCCCCTCGCCGGCGTAGCGCGCCATGTGCTCGACGAGTTCGGGCAAGATCGCTGCCGGGACCGTCACGGTTCGTCGCCCAGCAGCAGTCTTCGGCTCACCAATAATCCGTTGTCCACCGACCTCGCTCGCCGAGTCGACAACCGAAATCGTCCCGCTCACGAGGTCGACGCGGCGCCGTGTGAGCGCTGAGAGCTCTCCCAGTCGCAACGTCGTGTACGTCGCCACGAGGATGAGCGCCCGGTAACGCGGATCCGATGCGTCGGCGAGCGCCCGAACCTGCTCAACGGACGCAACCGGCCGCTCGGCGCTTCGTTCCACGCCGGCACCCTTGATCACGCACGGGTTCCGGGTGATGAGTTCGTCCTCGACAGCGGTCGTGAGGATCGTGCGAAGGAGCCGGTAACACTTCGCAACCGTGCTCGGACCGATTGTGCCGCCCGACAACTCGCTGAACCATTGACGGACGATGATCGAGGTCAGCTCCGCCAACTCGAACCCACCGAGGCGGGGGCAAATGTGCAGACGAAGGAGATACTCATACAGCTCCGTGGTGCGCGGACGGAGTGGTCGTTGCTCGAGCCAGAGCTTGGAGTACTCCTCGAACGTCCGCTGCCCTCGGCGCGGATCGATCCACTGCCCACGCAACTGGTCACTCCCTGCGAGGGTCAGCGCCCGGTCGGCTTCCCGCTTCGTGGTGAACGTGCCAAGCGGTGTCCGCGTACCGTCGGCGTGATGGACCCTTGCTTGCCACTTCCCTGACGGCAACTTCCGGACGCTGCCGCTCTCCCTGGTCCGTCGATGCCGCTTGCCCATCTCTCCCCAGATCGTGGAAGTCGTGCCCTTACCGTGCCCTTATCGTGCCCTTACGAGGAGATTCGAGGGGCAATCGGCGGACCTCAGCGGACATCGAAATTGCTTCTACCAGGCACTTTAGCAAAGACAGCCTGGTTGCGGAACTCTTCTGGCCATCCTTCCAAGCAGGCCATGCCGGTTCGATCCCGGTCACCCGCTCCACACGAAACCCCTGCTCAGGCAGGGGTTTTC
>JANOHI010000007.1:0-1087 GCA_031406385.1 Acidimicrobiia bacterium
GGAGGCCCTCGGCGGGGAGGTAATCGAACAGACACGGCGGCGGTTGGCCAGGACTTCGTCCCGAAAGATATCTCGAGTAGTTCTCGATGCCGTTGCAGTAACCGACCTCTTGAATCATCTCGAGGTCGTATTGCGTGCGCATCTGGAGACGCTGCGCTTCAAGAAGCTTGTTCTCCTCCTTGAACCATGCGAGTCGCTGTTGCAATTCCTGCTCGATGGTTCCAATCGCCCGGGACATCCGCTCGTCTCCCGCCACGTAGTGGGTGGCGGGGAACACCATCACCTCGCTGAGTTCGCCCAGCTGCTCACCGGTGACCGGATCAACCATCACCAAGCGCTCCACGGTGTCGCCGAACATCTCGATTCGCAACACATGCTCCTCGTAGGCCGGGTGCACCTCGACGGTGTCGCCACGAACCCGAAAGTTCCCCCGGACCAAGTTGGCGTCGTTGCGGTCGTATTGCATATCGACGAGGCGCCGCAGGATCGAACGCTGGTCATAATCGACCCCGGTGTGGAGCTCGAGCAGGTTGCCGCGGTACTCCTCCGGGTTCCCCATGCCATAGATACAGCTCACCGACGCGACCACGATGGTGTCGCGCCGGGTCAGCAGACCCGAGGTCGACGCGTGACGCAGCCGGTCGATCTCGTCGTTGATCGACGAGTCTTTCTCGATATAGGTATCGGAGGACGCGATGTACGCCTCAGGCTGGTAGTAGTCGTAATACGAGACGAAGTATTCGACGCGATTGTTCGGGAAGAACTCCCGGAATTCATTGGCCAGCTGCGCCGCGAGCGACTTGTTCGGCGCCAGGATCAGCGTGGGTTTTTGGACCTGCTCGATCGTCCAGGCGATGGTGGCCGACTTCCCCGACCCGGTGATGCCGAGAAGGGTCTGGAAACGGTCGCCGCGTTTGATTCCTGCGACCAGGTTGGCAATGGCCTCGGGCTGCTCTTCCGCATCGGCGCGCGGAACTTCGTCCGTCACCGGAGCACCTCCGGGCTCGTGGTCGCGGGACTCCTCGTCGGCGCGGCGATCCTCTCCGCTGCGGCGGTGCTCGGCGATTCCGTGTCATACACGATCGTC
>JANOHI010000044.1:0-2276 GCA_031406385.1 Acidimicrobiia bacterium
GGCGAGAACCGAAGTTCTCGCCGTTCGTGGTGCTCCGAGAGCAGGGATCGAACCTGCGACCCATTGATTAACAGTCAATTGCTCTGCCAGCTGAGCTATCTCGGAAAGGCAAGAACACCATATCAGCGCCCGTCAATCCCTCCGGGCAATTGGTCCGCTGGGAGAGAGGTTGCCCCCATATATAGGGGCAGAACACCTCCCAACGTCGCTGGGAGGTGATCTGCCGCAGCCGCACAGCAACGACGGTGCATCCGCGACGGGCACCGTGGCGGTGGCAATGTAGGGGGCCCTCGGGGCGGTAGCTCAATGGTTAGAGCACGGGACTCATAATCCCTTGGTTGTGGGTTCGATCCCCACCCGCCCTACCGAGTTCCGCCCTCAATCGCCGTCGACGGATGCTCTCGATGCGGCAGACTTGCCTCATGACCTCAACGGAACTGCTCGAACGGATCGTCGTCGACCCGTCGGTCTGCTTCGGCAAGCCGACGATCCGCGGTCACCGGCTCTGGGTTTCGCTCATCCTCGGCTACCTCGCCGAGGGCTGGACTCCCGAGCAGATCGTCGAGGAGTACCCCGGGATCGACACCGACGACGTCCGCGCGTGCATCGCCTACGGCGCCCGTCTCGCCGACGTCCGCTTCGTCGACCTCGACGACGTGGCGTGAAGTTCAAGCTCGACGAGAACCTCGGCACCACCGCTGTCTGCGCCTTCGAAGACGCCGGTCACGACACCTCGACCGTCCGTCGGCAGGAGCTCGCAGGAGCTGACGATGGACGTGTCTTGCAGGTCTGCCGCGACGAGCAGCGCATCCTGGTCACGCTCGATCTCGACTTCGCCAACCCATTGACCTTTGACCCGCGCCCTACAGCCGGCGTGGTTGTGCTCCGTCTCTCGCGGAGTCCCGCCCCCTCGGAACTTGTCGCGGCCATCGCCACGTTGCTGAGGTCGCTCGGTGACCGTTCGATCGACGGATCACTCTGGATCGTTCAACCGGATCGCGTTCGTGTTTGGCAGCCACCTGCTCCGGAGGATGATGCCTGACCCACCGGCCGTCGGCGCTCGGCTCGCGTCCAGGCTCAAGTGAGCCAATGGGCGTCCAGACCACCCGGTGAGATGGTCTGCGCGCAGGGCTCTGTCCCACAAGTTGTCCCACGAACTTGTCCGGATCGACCTTTTCCGAGCCGGATTGACAGGACGAGCCTGGACATTCTGGCAGGTCAACAGAACCAAACGACATGAGCCGGAAGGGGTCTGTGCCCGCTCATAATCCCTTGGTTGTGGGTTCGATCCCCACCCGCCCTACGTCATTTCCCCACCTCAGACGGGCTGTCGCGGATTCCGCCCAGGACACACACGTCGTCACGCCGGTTCGCTTGCGCGTCTCGGCGTATAGCCGTGATCGTCACTGACAGCAGTGCTAGCATTTTCGGGTGGCCACATTGACGATTCGAGACCTTGACGAAGGACTACGCGCTCGGCTGCGGGTACGCGCGGCTGGCCATGGTCGCTCGATGGAGGCTGAAGTACGAGCCATCTTGAGCGAAGCACTCGCCAAGCCGTCCGCAACAGATCGTCTCGGCAGCCGTATCCATCACCGCTTTGTCGACGTTGGCGGACTCGACATTGAGCAGCCCGAGCGCACCGAACGACCGCGAGCCGCAACCCTGCCCACATGATCGTTCTCGACACCAACGTCGTGTCGGAGCTGATGCGTCCCAGGGCAGACGCCGCTGTCGTGGACTGGGTAGACCGCCAGCACGCAGGTGATCTCTGGTTGACTGCGGTCACGTTGGCCGAACTCCTCTACGGGATCGGACGGTTGCCTGATGGCCGTCGCAAGGCTGATCTGGCGACGCGGCTCGAGGCGATGGTCGAAGAAGACCTCGATCATCGCATCGCCGTATTCGACGTGACCGCTGCTTCGCACTACGCAGACATCGTGGTGGTGCGCGAACGAGCGGGCCGGCCCATCAGCGCGGCCGATGCTCAGATCGCGGCGATCTGCCGAAGCCACGGCGCGCTGCTGGCAACCCGCAACGTCGACGACTTCGCGGCCACAGGCATCGCGATCGCGAACCCTTGGATCGATCCCTGAGGGCGAACGCGAAAACTGCCCTGGGTCCACCCGCCGGCAACGATTGGCACGTCCCTCTTGATCCATTGGCGCCACCGATGTCGAAGCTGACTCCGCTTCGAGCTTCGACGATGTAGTCGGCGCGCATAGTTCTTCCCGGCGGATTCTCCCCGAGGTCCACCGAGTCGCTCCTCGCCCGCC
>JANOHI010000048.1:0-9999 GCA_031406385.1 Acidimicrobiia bacterium
CGTTCGACTGCGTCATCGTCGACACCCCGCCGACCCGCAACGCTCTCGACGTGCTCGCCGCGCCGGAACGCCTCACGCGGTTCCTCGACAACCGTGTGTTCCGGGCGATGATGGCCCCGGCACGTCGCGGCCTACGCATCGTCGGAGTGGCTGCGCAAGCAGCGATAACGGGCCTCGGCAAGGTTGTCGGCACCGAGGTGATCGGCGACGCCGTGGCGTTCTTCCGGGCGTTTGACGGGATGGAGGAGGGCTTCCGTGAGCGGGCGCAGGAGTCGCTGGCCCTCTTGCGCGACGACGCGACCGCCTGGATCTTGGTCACGACACCGCGGGCCGAGACGGTGGAGGAGGCCGTCTTCTTCGCCGGCGCGCTGGGCGAACTCGGACTCCGGGTCGACGCCGTGGTGGCCAACCGGATGCAGACGCACATCGATCCGTTGCCAGCGATCCCACCCACACCGGGTCCGCTGCGCACCGCCGTTCTGCGCGCTCACGCCATCGACGCCCGCGCCGATGCCCACCGTCGGGTCCTGATGCCGCTGCGCGCCGTCGTCGGCCCGACGACGGTGTTCGCCGAGGTCCCCATGGCCCCCGTCGACGTCCACGACCTCCAGGGCCTAGCCGCCATCGCTCACGCCCTCCGCCGCCCCGCGTAGCCGCCTCGCAACACCGGTGACCCGCGCACACCAGCACGGTGGGAGAGAGGTTGCCCCCACTCGTTCGTGGCTGCGCCGCTCGCTGCGCTCGACTGCTCGCAACACCGGTGACCATGCAACGCTGGGAGAGAGGTTGCCCCCATTTATGGGGGCAGAACACCTCCGAAGGCAGTTGGGAGGCGTTCTGCCGCAGTTGGACACCGCGCCGGTTCCCGCGGGTCCAGGTCGCCGAGCGCCACGAAGCGTCAGCCTGGTCATGCACCGCCGCAGACCTCGGGCCGGTAGCGTGGTCGGCGTGCCGCATGTGCTGATCGCCGCCGATGCTCCTTGGGTCCACGAAGAAGTCGGGTCGGCTCTGCCAGCCGACGCGACCGTGCGCAACCTCATCAACGGGGCTGCGGTTCGAACGGCGGTGAGCGAAGAGACACCCGACCTGATCATCCTGGACTCGCAGATATCCAACATGGGGGCAATGGCCGTTACCTATGACCTCCGCAACGAAGAGTCGGGTGGACGCCTCCCCCACGTGCCGGTGCTGATCCTTCTCGACCGTCCTTCCGACGTGTACCTGGCCCAGCAGTGCAAGGCCGAGGGCTACCTCGTCAAGCCCCTCGACCCTCTCCGGCTCCGTCGAGCCACGACGGCCCTGCTCGGCGGCGGCACGTTTCTCGACAAGATGATCCAATCGGATGCCTCGACGAACTACAAGGCCACGCCCGACTCGACCGCACGCTGACCGATACGCATCGGCGGGGGCGACGCTCGGCTCGCCGACGCACCTCGGGCAGCCCGCTAGAGTGTTCGTCCGCTACGGGATGTAGCGCAGCTTGGTAGCGCGCCACGTTCGGGACGTGGAGGCCGGGGGTTCAAGTCCCCCCATCCCGACCAATCCGCCGCCCTTTCATTCGCAGGGCGGCGGCTTCGCGTCCGGCCGTCGTCGACGCGCAACGAAGCCCGAGCCACGCCGCCACTTGCAACCACACCGCGACTGGCGCCTGACACCTGACACCACGCGCCATGCGCACGCCGTTCACCGCAATGCTCGTTCTGAGAGCATGAGCTCGTGCGATTCGACGAGTTCCAAACACTGATCGAGGTGACGTACGGAGCGCAGGACCGCGCACGCGGTCAGGCGGCGTCGGTGGCATGGCTGGCCGAGGAGGTGGGTGAGTTGGCAAAGGCGGCGCGCAAGGGCACCCGGGAGGAGCAGCTCCACGAGCTCGGAGACGTGATTGCGTGGGTCACCTCGCTCGCCAACCAGCTGGATCTCTCGATGACCGAAGCCATCAGCCGCTACGCCAACGGGTGCCCGAAGTGCTCCGCCAGTCCTTGCATCTGCATCGTGGCCGCATGAGCACCGCGTTGACCGGCTGGAGGAACCGGAGCCGAGCAGCCGAACGCGCCGACCTGAGCGGAATCGACCTTCGTTCTCGCGCACCACTCGGATGGCGACTCACCGGCGTCTGCGCATTCGTTGCGTTGCTCGAAACGACGGCAACGGGCATGGTCGGCGGGGCGCTCACCAGTATCCAGGAGACGTTCAATCTGTCCGACACCGCCGCCGGGTTCATTCCGACCGCGGCCATCGTCGGCAGCCTCGGCGTCGCCGTCGTTTCGGCCCATCTCGCCGACAACGCCCGGCGCGTCGCCGTCCTTGCCGGCGGCGCCGTGCTGTGGACGCTCGTCGCCCTTGCCAGCGCGGTCGCCCCGATCTTCATCCTTTTTCTCGCGTCACGGGCGGTGCTCGGTGCCGCCGGCCAATTGAACAACCCGGCCGCCGCCAGCCTGATCGCCGACGCCCATCCGGCGACGGGACGGGCGAAGGCATACGGCGTCGAACGGCTGGCCAACTACCTCGGTCTTCCGCTCGGCATCGGTCTGGGTGGAGGCTTGAGCAGTGCGTTCGGATGGCGGACAGCGTTCGCGGTGATGGCACTCCCCGGACTCGCCGCCGCATACGTTGCATGGCGCACGACCGAGCCCGCCAGAGGGCTTGGTGACCTGCTCGACAGAGAACGACGGCGCGCCCACATCGACGACGGCGAATCGGCACCCAACGGGTCGGCTGCGGAGGCTGAGGCCACAGCTGCGGCTTCGCTGCGTGATGGCACGATCCGCACCCGGCTTCACGCCCTCTGGTCGGTCCAAACGTACCGGTCGATCGTCGTCGGGTTGCCCGTGCTGTTCTTTGGACTCGGTGCGTTGTTCTTCTGGTCTACGAAGTACTTCGAGAAGACCCATGGCCTGGCCGAGGACGCGGCCGGCGGTATCTCGGGGGGTGTGGGTGGCACCGGGATCATGATCGGCATCATCGTCGGGAGCCGACTCGGTGATCGCCATCACGAGACCCGACCCGGTTGGCGTCTCCGGCTCGCTGCGCTCGGTCTCTTCGGCGGCGCGGAATCCTTCGCGCTGATGGTCGCGCTTCCCGGTGTTGGCGCGCAGGCGACGTTCTATGGCCTCGCCAACGTTGGAATCGCCATGGCCATCCCGAATCTCACCGCCGCTGTCGCAGACGTTGTTCCAGCATCGATTCGGGGCGCCTCGTTCTCGACCCTGCAGTTCTGCCTCGCTCTCGGCACGGCCGCGGGCCCGCCACTCGTCGGGGCCGCCTCCGACATCTTCGGGTCGCTGCGGCCGGCCATGAGCCTCCTTGTCATCCCGCTGGCCATCGCTGCTGCGGTTGTCCGGTCGGGAGCGCGTCACTACGACGGCGACGCCCGGCGGGCAATCGGTCTGACTTCCGGGTGACGCAGAACTCCGCAACAGGCACTCGGTCGATCCTCGCCACCCGGGGCCTTCGAGCGGTCGGCGACGGCATCATGTCGGCCAGCCTGGCGCCTCTGCTTCTCTCGCGAGGGTTCAGCGGCCGAACAGTCGGACTGATCACAACCGCCACCCTGCTCGGTTCAGCGACGAGTCTGCTTCTGGTCACCCGACTCAGCCGCGCGCTCCGCCCGCTGATCGTGCTCATGGGTATGTCGGTGCTCATGGCCGTCACCGGTTTCACGTTCGCCGCGTCGGGCACCCTCGGAATACTCCTTGTCATTTCGGTGATCGGGCCGCTGAATCCGTCGAGCGGCGACGTCTCCGCGTTTCTGCCCGCTGAACAAACGATCGTCAGCTCGGGGTTTGAGGGTTCTGCCAGAACCAGGGCACTGGCCCGCTTCGCACTTGTTGCTTCGGCCGGTGCCGCCTTGGGCGCATTCCTCGCGGGACCGATCAGCCGCCTCGGACGCGCCATCGGATTCAACAGCACCAAAGGCATCGCATTCGGTGCCGTGGTCTACGGCGTCGTCGGCGTCGTCGTGCTCCCGATCTACGTGTGGACGAGCCGCCGCGGCCAATCGGGTGCAGTGACGAATCCGGGCCGGCTCGGCCCCTCGCGCCGGATCATCTACGAACTGACGGCCGTCTTCGCACTCGACTCGGCCGGCGGTGGCATGGTTGTGAATTCCCTGATCGCCTTGTGGTTGGTCCAGCGATTCGACTTCACGTTGGGACGGATCGGCTTCGTCCTCGGGCTCATGTCGTTGGCGTCGGCAGCATCGGCGTTGCTGTCACCGAGGCTGTCGGCGCGCTTCGGCATGGTCGAGACGATGGCCCTCACGCACGCGCCCGCGAACGTTCTGCTCATCGCTGCGGCATTTGCGCCGAGTGCACAACTGGCCGTGCTGTGCCTGGCCGGCCGTTCTCTGCTGTCGCAGCTCGATGTGCCGCCGCGCGTTGCGTTTGTGATGTCGCTCGTTCAACCCGAGGAGCGAAGTGCGACGGCGGCGTTCACGAACCTGCCGCGGAGCATCGCCACGGCAAGCACGCCGTGGCTCGGTGGCTGGCTCCTCACGAAGAGTTCATTCGGATGGCCACTCGTGATCGGCGGTTTGATGAAGCTGGCCTATGACGCGCTGCTGTGGACCCGATTCCGGAAGTTAAGTACGCGCGCATAGAGTTAGTCCGGCAGCTCCACGCCCACCGTTGCGGTCGAGCACGTCGCGCTCACAGACTCTCACTCGCATGTGCGCCTTCCGTCGTGGTTGTGGGCGGTGCTCCGCTCTGCTTACGGTCGGAGCGAACTCGTGGCCAAACGCTGCGCGACCAGCTCCGCTATCTGAACCGCGTTCAGCGCCGCGCCCTTACGGAGATTGTCGTTCGAGACGAACAGCACGAGCCCGTGGTCCACGGTCGGGTCCTTGCGGATGCGGCCGACATAGCACGGGTCTTTGCCGGCTGCTTCGAGCGGGGTGGGGACATCGAGCAGCTCCACTCCGGGAGCAGCTCCCAGCAGTTCAACCGCCCGCGCCACCGTGATCGGACGGGTGAACTCCGCGTGGATCGACAGGGAGTGGCCGGTATACACCGGAACGCGAACACAGGTGCCGGCAACCTTCAGGGCGGGGATCTCCAGGATCTTGCGGCTCTCGTTGCGGAGCTTGAGTTCCTCATCGGTCCAGCCTTCGTCACCCTCGTAGACGTCGCTCATATAGGCACCGGCATACGGCAGCACGTTGAAGGCAATCGGCTTCATGAACTTGACCGGCGCCGGGATCTCCACTGCCGAGCCGTCACGGGCGAGACGCGCCGACTCGTCAGCGACCTTGCGGACCTGGTTTTCCAACTCGCTGACTCCCGCCACGCCGCCCCCGGACACCGCTTGATAGGTCGCAGTGATGAGCTTGATCAGCCCAGCCTCGACATGAAGCGGCTTGAGCACCGGCATGGCCGCCATCGTCGTGCAGTTCGGGTTGGCGATGATCCGCCGGCCCGAGAGCGCCAGATCGATGGTGTGGGGGTTGACCTCGCTGACGACGAGCGGAACCTCGGGGTCCATGCGCCACGCGCTGGAGTTGTCGACAACGACGGCGCCCTGGGCGGCCACCCTCGGCGCCAGCGCCTTCGACGTCGTTGCGCCTGCCGAGAAGATGGCGATGTCGATCTCGGAGTAGTCGGCGGTGTCGGCATCCTCAACGACGATCTCGCCGCCCTTCCAAGGAAGTTTCTTGCCGGCCGAACGCGCCGACGCGAAGAACCGGACCGAGGTGGCCGGAAAATTCCGCTGCTCGAGAATCTCTCGCATGGCCTCGCCGACCATGCCCGTTGCTCCGACGATGCCGATGCGCACTGTGTTCGTTCTCCTTCGCCCGGAACGGTTTCGGCGGGCCGACAATTCTCCCACGCAGGGTGAGCGCGACGATGCAGGTTTTCCGACTCGGCCTGAGCACGCCGATTTCGCCATGGAAGCCATCGCTGGATTCCTTGGTTGCGCCGCCCCGACCACGACCCTCGCAAGACCGAAGGACCAGGGTGCGGGAGAACACCTCCGTCGCCCTCTGGGAGGTGTTTTGCCCCTAGGAATTGGGGCAACCTCTCTCCCAGCGAACAGCTACACGTCGAGGCCGAAGGCGCTGTGGAGGAGTTGGACGGCGTCTTCGACCCGTTCGGAATCGATCACGCAGGAAAGACGGATCGTGGAGGTCGAGATCATCTGGATGTTGATCGCTGCCGCGGAGAGCGTCTCGAACATCGTGGCGGACACACCCGGATTCGTCTTCATGCCGGCTCCGACGATCGATACCCGGGCGATGGTGGAGTCGTTCGTGACCTCCCGCGCCCCGATCTCCGCGGCAATGGGTGTGCACACGTCCATCGCCGCCGCAAGGTCGGCCTTCGGAGCGGTGAAGGAGATGTCGGTGGTGCCGTCGTGCGAGGTGTTCTGCACGATCATGTCGACATTCACCCCACGGTCGGCGAGGGCGCGGAAGAGCCGAGCCGCGATGCCCGGTCGATCAGGCACGGCGACGACGGTGATCTTCGCCTCTGATGTGTCGTGGGTGACAGCCGAGACGACAGCCTGTTCCATGGACGGATCCTCCTGAGTGACGATGGTGCCCGGCTCCCAGGTAAAACTGGAACGGACCTGCAGACGCACGCCGTGGGTGGCGGCGAACTGGACGGCGCGAAGGGCCAACACACCCGATCCGCTGGCGGCCATTTCGAGCATCTCTTCGTGCGAGATGACCTTGAGCCGATGCGCTCTCGGGGCGACGCGGGGATCGGCCGAGAAGACGCCCGAAACATCGGTGTAGATCTCGCACTCGTCTGCGCCGAGGGCGGCGGCAAGAGCGACGGCAGTGGTGTCGGAACCGCCCCGTCCGAGGGTCGTCACATCGCGATCGGTCGACATGCCCTGAAAGCCGGCGACGACCGGAACCGCCCCGCTGGCCAATGCCTCCCGGAGTCGGTCGGCGCGCACCTCGAGAATCTTCGCCCGGCCGTGGCTGGTGTCGGTGATGATCCCGGCCTGTGACCCAGTGAAGCTCGCCGCCCGCACGCCGAGGTCGTCGATCGCCATCGCCAGCAACGCGGCCGAGATGCGCTCACCGGTGGTGAGCAGCATGTCCATCTCGCGGGTGTCACCCTTCACGGGGACCTCACCCTTTTTCGTGGCCTTCTCGATCGGCGTGCCGGCGTTCGTGAGCACGGCGTTGGCAAGCCTGATGAGATCGTCGGTCGTCTTTCCCATGGCCGAGACTGCGACCACGACCTGGTTCCCACGACGGACGGTTCGCGCGACGTGGTCGGCGACGGTGCGGATGCGCTCGGGATCGGCGACCGATGACCCGCCGAACTTCTGCACAATGAGAGCCACGGGGCGAAAACGCTACCCGGCCGCCGGACCGTGCGCGGCGCGATTGCGCACCAGCACCCGGTCCCCGACGCCGTACGGAGCGTCCGGGGCCATGTCAGCAGAGACGTCGACCCCCTCGTCGAGGCCGATGACCAAGCGGAAACCGTGCCCGACGAACCGACGGTCACGGACGATGCCGCGGGCGCCGGTCCCGCTCGGGCCCGGATCGGAAGAGACCTCGACGTCGTGGGGTCGGACCAAAGCGACAGGACCAAACGCCCACGCCAGCACGTCGGCCGGGGCCACAGGACCGAGCAACGTAGACGGCGCTGCGGAGGAACCGGTCACCGCAAGAGCGGTGACCGGACCGAAGATCCGCGCAACGTGTTCGTCGACCGGGCGGCGATAGATGGCGTCGGGGGTGTCGGTCTGCACGATCCGCCCGGACCGCAGGATGGCAAGGCGGTCACCGAGAGCAAGCGCGTCCTCGATGTCGTGCGAAACCAACACCGCAGCCGACCCGACGGACCGCAAGAGCGAACGGACCTCGTCGCGGACCTCGGATCGCAGCGTCGGGTCGAGGCTGGCGAACGGCTCATCGAGCAACAGCACCTCGGGCGACGGCGCGAGCGCCCGGGCAAGGGCCACGCGTTGGCTTTCCCCGCCGGAGAGTTCGTGGGGGAACCGGTGCCCCTTGTCCGTCAGACGTACCAGCGCAAGCATCTCCGCAACGCGTTCGCGTCGGTCGTGGCGACTCAGCGCGTGCAGCCCAAACCCAACGTTGTCGGCCACTGTTTTGTGGGGGAACAGCGCGTGGTCCTGAAACACGAGTCCGACGCGTCGGTCTTGGGGTGGCACATGGATTCCTGCTCCGCTCACGACACGCTCACCGAGAGCGATCGTCCCGTCGTCGATGCGAACGAGGCCGGCGATCGATGCGAGAAACGTTGACTTGCCGCATCCGCTCGGTCCGAGCAGTGCGACGATCTCACCGCGCTGCACCTCGAGGCTCATGTTGTCGAGGGCCTCGGTGGTGCCGTGCCGTTTCGACACGTTTCGGGCTCGCACCACAATGTCCCCGGTGACCGGCGTGTTCATCTCCGTTGCCGTCACCGCCAGCTCCTCGTTCGTCACCTCCGTTGTCACCTCGTTCGTCACCTCCGTGGTCATTTCTGTTCTCGCCTCAGCCATCGATGACCGGCCGGAGCGGTGGCGCGTCCGAGGACGAAGAGCACGAGGGGGAGACCGAGAAGAACGATGGTGAGCGCCGGTGTGCTTGCTTCCTCCCAACGCGATTCGTTCGTCATGTTCCACACGAACACGGCCAGGGTGTCGCGGCCGGGCGGGCGCAGCAGGAGCGTTGCCGGAAGCTCCTTGAGCGCGTCGATGGCAACGAGCATCGCGGCAACAAAGATCGACGAACGAAGTAGTGGCAGGGTGATGGCCCGGCGACATCGGACCGGGCTGGCACCGAGGGTGGCAGCAACCTGTTCGACGCGTGGATCGATCCGTTGCAACCCGGCGTCGATATTGTCACGCGCAACCGCGGCGAAGCGCACCACAAGGGCATAGACCACGCCAGCGGTGGAGCCCGCGAGCAGGAACGGGAGGTACAACCGGTCGTTCCATGAGGCCAAGGTGTCGAACCGGGCATCGAGCCACGTGAGGACCGTCAGCACACCGGCCGCAACGACGAGACCGGGAACGGCGTAGCCGAGTGATGCGAGGCGACTGATGCGCTCGGTCCATCCGGAACGTCGCCTCCACGAGTCACGGCGCGTTGCCAGAGCCAGGGCGATGCCGACGCCGACGCATACGACGGCCGTCCATCCAGCAAGCTCGAGACTGGTTCGTAGTACGCGCGCATAGGTTGCATCGAACGCGCCTTCGTCGCCTCGACGATTGGCCCGAATGGCCCACACGGTGAGTGTTGCCAACGGGATACCGGCAGCAAACACGAATGTTGAAGCACACGCCACACTTGCGGCTAGCGCCCGCCCACCAGTGAGGATCACCGGCTCGGCCGGGAAGGGAACCGTTGCGCTTGCGGTGTATCGGCGGCGACCTCGCGTCGCGCGCTCCACGAGGACAAGAAGGAGCACCAGGCCGACGAGCATGCTCGCCACCTCGGCCGCAGCGTCCTGTCGGCCGAGGCCGAACCAGATCCGCAACACGCCGTCGCCGAGCGTGGACACCGAAAAGACGCGGGCGACGCCGACGTCGGTCAGGGTCTCCATCGCCACCAGACCGGCTCCCGCCGCCAACGTCGGGCGAATCGCCGGGAGGGCAACGCGCCACAGAATCGCCGCCGGGCGAAGCCCCAGCGTGGATGCCGCGGCGCAAAGACCCGCAGCGTGTTCCTGCAACGCCGTCAATGACGCTACGTACACATACGGGTAGAGCGACAGGACAAGAACGATGCCAGCTCCGACCGGGGTGCGTACTGGCGGGAACCATGCGTCGTCGCCGAACCAGGAACGCCACGAGGTTTGCACCGGACCGGCAAATTGGAGCAGCCCCGTCCACACAAACGCACTCACGTAGGCAGGAATGGCGAGGGGGACGACGAGCAACCGCCGAAAGGTGTTGCGGCCCGGGAAGCGAGTCGTTACGCAGAGCCACGCCAGGCCGACGCCGACGAACGTGGCGCCCGCCGCAACCCCGACGGCAAGGCCAACGGTCGTGACGATCATTCGCACCAACGTGGTGCGCGCAAGCAAC
>JANOHI010000252.1:0-4285 GCA_031406385.1 Acidimicrobiia bacterium
GGGCTCTCTGGCCTTCTGGGACAACCGTGCCACCTGGCACTACGCCCTCAACGACTACCACGGCCATCGGCGCGTCATGCACCGTGTCACCGTGGCCGGCTCCGCCATCGAAGGAAGCGCCGCTGCTGCGTAGGGCCCACCTGTGCGTCGGTCATCCCAGTACGTCCTGCACCACGTCCAGCCAGAGTTGCGTGGTGAGCCGAAGTGATTCGACGTCGATGCGCTCGTCGTTGCCGTGGAACCGGCTGGCGTATTCGCCGCTGTCCAGGTCGGGGCTGAACAGCCCTGCCCCATAGGCCACCGACCCCATGGCCCGGTACACGCGTGCGTCGGTGAACCCCACCACGACGCGCGGCGTGAGGCGCGACGTGGGGAACGGGTGGGCCACCGCCCTGGCCAGTGCATCCCACACGGGCGTGTCGATGCGGCTGATGCTGGCCGGGTCGTTCATCACAAGTTCGACCTCCACGTCGGCGGCCAGGTCGCCCAGCGCAGCATCCAGGTGGGCCTGCACCTCGGCGGCGGTCTCGCCGGGCATGGTGCGGATGTCGACACCCAGGTCGATCAGGTCCGGGATGACGTTCGTCTTCATCCTCCCCTCCATCAGGTTGCAGGAGAACGTGGTGTGCGTGCAGGCGTGGAGGTGCCGGGCGACTCCGAGGGGTAGCTGGGCGAGCACCTCGTCCACGTGCGCCGGATCCATCAGCATCTGCTTCATCTCGTCGGGCAGGCCCAAAGCGTCCAGCTGCTCGCGCCACAGCTCGTGGAAGCGGGGCCGCGGTTCGTACGCGGTGAGGCGCTGCACGATGGCTGCGGCCTTCACCAACGCGTTGTTCGTCCGGTACGGAGCTGATCCGTGCCCGGGAGTGCCGCGCACGCGCAGCTTGCGCCAGGCGACACCCTTCTCACCCACGTTCATTCCGATGAACGGAGCTTCGCGCGGTCCGCTGTGCAGCCCTCCGCTCTCGGTGAGCACGTAGTCAGCACGGATGGCGTCGGGCTCGTGATCGGCCAGCCATTGCGCACCGTGCTTGGAACCGGACTCCTCATCGGCCACCGCGAAGAAGATGAGGTCGCCCTTCGGACGGAAGCCGCGTCGAGCGAAGTCGTTGAACGCCACCGCCATCGATGCGGTGAGGTTCAGCATGTCCACGGCCCCGCGGCCCCACACCTCACCGTCAATCAGTTCGGCACCGAACGGGTCGCGCCTCCACCCGTCGGGGTTGACGGGCACCACGTCCGTGTGGCCCATCAGGCACAGGCTGGCCGCGGATGGGTCGGACCCCTCGATGCGCGCCACCAGTGACGTCCGCCCAGGGGAGGGCTCGAAGCGTTCCATGGACACGCCAGTGCCCTCGAGGAACGACTGGAGGGCGTCTGCGCTGCGCACCTCCTGGCCCGATCCAGCGGAACCGTCGTTTACGCACGCGTTGCGGATCATCGTCTGAAGAAGCTCCACGGTCTGGCCGGTCAGCACGTCACCCATGAGAGGAAGTATGTCCCTTCGGGGACGACTGCACCCGTCAAGATGTCACCGGACCTTCCGACTCAGTGCACTAGTCGTGCGTGTGGCGATGGTTGTGTGGACAACGTCGGGTCGCGCTCGACTCGCCTGGAATCAAGCCGATATAACACATGATTTTCCAAGTACAACGTTGGTTAGTACCATAGGCCAATGAGGATCTCGTGAGTCATATCCGGAGCTCGACCAACGCGCCGGTCCCATCGCCGTGGCCGACCTTTGCGCTGTGCGCCCTCGGGGCCTACATCACCACGCTCGACCTGTCCGTCGTCAGCGTCGCCTTTCCCGAGATCCTTCGGGACTTCGGCATCTCCCGGGCCGATGCGTCGTGGATCGTTACCGCATATAACATCTGCTTCGCCGGGCTGCTCATCGTTTCCGGCAAGGTCGCCGATCAACTCGGCCGTCGACGACTCTTCCTCCTCGGCGTTGCGGTCTTCGGCATCGGTTCGGTGCTTTGCGCGGTGGCCCCTGGGCTTGGCGTCCTCGTCGTCGGGCGGGTCATCCAGGGCATCGGCGGAGCACTGCTGACCCCGGCTTCGCTCGGCCTCCTCCTCGCTGCATTCCCGCCCGAGCGGCGAACCTCCGTCGTGGCAATGTTCGGCGGGATCGGCGCCCTCGGTGTCGCCAGCGGACCCAGCCTCGGCGCCCTGCTCATCAGCGTGTCCAGTTGGCGGGCGGCATTCTGGGTCAACGTGCCCGTATGTGCCGCCGTTCTCTTCTTCGGACGCACAACGTTGCGGGAGACCGCGCGAGCGATCGATCGGCGCTTTCCCGACCTCGCCGGGGCCGCACTGATCACGATCTCGCTCGCCGCACTCGCCCTCGGAATCTCGCGGTCCGAGGTGTGGGGATGGACCGACCCCAAGACCCTCGGGTCGCTCGCCGTGAGCGCCATCGCCGCGCCGCTCTTCTGGAAGCGCCAGGGACGCCATCCAAACCCGATCCTCGACCTCGACCTGTTCCGGAGCCGTGGGTTCAACATCGCGAACGTATCGAGCGTCGCGTTCTATGCCGGCTTCGCCGCGTCCGGACTCAACAACGTCCTGTTCCTCCGTCAGGTCTGGGGCTACACGGTGCTCCACGCCGGTCTGCTCAGTGCCCTCGCCCCCCTCACGGTCGCGCTGCTAGCCCGGCGGGCGGGGCGACTTGCCGGCCGTTTCGGGTTCCGTCCGTTTGTGATCTTCGGGCCGGCGATGGTCGCGGCAAGTGCTCTGGCCTTCCGTCTCCTCATGGACGTAACACCGCGACCGTGGCTGTTCGTGGCCATTGCCGAATGCACGGCCGTCGGCATCGCTGCGTTCATTCCCGTCAACAGTGCAGCCGCAGTGACGAGCCTGCCCCCCGACCGGCTCTCCGTCGGCGGAGCGGTGAACAACACGTGCCGACAGGTCGGCTCGGTACTCGGCGTCGCCATTCTGGTTGCGGTGCTCGGGTCGCCGGAATCGCGGGAGGCGCTTCTCGCCGCACACCATCGCGGCTACCTCTACGTGTCGATCGTGGCGTTCATCGCCGCAGCCATCGGCATCGCCCAACCGAGTCTGGGCGCCGCGGTTGGCAAGGTGGCCGCTCCGGTCGCTCCAGCCGCTTCACGATGACGGCGGCGTGCCCGCCGGCGAACGAGGTGCCTGCGTCCTACGCCGCGGCCCTACGCCGCAGCGATCGTCAGCGGTAGGGCACCCAAGAACTTCGAGGCGAGTGAGACACCGCCGTCGATCTCCACAGAGCGGCGCGGCGCGCCAAAGTACGACGGGTCCTTCAGCGCGTTGAAGAACTGCCGCGACGAACAACGCAGACGAAGAAGTGCCGGTCCGTCGGCGGGGCCGTAGCGAAGCATCGCTGCTCGGGGGGAAACGACGACGGTGAACTCCTCACCGTCGATCACGAGTTCATACCGACCGTCGTCGAGCCCGCCCGCGTAGTGCCGGGTCATCGTCTGCAGCGCCCACCGGGCCCGCACCTTCACATCCGTTGCCGGAACCGCGGGGAGCAAGGGCATGCCCCAGTCGGCCAGCCGACCAGCGATCGCCGAGAGTTCTTCGCCAGACTCGGTGAGCGAATACAGCTTTGCCGGAACCGGGTGCTTCGTCGACCGGTGCACGACCACGCCCGCAGCCTCGAGCTCGCGAAGACGCTCCGCCAAGACATCGGTGGCGATACCCGGCAGGCCCTCGAAGAGATCGGTGAACCGGCGCGGCCCGGGTGCGAGATCACGAACGATCAACATCGACCAACGCTGTCCGACGAGATCCATCGCTGCCGCGAGCCCGCAATGCTGACCGTAGGTCCTCGTTCCCATCGCCCCTCCTCATCGACCACTTGGAAAACCCAGTGTAGTCGGGCCGTCCGTAGCGAAGCCCAAGTCCCTCGTCGCTACCCGTGACGTGCACTGCGCGGGGCCATCCCGGTAGGGTTCACCCTCATCCGACCCGCCCACAACAACCAGCCGCAGACGTCAGGGGATGGTCGAGCGGACAGCGTGAGGTCGTTTCGTCCACTGCTGAAGCTGCTGACAGTCGGCGCCCTGGGGCGTCTGCCGTTCATCACGCTCCCGGTGGCGGCGCTCCTCCTGGTCGACGAGCGAATCGGGCTGGGCTATGCGGGAATCGCCTCGGGGGCGCTATCGCTGGGTGCCGGCCTCATCGGCTCCGCCGGTGCCGTTGCCCAACGGCTCTGAAGACCCCAATGCCGGGAACCCCGACGACGGTGATGACAGCGCGGCACCTGACGACGAACAGGGCGCCGAGGAAGCGCAGCCGAAGC
>JANOHI010000075.1:0-3398 GCA_031406385.1 Acidimicrobiia bacterium
TCGCTGAGGATGTCTTTCACCGTGATCGCACCGAAACGGGCGTCAGCTTCGTCACCAGCGCGCTTGCGCTCGTTGCGTCGCTCTTCTACGCCGGTCTATCCACCGATCGCCTCGGTCTCTCACTTCTCCTCGGTGTCACGGTGCTGGCGGCGTTGCTCGGCGGAGCGGGAGTCGTCGCCACCGGCGCCGCCGACCGGTTCGTCTTCACCGGTGACATCGACCCCGGGCGTTCCACGCCCGTGCCGTCGTCACTGGCGCCGATTTGTGCCGCCCTCGGGGCGGGTTGTCTGATCGCCGGTGCGGCTCTCGGCGCGGCCTTCGTGGCCGCCGGCATCGCCATCGGCGTCGTTTCAGGCATCGCCTGGTTCGTGAGTTCTGGACGCGAAGGTCCGGCCTACGTTCCGGCCGCGGCACGGCGCGTGTCCGATTCGATCACCGTTCCCGTCGGGCTCCCGGTGGCGGCGACGGGCCTCATCCTGATCCTGGCGGTGTCGATCTCACGCACGCTCCTTGCCGTGAGCAAGACCGCCTCGTGGATCATCGTGCTGGTCTTCGCCGCCGCCGTGTTCTTCGGCGGGATCATCATCGCCATGCGCCCGAAGATCACGCGTCGGATGATGGTCGCGGCGATTACGGTCACGGTGATCTCCGTCGGAGCGATGGCCGCCGTCGGGCTGGCCCAGGGCGAGCGGAGCTTCGAGCACCACGAAAAGGGCGGCGAAGGACACAGCGAGAAATCCGCCGATGGCGAAAAGGGCGCCGCGGCCGAGGCTGAGGGTGCGGCGACAGCCGATGCTGCCACCGCGGGCGCCGCGGATGAGGCTGATGGTGCGGCGACCGCCGATGCCGGCGAAGAGACCACGAGCGCCGAATGACGATGAACGACGCCTTGACCAAGCGCCATCAAGAGAACGATGACTCGTCGATGACTTCCATGTCCTTTGAGCGTTCTGCGAATTTGGCCGCACCGGCCGTCGTCGACCAAGCTCGAACCGTGCGGAACTTCTCCCGACGGCTCATCGCTCCAACACTCGTTGGTCTCGGTCTGGTGCTGAGCGCCTGTGAGAAGGATCCCCAGAGCACCATCAACGTCGAGGGCCCGCAGGCGAGGTCGATCAACTCCCTGGCGATTCCCGTACTGCTGATTGCCGTAGCGATCGGTGTGCTCGTCTACGGCCTGATTTTCTTCTGCATCGCCCGCTACCGACGCAAGGGCGAAGACCACATCCCGAAGCAGATCCACGGCAACACGAAGGGCGAGATCGCCTGGACCGCGGCCCCGGCCGTGCTGCTCGCCGTGGTCGGCGTGCTCTCCGTCGGCAAGATCTTCGAGATCGCCGAAGCGCCGAAAGATGCCCTCGACATCACCGTCGTCGGCCATCAGTGGTGGTGGGAGTACCAGTACCCGCAACCCGGCCAGACCAAGATGAACCCCCAGCTGACCACCGGCGACGATCCGCTCGACGTGGACGCCGCGAAGGAAGAAGGACGCGAGCCTCGCCAGATCGCCGGCCTGATCAAGCAGGACGGACCGGTCGTCAGCACCGCTGGGGTACTGCATATCCCGGCCGGCAAGAAGGTCGTGCTGCACATCACGTCGAAGGACGTGATGCACAACTACTGGGTGCCGAAGCTGGCCGGCAAGATCTATTCGATTCCCGGGCGCATCAACAAGCTCACGCTGGATTCCGACCCCGACGATGCTGGCAAGACGATCTACGGACAGTGCGCGGAGTTCTGTGGCACGTCGCACGCCAACATGCGTTTCAAGGTGAAGATCGACTCCCCCGCGGACTACGCAAAATGGCACGCCTCGATTGCCGCTCCGGCGAAGACGCCGACAAGTGAGCTGGCCATTGCCGGCGAGAAGCTCTTCAACGGTGGTGCCGGCTGCAACGCCTGCCACTACACCGAGCCGGACAAGGTCAACGAGGGCGCAAAGATCGGTCCGAATCTCGCCCACTTCGCCATCCGGGAAACGTTCGCAGGCGCCATTGCCGAGAACGACACCCGCAACCTCACGGCGTGGCTGCGAAATCCGCAGGAGTTCAAGGCCGGCTCTCGCATGGTCATCCGCAAACTCACCGACGACGAGATCGAAAAGCTCGTCGCCTACCTCCAGTCGCTGAAGGCGTAGCCGCAAGGCCTCGCACCCCTCACGAAAGTACGTTCCTTATGGCGATCGTCCTCGAACCCTCCCCGAACTCACCGGCCCTTCCGGGTATCGCCGGCGCTGTCCGCCCGACACCGGTCCGCGACCCCGGAGTTATTCGACGTCCCGTCGAGTCGACCAAGGGCATCGTCTCGTGGCTGACCACGGTCGACCACAAGCGCATCGGCATCATGTACGGCGCGTTGTCGCTCGTCTGGTTCGTCATCGGCGGCATCGAGGCACTGTTGATCCGCCTGCAGCTGGCGGCGCCGAACGGCGATGTCATCTCTGCCGACACGTACAACCAGATGTTCACCATGCACGGCACCACGATGGTGTTCCTCGTCGTCATGCCGCTGTCGAGTGCGTTCTTCAACTACTTCCTGCCGTTGCAGATCGGTGCGCGCGACGTCGCATTCCCCCGTCTCAACGCGCTGTCGTGGTGGCTCTTCGTGTTTGGCGGTCTGTTCCTGTACTCCTCGTTCTTCCTCGGCGGCGCGCCGAACGGGGGCTGGTTCGGCTATGCCCCGAACACCTCGATCACCTTCTCGCCGGGCCACAACATCGACTTCTGGATCTTCGGCCTCCAGATCCTCGGCATCGCCTCCACGGTTTCCGCGGTGAACTTCATCGTCACGATCATCAACATGCGGGCTCCGGGCATGACGCTGTTCCGCATGCCGGTGTTCACATGGATGACCTTCGTGGCATCGTTCCTCCTCCTCTTCGCCATGCCGATCATCACCGTGGCGCTCTTCTTGCTGATGTTCGACCGCAACTTCGGTGCGAACTTCTTCAACCCCGCCCAGGGTGGTGATCCGGTGCTCTGGCAGCACCTCTTCTGGCTCTTCGGCCATCCGGAGGTGTACATCCTGATTCTGCCGGCGATGGGCATCGTCTCCGAGGTGCTGCCGACCTTTGCCCGCAAGCCGCTCTTCGGCTATCCGGTCGTGGTGTTCTCCGGTATCGCCATTGGATTCATGGGCTGGGGCGTGTGGGCCCACCACATGTTCGCCGTCGGACTCGGTCCGGTCGCGACAGCGGCGTTCAGTGTGTCGACGATGTTCATCGCCGTACCCACGGGGGTGAAGATCTTCAACTGGACAGCGACGCTCTGGGGCGGCGCGATCCGTTTCACCACGGCGATGTACTTCTCCGTCGGCTTCATCACCACGTTCGTGATCGGCGGTCTGTCAGGTGTGACCCACTCGGTCGTCTCGGCCGACACGCAGCAGACCGACACCTA
>JANOHI010000109.1:0-1579 GCA_031406385.1 Acidimicrobiia bacterium
CCCAACCCCTTTCCGTTGCCGTATCGTCGACCCATGGAGACCGCGTCGATTCGCCGGTTCAAGCCGCTCCGTGCCGGACTTGCTCTCCTCGCCTTCGCGAAGGCGATCTGGTACCGGCCGATCGCCTGATCGGCGTCCGACAACGCGCCCGGTTGGCTGAATCGGGCGGGGTTCCGTAGGTTCATCGGGATGGACTTCGAAACGCTGATGCTCACCCACGGTGCAGCCGACTCCGCCGATGCCGGCATCGTGACAATCACCCTCAACCGGCCGGAGAAGAAGAACGCCATCAACGCCCAGATGTGGCAGGACCTCAAAACCGTGCTGCGGGGGATCGTCGACGACGACTCGGCCCGGTGCGTGGTGCTGACCGGCGCCGGGGGCGAGTTCTGCTCCGGCGCCGACCTGTCTGCTCGTGGGGATCGCCCGGTCCGCCATCAGCTTGTCGCCATGCGAGAAGTGTCCGAGGTGGCGATGGCGCTGCATCGCCTGCCGATGCCGACGATCGCCAAGGTCGATGGTGTCGCCGTTGGCGCGGGTTGCAACATGGCCCTCGGCTGTGATCTCATCGTGGCCAGTGACCGGGCCCGCTTCTCCGAGATCTTCGCGAAACGTGGGCTGGCGCTCGACTT
The DNA here is from genome assembly GCA_031406385.1 of Acidimicrobiia bacterium. Classification (GTDB taxonomy): domain Bacteria; phylum Actinomycetota; class Acidimicrobiia; order Acidimicrobiales; family JANYDT01; genus JANLQX01. Next base: position 633 of record JANOHI010000109.1, read on the forward strand.
CGGCGGCACGTGGCTCCTTCCCCGCCTCGTCGGACTGCACCGGGCCAAGGAACTGGCCTTCTTCGCCGACGTGATCTCGGCGGCCGAGGCCGAGCGCATCGGCCTCGTGAACCGAGTGGTGCCGCAGGCCGAGCTCGACACCTTCGTGAGCGAGTGGTCGCGGCGGATCGCCGGTGGACCGCCGCTCGCACTGCGTCTGTCGAAGAAGTTGCTCAATGAAGGGTCGATGCTGACGATGGACCAGGCGCTCGAGGCCGAAGGCTGGACCCAGACGGTGACGATCGGTTCGTCGAAGGACACCACCGAGGCCATGCTCGCCTTCGTGGAGAAGCGCTCGCCGAACTTCCTCGGGCGTTAGCTCGGGCAACACTGCCCGTTGCCGACGGCCTGCCCGTCGGGGTCCATTCATCCGGTGTTCGTCCGCGACTCATCGTTGTTTCATCGCTGCCGCCTTAGCGTGGAGACATGGCTGACATGGTGATCGCTGGACCGAATCGGCGTCGGCCCGTCGTATCGATCGCTCTGACTGCGCTCACGCTGCTCCTCGGAGGTCTGGCATCGGTTGACACCGCCGACGCGGCGACGAAGAAGCGCACCAAGACGACGACCAAGTCCAAGACCACCGCAAAGCCGAAGCCGAAAGCCACAACTCCGCCGACAACCGCGGCCCCGACGATCGCTCCAACCACCACGGTCGCGCCCGTCGCCGCACCCGCCGTCTTCACGCCATGTGTCGACAGCACCCTCGAGTGCGCGAACGTTGCGGTCCCGCTGGATCCGAAGAACCCGGTCGGCGAGCGAGTGTCGATGTTCGTGAGCCGTCGCCGGGCCGCCGACCCGGCCCAGCGAATCGGAACGTTGTTCGTCAATCCCGGTGGTCCTGGTGGCCCGACCTACGACCTCGTGCGAAGCGCCGCGACGTATCTCACGCCGGAGGTCCTCGCTCG
>JANOHI010000135.1:0-7836 GCA_031406385.1 Acidimicrobiia bacterium
CAAATACATCTGCCATTTCCCGGAGACCCGGGAGATTTGGTCGTTCGGCTCGGGCTACGGCGGGAACGCGCTGCTCGGGAAGAAGTGCTTCGCCCTGCGCATTGCGTCTGTCATGGCCCGCGATGACAACTGGATGGCCGAGCACATGCTCATCCTCGGCATCACCTCGCCGGCCGGCCGGAAGCACTACATCGCCGCCGGGTTCCCCTCGGCGTGCGGCAAGACCAACCTCGCCATGCTCGTGCCGACCATCCCGGGCTGGAAGGTCGAGACCGTCGGCGACGACATCTGCTGGATGAAGTTCCACACGGACGGACGGCTCTACGCGATCAACCCCGAGGCCGGGTTCTTCGGTGTTGCGCCCGGGACCGGCGAGGACACCAACCCGAACGCAATGGCGTCACTGTCGGGCAACGCGATCTACACCAACGTCGCCCTGACCGAGGACGGCGATGTGTGGTGGGAGGGCATGACTGCCACCACCCCGGCGCGCCTCACCGACTGGAAGCACAACACCTGGACGCCGGAGTCCGAGGCACCGGCAGCCCACCCGAACGCACGCTTCACCGTTCCGGCTTCGCAGTGCCCGTCGATTGCCCCCGAATGGGAAGACCCGGCCGGCGTGCCGATTTCGGCGATCCTGTTCGGGGGACGGCGGGCCTCGACGGTGCCCTTGGTGACCGAGTCTCTCTCGTGGGAGCACGGCGTGTTCATGGGCGCCACCGTGGCGTCCGAGACCACTGCTGCGGCCGCCGGTGTGGTCGGCAACCTTCGCTTCGACCCGTTCGCCATGCTTCCCTTCTGCGGCTACAACATGGCCGACTACATGCAGCACTGGCTCGACATCGGCACTTCGACGGACGCATCGAAGCTCCCGCGGATCTACTCCGTGAACTGGTTCCGCAAGGACGCCGATGGCAAGTTCGTGTGGCCGGGTTACGGGGAGAACAGCCGAGTGCTCAAGTGGATCATCGAACGCCTCGAGGGCACAGCAGCGGCGGTCGAAACGCCGGTGGGCCACCTCCCGGCCCCGGGGGCCATCGACGTGAACGGTCTCTCGGTGTCCACCGACCATCTCGACGCGGCGTTGCGGGTCGATCCGGCCGAGTGGCTGGCCGAGCTCCCCAAGGTCGAAGAGCACTTCGCCAAGCTCGGCGATCACCTCCCCGAAGCCATGCGCACCCAACTCGCCGATCTGCGAACCCGCCTCACCGCCGCCGCCTGAACAACGGCTGGGAGAGAGTTGCCCCTCTGTCCGTTGACGCTGCGCCGTTCGCTCCACTCAACTGCTCGCAACACGAGTGACCTGAGACTGGGAGAGAGATTCCATGCCACTGGCGTGGCGCCACGACGTCATGAGAATGGCCGAACGGCGTTTCGCGTTTCCCCTGGTCAGCGAGTGGCGCCGTTCTATTCTCCTTACAGGTTGCCCCAATATCTTGGGGCAAAACACCTCCCAACGCTGATGGGAGGTGTTCTCCCCCGGAGCAGCGGACAGCTAAGCGGTTTGCCAGGGTTTCCTCGTGACCTCGACGACCCTGGGCGGGGACCTCCGAGCCTTGCGGCGGGCGGGCGAGCGATGCGCCAGTAACCTTGACGGCCGTGCCTGCCGCAAATCGCTACATCATTCCGAGCGAGTTGGATGGTGCGCGCCTCGACCGGGCACTCCGTCTTCTCATTGAGGGACTGGCCAAGAATGACGCGTCGATGCTCATCGGCCGACGCCGCGTGAGGGTCAACGGCCGACCCGTCACATACGACTCGTGGGAGGTCCGCACGGGCTACGTGATCGAGATCAGCGGCGCCATCGCCACGAGCGCCAATGCCCACGTCTTCGATCCGAAGTGGATTCTCGTCGACGACGGCCAGCTCGTCGTCGTCGACAAGCCGACCGGGCTGCGTCCCGAGGAGCGCGGCGTGATCGACAAGGACAACCTGGTAACGCTCCTCAGCGATCACCTTGAGCAGCCGGTGGTGCCCGTGCATCGCATTGACCGCGACACCTCGGGCGTAATGATGCTCGTCCGTAAGAGTGCGCCGAGGTCACTCCGCTCGGAGCTCGACACCGCGTTCAAGGGTCACGAAGTCACGAAGAACTATGTGGCAGTCGTCGGCCTACCCCATCAGCTGAAGGCCGGCCGCCTCGTCGACTTCATCGGCCAGGACCGCGAGCATCGCGATCGGATGGCGGTTGTCGAACGCGGAGGAGAACGTGCGGAGACGATCATCGAGCTCGGCGAAGCCAATGCCAAGCGCCAGCAGGTTCTGCTGTCGCCGGTGACGGGGCGGACCCACCAACTCCGAGTTCAGCTTGCTGCTCGCGGAGCTCCGATCCTCGGCGACCGGCTCTACGGCAGCAAGCCGGTCTCGCAAGCCGCATCGCGCTTGCTGCTACATGCGCGTCGACTGGAGATTCCTCCGGTCGGCGGGCACGACGCTCGCGTCTTCGAGGCCGAACTACCACGTGAACTTACAATTCTGGGCATGCCGGTCCATGAGTCTGGTGCGCACGAGGTCGACGGCGAGTCGCCCCGCCGCCCAGCCGGTCGGCCGAAGGGACCGGTCGCTCGAAAGGCGCCTCGCGAAACCAAGCGGGCGGCCGGTGAGAGAGCGGCGCGACGCAAGGCGTAGCCACCGACAACGCGCCGCTTCTACAGGCGTCGGTCGTTGGCCCACCGGGTCAGTTCGTAGCGGCTCGACAGCTGCAACTTGCGCAACACCGACGACACGTGCGTCTCGATGGTCTTCACCGACAGCGTGAGCTGACGGGCGATTTCTTTGTACGCATAGCCGCGGGCGATGAGCCGCAATACTTCTTTCTCCCGCTGCGTCAGCTGATCAAGCTCAGGATCCGACACCGTGTCGACAGCGAGGTTCGTCGAGAACGCGTCAAGCACAAAACCGGCAAGCCGCGGCGAGAACACGGCGTCGCCATCCGCGACTCGTTCGATCGCGGCAGCGAGCTCTCCGCCACTGATCGTCTTCGTGACGTAGCCGCGGGCTCCGGCCCGAATGACGGCGATCACGTCTTCGGAGGCATCGGACACAGAAAGTGCGAGGAACTTCACGTCGGGCTCGCGCTCGTGCACCCGCGAGATCACCGATGCGCCGCCACCACCGGGAAGGTGGACGTCGAGCAGGACGACCTGCGGGCGTGCACCGATGATGCCGACAACCGCGGAGTCGACGTCTGCGGCATCGCCCACGATCTGCACCGCGTCTGCCAATTCCGCGGCCACGCCCTTGCGGAACAGCTGGTGGTCGTCGACCAGGAACACGCGTGTCTTCATGCCTGTGCTTTCGTTGGTTCCGTGGCGGGATTGTCGAAGGATGCCCCCGCCGTCGCAACCGGCGAACGGGCGATGACAAGTTGCACTTCGGTTCCGTCTCCCGGCGCCGACTTGACGGTGACACGCCCGCCATTTCGCTGCAACCTCCCGATGATGGAGTCACGCAAGCCTCGACGGTCAACCGACACTGCGGCCGGGTCGAACCCCTTGCCACGGTCACGAACGAACACGACGAGTTCACGCTCATCGACCTCGACGTAGACATCGGCCTTGTCTGCGCCCGAATGCTTGCCGGCATTGACCAGCGCCTCGCGGGTTGCGGCGAGCGCAATGCGTGCGGCGTCGTCGAGAGGTCCGTCGCCGACCAGAACGACATCGACGTTGATCCCGTAGGACTGCTCGACTTCTTCCGCTTCGACATCGAGCATCTCGCGGATTGAAAGCGGTCGACCGGCGCTCTGGTCCCCGTCGCTGAAGAGCCACGCTCGCAGTTCTCGTTCCTGACGACGAGCAAGCGCCTGGACTTGTTTCGGGTCGTCGGCCTTACGCTGAATGATGGCCAGAGTCTGCAGAACGGAGTCGTGGAGGTGAGCGGCGATGTCCGCCTTCTCTTCTGAACGGACTCGTGCTCGCCGCTCATCGCTAAGTGCGCGAAGCATCGAACGGCTCCACGGGAGAAGAATCACACCGAGACCGGTGACGAGAGCGATGACCGCGAAGAACAGACCGGTCAGGGCGTTCAAACGACCGGCTCGAGAAACCACCCCGGCAAACCCACCAAAGACAAAGAGCCCTCCAATGGCGAACCGGACCACCTGACCGCGCCACGGGGAAGTCCCGGTTCGGCTCAAGGCGTGTTCAACCGAGCGCCGGCCTTCGTGACTGATCATCGAGAAACCGATCGACACGATCACGATCGTGGTGATCAGCCAGGTGGGAAAGGGCAGTCCGGTCTGCTGAATCAGGAGCAGGGATCCGAGCACGACTGCGCCGAAGGCCAACGCGGCGATGGGGTCACCGGCGGCGTGCAGAACCGGAACGGACGCAGGGCGACCAACACCGGCGATTGGGGCATGAGTCGGGAGGATGACCCAGGCGAGAAGATACAGAACGACCCCAACTCCGGACGCGAAGCCAAGCGCAACAAAAGCGATGCGAACGATCGACGGATCGACGCCGAGTCGCACCGCCAGTCCTGAGGCGACTCCGCCGAGCCACCGCTCCCCCGGTCCAGTCCGCTCGATGGCACTGAGCGGCCCCAGGGGAAGTTGGTGGCGAGTTGGCAGGTACGGGCGAGGAGGGCGCGTCGGTCCGGTGATCGGGGCGGGACCGTCGACGATGACCGGCAACGAGGCGGCGGGCTCGCTGGGCATGGCGTCAGGAAGACGCGGTGGATCGATGGGCCGGGGCACCCTATCGATGATGACAGCCCGAACACCCTTGAAACGCCGGGATCGCCCCCAGCAATACCCTGACGACCCCGGTCGTCTCAGGGTCGTCTCGGGGGAACACCTGAATGCATGGACGCCGCACACCCCGCACCATGGATGACGTGAAGACCGAGAAACCCAAGACTTCGGCTGATTCCCCGAAGAAGGCGAAGAAGCTGGAGGCCGAGGTCCCTGCCGAACGCCGCCTCTATCGCAGCCGGAAGAACCGGGTCTTCAAAGGTGTCGCCGGCGGCATTGGCGAGTACTTCGGCATCGACCCGGTACTCGTGCGCCTGGCGTTCCTGCTCACGTTCGCCATGGGAGGCGTCGGCGTTATTGCCTACATCCTCGCCTGGGTGCTGCTTCCCAAGCGGCCGAAGGGGCAGGTGGTGCCTCCGACGCCGCGGACGAGCGGGCTCGAGGTCCTGCACAACCGATCACTGGGCGTCTGGGTTCTCGTCGCCATCGGTACGGCATTCATCCTCGACCAACTGAACTTGAACATCGCTGGTGATCGCCTCTGGCCGCTCCTGCTCATCGGCGGCGGGCTCATTGTCCTTATGCGACGACGTGATGCCGGCGCCGCCGCTTCCGAGCCAGCGATGTCCACGGCGACGGGTGGAACGTCCGGACGGTCAGTGGCCAGATCGTCGACGGCTGAATCGACCATGAGCATCTTCGAGGGCGGTCCGTCGCGGCGTGACCTGCAGGCCGAAGCGTTGGCCGAGCTGCATGACCCGGTGGTCGACGAGCTCGACCGAGCAGTCGCAGAACTGCGGGCCGAACGGCTCGGCTCGACGGTCACCGAGGTGATCGCTTCGTCACCGTCCCCGCCGCGGCGGCGCGGTCGCCGTGGCGCACCAAGGAGCATGCTGCATCGCCTGGTTCTCGGTTCCGTGCTGTTCATCGTGATCGTGACGTTGCTGACCGCCGCAGTCGGATTTCGGATCCTCGCCCGCGGCGTCGGTGAACGCCAGGTCGTCTACGTCGGGTCGCAGTCGTTCAGCCAAACCTTCGGCGCCGGGGAGTTGTCGGTCGACCTCACGCAGCTCAAGAGCAGCATTGACGGCGCGACCAGGGGCGAGATCTCTCTCGATTTCGGCCAAGTGACGGTTCTTCTGCCCTCGGGGTCAAACCGACCGACGGTCAACGTCACCACCCGCGGACGCGTTGTCGCCGCCCAGACCGGCTTCGACGGTTCAACGGAAGCGACGCTGTTCGGGTCACGCGTGAATCGGTTCGCCGGTTGCCCTGGCGCCGGCATCGTTGCCATCGATCTCACCATCGTTGCCGGTGAGGTCGAGATCATCCCCGATACCGCTCCGTGCACTGGGGAGCTGTCCGGGCGATCCCCCGACCCCACCCGTCCGTCGACGGAGCTCACCGCACGGGCGACCATCCCGTCGCCTGACATCCCCGTGACCCCGACCGCCCCCTGAACCCTCACCCTCGACCCAACCAAAGGAAACGAACATCATGAAACTCACCAACGTCCTCTTCTTCATCATCGGCGGCGTGCTTCTCATCGCCGGCATCGGCGCCCTGGCCAGCGTGGCGCTCCGTCTGCTGTGGCCTGCGCTCCTCCTCGGCGTCGGTGTGGCCCTGATCGGTAAGGCGGTCAAGTCGCCCTCGGCGTAGCCATTCCAGGTCCAGCCGTTCTCGACGGCTGTAAGGCGCTGCGCCGCTGACGGCCCCCAAACGTCAGCGGCGCAGACGCCGTTCGTACCCGGCGTTGACGATGCTCAGTGTCCGCAGCTTTTGCGTCCGCAGCCCCAGTGCGCAGAGACTCAGTGCGCGCAGCCGCAGCTGCTGCCGCAACCGCCCATTGGGCGAGATGACGGAGCAGCGGTGTTTGCCGTGGGCGCGGCACCGCCAACGGCGGCGAAGCTCGACAGCAAGCGCAGACTGTTGGTGTGCCCGAACGGACACGTGGCCGGACTGCTCGATTCCGCCATCGGTCGTTGCTGCTCGAAGCGGGTGTCGCATTCCTTACAGCGGTATTCGTAGAACGGCATGGCTGCAGTCTACGAACACTGCGCAATCACGGGGGATGCCACGATCGACCTTGGGCGCTGGCGCCACGAATCTGGTTGGCGACGCGGTTTCGGCGGCTCCCCGTCGGCAACCGCCTATGGAACCGGGCTGCGCGACGCAGCGGTGATCAGGGTCGCGTCGTCGGCGACTGGGTGTGCGCGGGGTCGGTCTCGACGAGGCTCCCCAAAACGCCGTCGATCGCCGCCAGCGTGCCGAGGTCGAGTCGGACCCCGGCTGCGGCGACCGAGTCGTCGAGCTGTTCCGGACGAGATGCTCCGACGATGGCCGAAGCCACGTTCGGGTTGGCCAGGACCCATGCCACGGCAAGTCCGGCCATCGTGAGCCCGGCCTCAGCGGCGATCGGTCGAAGCTCCTGGACCGCTGTCAGCACCGGGTCGCTCAGCCAACGCTTGATGAAGACTGCGCCGGTCGGGTCGAGCGCACGAGAGCCGTCGGGCACCGGCTGACCGGGCAGGTACTTGCCGGTGAGCACACCCTGGGCGATTGGTGACCACACGATCTGCGAGAGCCCGCACTCTTCGCTGGCCGGAACAACGTCGGCTTCGATGACCCGCCACAGCATGGAGTACTGCGGCTGGTTCGAGACGAACGGCACATGGAGTTCGCGGGCGAGCGCCGCGCCGGCGCGGATCTGCTCAGCAGTCCATTCAGACACGCCGATGTAGAGCGCCTTCCCGGAACGAACGATGTCCGAGAAGGCCAGCATCGTTTCCTCAAGCGGCGTCTCCACGTCGAAACGGTGGGCCTGGTACAGGTCGACGTGGTCGGTCCCGAGACGCTTGAGTGAGCCATCGATGCCTTCCATCAGATGCTTGCGGGAAAGTCCTCGATCATTCGCGCCCCGTCCCGTCGGGAAGAACACCTTGGTGGCGATCTCGAGGCCCTCTCGCCGCTCGCCGGCGAGGGCTCGGCCGAGCACCGACTCCGCCTTGGTGCCGGCGTACGCGTCGGCGGTGTCGAAGGTGGTCACACCGAGATCGAGGGCACGGCGAACGCAGGCCACCGCGGCGTCCTCTTCGACTTGGCTGCCGTGGGTGACCCAATTGCCATAGCTGACCGCC
>JANOHI010000138.1:0-4373 GCA_031406385.1 Acidimicrobiia bacterium
TGTCGCGCTGGAACCGGTGCCGAAGTCGCGGCTGGGAGATACGACGGCCCGCCTCAAGATCGTCGACGAAATCCCAGAGGTCGGGGAGCTCATCGGGTTCGAGGTCGCCGATGTTGGCGGCAACCATGCCACCGAGAAGCACGGGGCCCCATCCCGGTAGCGGTTCCGTCGGGAGCACTTGGAGACCGAGCGCAACACGGCGGGTCGGGGCGACGGGCCGCGAGTGTCTTATCTCGCACTCGGCCAGAAGCATCCAGGCAACGCTACCGGTGTCCCGTTCTTACTCGGCCCGGGTGCATCCGGTGGTGTTCCGAACTCCCGTTGCCGTCGTTCTTCAGAGGACGAGTCAGTCCGTCGGACAGAACCTGGCCAGGAACGCGTCGATGCGGAGCAGCTCATCGACGGTGGTCGCCGAACGCTTCCAGCTATGGACTTCACCTTCGTAGACCACGAGTTCGACCGTCGCGCCCGCCGCTGTGGCGACCGCGGCGAACCGTCTCGACTGGCCGACCGAGACGACGGGATCGGCGTCACCATGCAACAGCAGCAACGGCCGCGAAAGCGCCGCCGCTGCGGTGATCGGTGAGCGTTCGCCGTAGCGTTCGACCGGCCCGACGAGCGAACGGTTGTAGTACCGCTCAAACCGATGGGTCGTGGCGTCGAGCTCGGCGAGATCGGTCACCGGATAGAGCGCAACGCCACAGGCAAACAGCTCGGGGTGGCGAAGCAGGAGATGCAACGCGCAGAATCCACCGGCCGATCCCCCGATCACGACGGTCCGCTCGGGAATGATCCGCCCGGCGTTGGCAACGGCACGAATGCCGTCGGCACAATCGCTCACGTCGAGCTCGCCCCAACGCTCGTTCATCGCCTGCTGGTACCCGTGACCCCATCCGGTGGACCCTCGGTGATCGGGGACGAAGACCGACCATCCGCGTGCCAACCAGTAGGAGAAACGGGGGTTGAAGGCCACGGTGGTCTGGTCCGTCGGACCACCGTGGAGCGAGACGATCGTTCCTCCATGGGATCTCCGCGCGGGGTAGAAGCGACCGTGCAGCGTTGTGCCATCGGAGGCCGGCCAGTGGATCACCTCTGGTTCAGGGAGCGCAGCGGACTCCCACCCGCCGACCGGTCCGCGGGCCACGGTCGTCCGCACCGGATCGCCGGCAAGGTCGTAGACCACGAGCTGCGGCGGTGTGACGCCGCCGGTTCGGATGGCGGCGATCCGTTGGCGACCTCGGGAGGTGCGCGACCACGAAAGTCCGATGTGCCACGCCTTGCCGAGTTCGGTGACGGCTCCCGTGGCGGCATCGGCGACGCAGAGCCGGGCAAAGCCCTGTTCGTTGCGGACGAAGGCCACACCCGTCCCGTCGGGCGACCAACACCAGGATCGCTGTCCGGAGCCCCACGAGGGGGTCCCGTGCTCGTAGGGCTCCCCCGTCCCGCCGCTGACCACCGCCTGTCCGTCGACGCACACGTTTCGCCACCCGCTCGATACGTCGGCGAGGTAGCCAACGCGCGTGCCGTCAGGTGACCACTGCGGCTGAGCCGGCGCTCCGTCGGCGATGACCGTCACCGATCCGTCACCGTGTCGGGTCGCGATGGATGCCCGATCCCACGGCATGCATGGCGCCTCCCATTGGTGCCAGGAAAGCGCTCCGGCGGCGGACCACGCGGGGTCCATGCAGAACACGCCCGGGTCACCGGGCAGCACGATCTCCACGGTTCCCTCGCGTTCGAGATCGACCACCGCGACCGACTGCGAGTCGTCGTTCTCGACAATGACGGCGATCCGGAGACCGTCGGGCGAGACCGCCGGAGACGCGAACCAGGTTCCTTCGGGCGGAACGGCGAGGAGTTGCCCCGGTCCGCCCGTACGGCTCGAACGGAACAGACCGGGACTCGCCACGTAGACCACGGAACGGCTATCGGGGAACCAGTTCCACGAACCCCCACCGAAGGGATGCGATCCGACGACCGACGGGTCGAACACGATGACCATCTCCGGTCCCGGCGCAACCCGTTCCCCGTCTCCGAGTTCGATGCACACCAGCAGCGGACCGGCGCCGTCACGAACATGCGCGACGACCGCCGTGCCGTCAGGGCTGAGCCGCGGGTCGGCAATCGTTCGCCCGGCCACAACCATTGCCGGCGTCGGGACGACCGCAATGAGATCGGGCTCGCCGGGGTATTCCTCGCGGTCGACCATCGGTGGGCGACGCTACCTGCCCGAAGATCGACTGCCGATCCACAACCCCTGCCGTCAAGCGCCGCGTGGGCCCGGCACAGCCGTCAGATGACAGGCTTCTCGACATAGCGGCCGAACACGTCGGCCATGGTGTTCATCACCTCGCCCAGGGTGCAGTACGACGTGGCGGCATCGACGAGCACTGGCATCAGGTTCACGGTGGAATCCTCCGCGGCACTCTTGATCCGGCCGAGTGCTTCGTGCACGGCGGCGTCGTTGCGGTCGTGCTTGACGATGTCGAGCCGCTTGCGCTGGCGCTCCTCCACTTCGGGACCGATCACCAGGATCGGTAACGGTTCGTCACCCGGCGCTTCGGTGAAGCGGTTCACACCCACGACGATACGGTCCCCGCGGTTGATCCGCCGCTCGAACGAGTAGGCCGCGTCGGCGATCTCACCCTGGAAGTAGCCGTTGTCGATTCCGGCATACACCCCCTCGAGCACGGAGCCCTTGCCGAGTTCGAGGAGGTGGGCGAAGATCGCTTCGGCCTGACGCTCGATCTCGTCGGTGAGGGCCTCGACGTAGTACGAGCCGCCGAGCGGGTCTGCGACGATGGTGACACCGGTCTCCGACGCGATGACCTGTTGCGTTCGAAGTGCTAAGCGCGCTGCCTTTTCCGTCGGGAGCGCAAGCACTTCGTCCATCGAGTTGGTGTGAAGGGACTGGGTGCCGCCAAGGACGCCGGCCAGAGCTTCGATGGCCGTGCGCACGAGGTTGAGCTCGGGCTGTGGCGCAGTGAGCGACACGCCTGCGGTTTGGGTATGGAAGCGGAGCATGTGGGAACGCTCGCTGGTCGCTCCGTAGTGGTCACGCATCCACCGGGCCCAGATCCGACGTGCCGCGCGATACTTTGCGATCTCTTCGAAGAAGTCGGAGTGCGCGTTGAAGAAGAAGGACAGGCGAGGAGCGAATGCGTCAACGTCGAGGCCGGCGAGGCGCGCCGCTTCGACGTAGGCGAACCCGTTGGCGATCGTGAAGGCGAGCTCCTGCGCAGCCGTGGAACCGGCTTCGCGAATGTGGTAGCCGGACACGGAGATGGTGTTCCACTTCGGCATCTCGGTCGTGCAGTAGCGAATCATGTCGGTGATGATCCGCACGCTCGGCCGTGGCGGGAAGACGAACTCCTTCTGGGCCTGGTACTCCTTGAAGATGTCGTTCTGGATGGTCCCTCCGAGGCGCGCCTTCGCCGTGCCGTTCTTCTCGGCATTGGCGATGAACATCGCCAGGATCGGCGCGGCCGGTGAGTTGATCGTCATCGACGTCGTTGTCACCCCAAGGTCGATCCCATCGAAGAGATCCTCCATGTCGGCCAGCGTGTCGATGGCGACACCGCACTTGCCGACCTCACCGATCGACATTGGATCGTCGGAGTCTTTCCCCATGAGGGTCGGCAGGTCGAACGCCGTTGACAGGCCGTCGCCCCCCGTTCGGAGGATCTCCTTGAACCGGGCGTTGGTGTCCTCCGCCGTGCCGAATCCGGCGAACATCCGCATGGTCCAGAGCTTCGTGCGATAGCCCGAGGCGTAGACGCCACGTGTGTAGGGATACTGCCCGGGGAACAGGGCGTCATCGGGCCCGTAGACCGGATCGAGCGGGATTCCGGACATCGTGATGGCGTCGACACCGGATCGAACGGTCGATGCGTCGAATGCGGCCTGCCACTTGGCGCGATTGTTCATACAGCCATTCTCTCCGATCCGCGGGACGAACCACCAAGTGCGGGTGTTGCGACCGGCTACGCGAGGAGGGAGCGAACGGCGGCCAGTCGGTCGGCGGTGGCGGCGGAGCGGTCGGGTCGGTAGTGCTTCACCCGTGCGAACCGCAACGCGACGCCGCCCGGGTAACGCGAGGAGCGCTGCACGCCGTCGACTGCGATCTCGACCACGAGCTCGGGCCGAACGAAGACCGTGATCCCTTGGCGGCCGATCTCCCGCTCCAGGAGCGCCACCGTCTGGCTTTGCAAAACGGCGTCGGTAAGACCCTTGAAGGTCTTGCCAACCATGACGAAACCCGAGCCGTCGTCGGCAACAGCCGCAAGATGGAGGTTCGAGAGCGAGCCCTGTCGGCGACCGTGCCCCCATTCCGCCGCAATCACGACGAGGTCGAGGGTACGAACAGGCTTGAC
>JANOHI010000152.1:0-1866 GCA_031406385.1 Acidimicrobiia bacterium
GCCGAGATCGCCACCGAGGTCGAGATCGGGCAGGTCTTCGTGGACCGCTGCATCGAGCAGCTCAACGCCGGCGAGCTCACCGTGGAGGAGGCGGCCATGGCGAAGTGGTGGTGCACCGAGTTGCAAAAGCGCACGGTCGACACCTGCGTGCAGCTCCACGGCGGCTACGGCTACATGCAGGAGTACCCGATCGGGCGCGCCTACGTCGATGCCCGCATCACCACGATCTACGGAGGCACGACCGAGATCATGAAGGAGATCATCGGCCGCAAGGTCGTCGGCTGACTCCTCACCGGTCGGTCAGGCAAAACCCCCCGCGCTCCGGCAAGAGTCAGTTGCTCGACGCGCCTTCTAGAGCGAGCCGAGGACCTCGCGAGCCCAGAGGTAGTCGGCCTAGCCGTTCGCGGCGCGGCGCACCTCGCTGACCACGACCGAGGTCCGGGGGAGCTTGTAGCTGGCAAGCCATTGCTTCACGTCGTCGAGGACGGCATCGGCGCCTGTACCGACCGCTCCGTGGTGGAGCGACAGCACAGCGCCAACGCGCTCGCCGAAGCGTTCGTCGGGCAGGCCGATCACGAGGCAGTCGGCCACGGCCGGATGGCGCTTCATCGCCTCCTCGACCTCCTCAGGGAACACCTTCTCCCCCGCGGTGTTGATGCAGTGCGAACCACGACCGAGGAGCACAAGCGTCCCGTCCTCAGCCCAGACCGCCCAGTCACCCGCCATCGTGTGGCGCACGCCGTCGATCTCGACGAAGGTCGCCGCCGACTTCTCGGGGTCATTGAAGTAGCCGATCGGCACCACGGCCGACGCGGCGATCCTTCCGCGTTCAGCCGAGCCGGGAGCGATGATCGAGCCGTCTTCGCCGATCAGCTTTGTCCCGGCAAGCGGTTCGAACCTGGCCGTCTCGATCGGCGTCCCGCGGGTGACGATGCGCCGGGCCATCGCACCCTCGGTGGACCCCATCGAATCGACGAGGCGGACGTCGAGGTGACGAAGGAGTCCGGTCTGTACCTCAGCACTCCACATCACTCCGCTCGACTGGATGATCCGCAGCGCCGAGAGGTCATAGGGCCGGCCTTCATCGACGGCGCGGTCGAGGGCATCGAGCATCGGCCGGGCGAACGCATCGCCGACAATGGTCACGGCGTCCGCCCCAACCGCCGAAGCCGTCCGCCAGAGCTCGTCGGCAACGAACGACCGACCTGGAAGAGTGACGACGCAGCCCCCCATGAGATGGGCGTAGAACGCGCCGAGCCACATTCCCGTGCCGTGCATCAGCGGACATGCCGGGATGCTGACGCGGCGATCACCGGCGTCTCGATGGGCGGCGATGTGCTCGACGAGAGTGTCCGCCGTCGGGAGGTCCCATCCCCGGTAGGTGTACCCCGTGAACATCCGCTGCACGAAGTCGCCCATCCGAAACATGACGCCTTTTGGCATCCCCGTGGTGCCACCGGTGTAGAGCATGTAGATGTCATCATCGGAGCCGCGCAGAACCGACCCGGGGTCATATGTGCGCAGACTGTCTGCCCACGTACATTCGTCCGGTGTGCTGGCCGCGTCGACCGCGGGACCGTCAAAAACCACATGGCGGAGCAGCGGAACACGGTTGCGAATCGAGCGGACACGATCCAACATCGCGTTTTCGGTGACGAGCACCGACATCGCGCTGTCGTTGGCCAGGTACGCAAGCTCATCGTCGAGGTACCGGTAGTTCACGTTCACCGGCACGGCGCGGCGGAGAAAGGCGCCGAAGCAGGTGCTCATCGTGGACGAGGTGAAGCGCGCTCCGAACGGCAAGGCCGACTACGGCTGGGCCAAGGAAGTGGCCACAGCGGCGTTCTCCGCCCCGTGACCGATCGG
>JANOHI010000160.1:0-1133 GCA_031406385.1 Acidimicrobiia bacterium
GGCATCGTCGTCGCCGACCCGTACTTCGGCGGTGCGGGTCCGGAACGCACCGGCTGCAACCAGTGCGGCGGCTGCATGATCGGCTGTCGATTCGGGGCGAAAAACACACTCGATCGGAACTACCTCTACCTTGCCGAACAAGCCGGGGCGACCGTGTTCGCCGAGACTGAGGTGACCGACCTCGTGCCGCTCGATGGAGGCGGCTTCGAGCTCACGACCTGTCGCCCGGGGCTTCGCCACCGGGACACCGCCGGGTTCACCGCGGGTCAAGTGGTGTTCTCGGCCGGGGTACTCGGCACTGTTCGTTTGCTGGCCGGTCTGAAGGAGGGGGGTCGCCTCCCGCACCTTTCGAGTCGCCTCGGCGAGTTGGTGCGGACGAACTCGGAGTCCATCCTTGGCGCGAGCGCGTCTGCTGGGAGCGACACGGACTACTCGACCGGCGTGGCGATCAGCTCGTCGATCTACCCGAACGACCACACCCACATCGAGGGAGTCCGCTATCCCGCCGGCTCGAATGCGATGGGCCTGTTGGCCACGGTGCTCGTCGACGGCGGCGGGCGCATTCCTCGCCAAGTGCGATTCGTCGGCGAGGTGCTCCGACACCCGGTGCGGTTCCTGAAGAGTCTCTCGGTACGCAAGTGGTCGCAGAAGACCGTGATCCTGCTCGTCATGCAGAGCAGCGACAACAGCATCAACCTCCGGTGGCGGAACCGTCGTGGTCGGGTGCGGTTGCGAAGCGAGCAGGGGACGGGAGCACCCAACCCGACCTTCATCCCCGAGGCCGTCGACGCTGCTCGAAAGGCGGCAGAGATCATGGGCGGCGACGCGTTCGGCTCGATCAACGAAGCGCTGCTCGACGTGCCGGTGACTGCGCACATCCTCGGCGGGTGTGTGATTGGTGCCGACGCCGAGCACGGAGTGATCGACGGGTACCAGCGGGTGTTCGGACATCCCGGGCTGCACGTTGCCGATGGTTCGGCCATCAGCGCCAACCTCGGTGTGAACCCGTCGCTGACGATCACCGCGCAGACGGAACGAGCGATGTCGTTCTGGCCGAATAGGGGCGAGCCCGATCGTCGTCCGTCGCTCGGTGCCCCCTACGAGCCGGTCGCTCCGACGTTCCCGAAGTCCCC